>NZ_CP070978.1:0-300701 GCF_018417535.1 Burkholderia pyrrocinia | reverse complement strand
GCCAGTGCCTGCAACTGGGCAAGCGTCATCGGGTCTCCTTGTTCCAGGGTATATATGCCATGCATGAGATGGCCAAACATCATGAATTATATTGAACCGAGCCGACAGTACGACAAATGGCACCGCACTACGCCGTGGACAAGCCAAACGTCCTCAGCACCGCTCGGGTAAGATGCACGCTCGATCCGCCGCGTCGATTGCATGCGCACCGGCCGGCGGTCGAAAATCCATGTGAACCACGCCACCGCGTTGCTCATGCTCGCCGGTATGACCTGCCGGCCTGAATCGGGGCCACGCGCCCGCCGGCCGCACAAAACGCGGTGCGATGCGATCCGACGACCGGTTCAAGCCACACCCAAACGAATGCGTGCAAAACGCACGCGAGCGCAACGGGTTTCATCGACCACGCTCGCTGCCGGACATGCCGCGACATGCCACTCCATGATTCATTTCAATCTGACTGAAGGTGTGCTGGTCTCCAGCCTGCAGGGGCTCACCGCGTTCGATCTGGCCGGCATCGCCGTCGCGCTGCTGCTGGGCGGCATGGCCAAGGGGATCACGGGCATCGGCGTGCCGCTGATCGCGATGCCGATACTCAGCCAGTTCCTGCCGATCCGGCATGCAGTGCTCCTGCTGTCGATGCCGATCATCCTCGGCAACATTCCGCAGGCGCTTGAAGGCGGCCAGGTGCTGGCAACGGCACGGAAGATCGCCGCACCGATCGCGGGCACCGTCATCGGCAATATCGTCGGCGTGGCGATCCTGCTCTCCCTCGATCCGAGGCACGCGCAGGCGGCGTCGGGCGCACTGCTGATCGTTGCCGCGACGCTGATGCTCGCCGCGCCGAAGCTCAACCTGCCGGGCGCGTGGCAAAAGCCCGTCGGTTTCGCGCTCGGGTTCGGCGCGGCGCTGATGGAAAGCATCGCTTCGGTGCCGGGCCCGCTGCTCGCCACCTACCTGATTTCGTCCGGCGCGACCGGGCGCGTGTTCACGAAGCAGATCGCGATCATCCTCGTGGTGTCGATCGTCACGCTGATCACGACGTTCAGCGGCACCTCGCACGCCAGCGGCGCCGACCTGGCCGTCTCGGCGGCGGCCAGCCTGCCGGCCATTGCCGGCATGTGGCTCGTTCGCCCGCTGCGGGACAAGATGTCGCCCAGGATCTTCAGGATGGTCGTCCTGCTGTTCGTGCTCGTCGCGGCATCGCAGATGATCTGGAAATCGGGCGTGTTCAGGCATGGCGGATCGCCTGTCACGCAAATGGACAGCGGGCACGCTGCCAACAAATAGCGGTCGGCGCGCCGCCATCGATCGCGCATGCGTTCTGAAAGCTGCAAAGCGTAGTATTCGCGGGCCCGGCGTATCGCTCCGCCCGACGGCGCGGACGCTACGTGACCGACTTTGCTGTTCGCACGCCGATGCCGACGTCGGCGCTGCTACGTTTTCAGAGGCACGAAATGGAAACCTATGTGTTGCTGGGCTGTGGATTCGGCCTTGGCCTGTTGATCGCCGTCTGGGGAATCTGGTCGCTCAGGTAAGCTGCTCAATTCCGTTCGCCCGCAAGGAATCCGTATGGAGACGGACGGGAAATTGTAGTTTCGGGTTGTTCCTCTTACCCGATTGCTTCGCAGTCCGATTCAACTGACCATCGTCGACACTTCCGCGACGAAAGCGCCGCGCGAACAAGGCAAAATCGGTCACCGGTATCCGTTCCCGCTCGAAAGCCATTGCGACCGTGCTTCGTCGAAGCGCGTGCACTCGGCCTTGAGCCATTCCGAAAAGGCCGCGGTCCGCGGATCGTCGGGATTGCGAGACAGCAGCATGTAGCGCGCCGGCGCGCGCACATGCCTGCCGAACACGTCGACCAGCCGTCCGCTCGCGATCTCGTCATGCACCAGCGCCGCGCGGCCCATCGCCACGCCCTGGTGGTTCAGCGCGGCCGTGATCGCAAGGCTGGAGAAATTGAACTGCGGACCGTCCAGATGCGCGATCCACGTCGGACGGACCTCCTCCAGCCACGTGTGCCACTCCACGAATTCGGGCGCGCCGACCCACGGTGCGGCGTCGTGCAGCAGCACGACGCCATCGAGCGATTCCCCGCTGGCGAACGACGGATGCTGCGCCAGATACGCAGGCGTCGCGACCGGAAACAGCGTTTCGTCGAGGATCGCGTCGGCATGCAGCCGGCTGTATTGCACCGGGTCGTAGCGCACCGCCACATCGATGTCGTCCGTCTCCATCGCCTGCCGGTCCAGCAACTGGAACTCGGCTTTCACGCGCACCGACACGTTCGGCTGTTGCCGGTGAAATTCGGTCAGGCGCGGCATCAGCCATTGCAGCGCAAGCGACGGCAGGCAGCTCACCTGCAGCGGCGCGTTCGGCATGCCGAGCGCCTGAAGCGTGCGATTGATGTCGCCGAACACGCCCGACATTGTCCCGAGCAGGATCGCGCCTTTCTCCGTCAACTTCAGCCCGCGCGCCTGACGAACGAACAGCGGATAGCCGAGCCGGTCCTCCAGGTGCCGGATCTGCTGGCTCACGGCGCTTTGCGTCAGGTTGAACGCCTGTGCCGTCTTCGTGAAGCTCAGCAGTCGGCCGGCGGTTTCAAAGCAGAGCAACGCGCCGAGAATCGAACCGTCCAGTCGCATAGATATAAGTCAGGCTAATGCTTTCATTAGAAATCGGCGCTTTCGCGCCGTCCGCCGGAATCGTAGCATTGCCCGTCATTATTCCGTCAAACGATACCAAGGCCAATCCGTGATCGCCACGCTCCAACCCGCCAATCTATTAGCCGAACTGCAATCTCGTCGCCCGCTGCTGTGGCTGAATCCCCATGCCGGCAGCCCGTTGCCGAAGGACGCGCCGTCGTTCGACGCCATTGCAATGGCGGAAGCGCGGCTGGCGCGCTGCGAGCCGCTGATGGCCGCGCTGTTTCCCGAGCTCGCGGCAACTGCGGGAAGAATCGAGTCTCCATTGATGCCGGCGGATGAATTGCAGCGCGCGCTGTCGCACCCGGCCGACGAGCACGGCGCCTGGTTCATCAAGCGCGACGATGCGTTGCCGATCGCCGGTTCGATCAAGGCGCGCGGCGGCTTTCATGAAGTGCTGGCGCTCGCGGAGTCGATCGCGATCGAACGCGGGCTGCTCGAACCGGCGGGAGATCGGAGGATCCTCGCGTCGGCCGCCGCACGCGCGCTGTTTGCCGCGCACACCGTCATCGTGGGCAGCACCGGCAATCTCGGCTTGAGCATCGGTGTGATGGCCGCCGCGCTCGGGTTCGAATCGGTCGTTCACATGTCGACCGACGCGAAACCATGGAAGAAGGCACGCCTGAGAAAACGCGGCGTTCGCGTGGTCGAGCACGACGGCGATTATGCGCAAGCCGTCGCGGCCGGGCGATCGCAGGCGCGCAATCACCCGCGCTGCCATTTCGTCGACGACGAAGGCTCGCTGATGCTGTTCCTGGGCTATGCCGCAAGCGCCCGGCATCTCGCCGCGCAGCTCGCCGCGTCGGGCCGCGTCGTGGACGCGACGCACCCGCTCTTCGTCCATATCCCGTGCGGTGTCGGCGGTGCGCCGGGCGGCATCGCCTATGGCCTCGATGCGCTGTTCGGCAAGCACGTGCATTGCTTTTTCGCCGAGCCCGTTGCTTCGCCATGCATGCTGGTCCAGCTTGCCGCCGGGGTCGACAAGCCGGTGTCCGTCTACGACGTGGGGCTCGACAACCGGACCGAGGCCGATGGCCTGGCGGTCGCGCAGGCATCGCATCTGGTCAGTCCGCTGATGGCATCCCTGCTGTCCGGCGTCTTCACCGTCAGCGACGGGCAGCTCTACGCGCAGTTGATGGCGGTTCAACGCACTACCGGCGTGGAACTGGAGCCATCGGCCGCCGCTGCCGTCGGCGGGCCCGGCTGGTTGACGCGGTCGTCCGCCGGCCGCGATTACGTGCGACGCCACGCGATCGACATGCGCCGGTCGACGCATGTCATCTGGGCGACCGGCGGCTCGCTCGTTCCGCCGGAAGAACACCGCCGCTTCCAGTCGCATGCGCAAGCGCTCGCCGGCGCCGCGCCCGACGCATGACGCATGACGCATGACGCATGACGCGTTCGGCCCCGCGCCCTGTCCGGTTCCCCAAGACGCGTTAGACTGTCCGGATGGAACAATGCCGTTATTGCCAGAGAATCCGCGATGAATGGGATTGCCACGGGGACGAATGCCGCCGGGCAATCGCAAAGGCGCTGCGCCGGCAGCGCGCGGGCCTGCCGATGGTGCCCGATCGCATCCGCAACGAACTGCCGTCCGGCGCGCCGACCCAGCAGGTGATCGCCGTCCTGTCGCGCCAGCGCCTGCGCGCGCGCCGCGGCAACGAGGAACGCCGGGAGCGCAAGGAAATCGACGACGACGGCGTCTGATCCGGCCGCACCGCGACCCGCCCGCATCATCTCGACTGCCCCCGTTGCCCCCGTCGCCACCAGGCACCCGCCCCGTGCGCGACACCCGCCCGCACCACCGCGCCCTTGCAAATCCGGCAATACCGAATGGGGACAGAAGGCATTTCTCCCGAAATTATTACCTCAGCGGCAACGATCTTTCACTGAAATCCACGTTTACCCTAGGTCAACCGACGCCTACGATGTAATCAACCGCTTACGACATGGTGTCGAACGCGGAAAGCCAAGACAAACATCGGAGGTCATCATGAAATCGCTCGTTTCCGCAGTCGTTGCCGCTGTTGCCCTGTCCGCCTCGTTCGGCGCATTCGCCCAAAGCACCGTGACCCGCGCCCAGGTGCGCGACGAACTGGTCCAGCTCGAAAACGCCGGCTACAAGCCGAGCCAGTCGAGCCCGTACTACCCGGCCGACATCCAGACCGCGCAAGCCCGCGTGCGCGCTGCCAACAATACCGGCTACGGTACGCAACCGGCCGCGACCGTCCAGGGTGGCGCGCCGGCCGCCAAGGTGCAAAGCCCGCGCGACTCGGTCTACTTCGGCCACTAAGGCTGCCGCTGCGCGCCCCGCGCGCAGTCCGCACATGCAACGAGCCCGTCCGCGACGGGCTCGTTGCGTTTGCATCGCGTGTTTTACCGGCCGGCCGTCACCGGCTGCCTCCCGATGCGACGCGGTCGGCCCCGGCATCGTCCGGCGCGGCGGCGCCGCCGACCAGGTCCTGATAGCGCACGCACGCGCACTTCGCGGACGCCTTCGCCGCGTACATCGCCGCATCGGCCTTGACCAGCAGTTCCTCGGCCGATGCGCCGTCGGCCGGATACTCGCTGACGCCGATGCTCGCACCCACGGCCATACGCCGGTCGCCGAACTCCAGTTCCTCGGCCATCACGATCTGGATGCGCGACGCGACATCGTCGATCACCGTCGGTGAACGCACATCCGCAATCAGCACGATGAACTCGTCGCCGCCGAGCCGCGCGACCATGTCGCCGCTGCGCAGCACGAGGCTCAACCGCTTCGCGACCACGACGAGCGTGCGGTCGCCGGCCGAGTGCCCGTGCTGGTCGTTGATCTGCTTGAAGCGGTCGAGATCCACGAACATCACGGCCAGCCCTTCGCGTACCGCCGCCGCATGCCGGATCGCGGCATCGAGATGCTCCATGAACAGCAGGCGGTTCGGCAGCGCGGTCAACGGATCGTGGCCGGCAAGATGCGTAAGCTCCTGCTGCTTCGCGCGCAGCATCGCGACCTGCGTGCGAATCTCGACGCACATGCTGTCGAAACAGCGCGCGAGCACGCCGATCTCGTCTGCGCGCCCGACCGGCAGCCGTTCGGCTGCCGGATCGTCGAACACGTGCGTCGCGGCGCGCGCGAGCATCTGCAGCGGCCGCGTGATCGCGCTCGCGAACAGGATCGCGAGGATCACCGCCAGCAGGCTCGACACGAACACCATCCGGACGATCCGGTCGCCCAGCACGCCGGCCGGCGCCAGCACGTCCGCCAGTGGACGCGCCATCCCGAGTACGACGAAGCGGTTGCCCTCGTCGTGCCCGAACGGCGTGCGCGCGAACGCGAACATCTGCCCCGGCGCGTCGTCGGGCTGCGCAAGGCCATTGAGCGTCACGCTCGCGCGCGCGCCGTCGAACAGCTCGCGCGTGACGGCAAAGCGGTCCTGCATCAGCACGCGCCGGCCGCGATCGAAGCCGAACGTCTGCGACGGATCGGGATGCACGAGGAAATCGCCCCACTCGTTCGCGAGATACACCTCATAGTCTTCCGGCAGGTCGCGTTCGAGCCGGTCGAACACGCGCGACAGCTCGACGTCGACGACGAGCGCACCGACCGTCTGGCCCGACGTGTCGACGACCGGCGTACCCACGCGCAGGATCGGAAGCCCTTCGGCCGCGAGCGAACCGGTCTCGTGATTGATCACGATCGGCGACAGGTAGATATGGCCAGGCGCCGTCGCGAGCGTATCGAATACATAGGAGAACTGTCCTTTCTCCTGGAACGCACTTTCCGGCAGCACGACGATGCCACGCGCGTCGCGATCGACGCGAATGTGTTCGAGCCCGAAATTCCCGCTCGCGATCAGGCGAATCTGCAGGTATTCCGGATGATTTCTCATGAAGCTGTAATACACCTGCTCGAGCCGCATGCGTCGCGCACTGTCCGGATTGTCGCTGCCCGCGACGGGCGCGGACGACGGCAACTGTGCGAGCACGAGTGCATCGTCGGCGACGTCGGACAGCACGGTCGTGAAGCGCTGCCCGAGCAGTTGCGTCGACATCAGCAGGCTGTGCTGCGCTTCCTGCACGAGCATCGCGCGGTTCGCGCGATACGAGTAATAGCCGGTCGTGCCGGACGCGATCACGCCGATGCACGCGAACAGCACCGACAGCTTCGACGTGAGCCCGAGCCGGATCATTTTTCGAACCGCTCCGGCCGGTCGCCCGACACGATGCGGCTCCACAACGATTCGCGCCGCGCGATGTCCTCGACGGGCTGGAGCCACACGAGATGCTGGTGCCCGGTATCGAGCCCGGGCGGCGGCTCGAGCGTGTTCGCGAGCCCCTGGCGCTCGGTCAGCAACGCGCCGATCGCCGGTTCGAGCATGTAGTTGATCCACGCGAACGCAAGCTCGGGACGTTGCGCGCCGCGCGTCACGGCCCAGCAGTCGAGCCATGCAAGCGCGCCTTCGTCCGGAATCACGTAGCCGACGTCCGCTCCGGCGCGACGCAGCAGCTCGACCTGCTGCGTGCCGTAGTTGCCGAACATCAGCGCCGCGTGATGCCGGACGAACAGCGCGGTCGCCTCTTCAGGAAGCGTGTAGTACGTCAGCAGGTTGCGGCGCAGGTCGATCAGCTTGCGCGCGACGTCGAGCGTCTGCGCGAGCGACAGGCGAAACGGATCGCGATAACCGAGCGCCAGCGCCGTGAACGAGAAATTGTGCTGCGCGCTGTTGAAGTCGAGCACCTTGCCGCGGTAGCGCGGATTCCACAGCTCCCGCATCGAGCGCGGCGCGGCCGGTACCTGCTTGCGGTCGTAGATCAGCCCCATCGACGAATACGTGAACGGGATCGCGTAGGTCGCGCCGTCCTGCACGAGCCCGCCGATCGTCGCAAGCTGCCGGAAGTTCGGCAACTGCCGCCGCCGGTTCGGGATGCGCGCCAGGTCGATCGGCGCGAGCAGACGTTCGTGCGCGTAGCGCTGGATCTCGGCCGTGTTCGCGGCCAGCACGTCATACAGCGGCGGCGCCGCGCTGTGCATCCGCGTCCACAGCGCTTCGTCGGAATCGACGAACGTCACTTCGACACGCACATGAAACTGCGCCTCGAATGCGCTGACGACGTCGCGGTCCGCATAGCCGGGCCATGCCAGCACGCGCAGCACGTTGTCGTAAACGGTTTCGGGAGAGTCGGCGAAAGCCGGCAGGCCGGTCGCAAGCAAGCCCAGAGTCAAGATGACGAGCAGCCTGCGCGCGGCGCCGCGGGCGCGCGTACGCGCACCGATTCCCCTGATCAATCGGACCCCGTATGAATCGCCCGGCTGCATTCGACTATCCTTTTTCGAGTCGATGCGATATCACGTAACGAGACCATAAAAAGCACGGGCGCGCAATTGGAAGTAGCCGCACGAGGCAGGCGTCGCGCATGCAGACGGCCACATGCCCGGCACGCCGTCGAGCCGAAATCGATGCGGGCGCAGGAACGCGGCAAGCCGGGCGACGAATGATCAGGAGAAAGCGCGTTGCCGAACGCTGGCCGATTCGAATTTCGATGACGATTGCGAAGACGATGTACCGCATGCGTGCCCGCCTTCGTCGACGCTGATTACGCCAGCCCGCCTCCGTCCGCGGAAACCAGCATCAGCGCCATGCCTGCGTGAACTCCGCGATCACGCGCGACAGGTGCGCGCGCATCGCGTCGCGCGCGCCACCCGCATCGCGCGCCATGATCGCCGCGAAGATCCGCTGATGATCCTCCTGCGAGGCCTCGCGCAGTGCGGTCGAGTGAAAGTGCTCCTCGATCTTGTCCCACAGCGGATCGCTGCGCGCGCAGTCCCACATCGCGGTGACCATGTGCAGCAGCACCGTGTTGCCGGTCGATTCCGCGATCCGCAGGTGGAACTGGCGATCGGCCGCGTCGTACGCGGCCTTGTCGTCCATCTGCTCGCGCATCGTCGTCAGCGAGAAAAACAGACGATCGAGATCGGCATCCTTGCGCTCGGTCGCCGCTAGCGCGGCGACTTCCGCCTCGATCAGCCCGCGCGCGCGCAGCGTCTCGATCGGCCCCGGGCCGCGCGGCACCTCGAACGTCACCGGCCGCGCGGCATCGGCCGCCGACACGTAGATGCCCGAACCGATCCGCACCTCGACGATCCCCTGCACCTCGAGCGCGATGATCGCCTCGCGCACCTGCGTGCGGCTCACGCCGAACTGGTCAGCCAGGCTGCGCTCCGACGGCAGCCGCCCGCCGGCTTCGAACGCGCCGGCGGCCACCATCGCGTGAATCTGACGCGCAAGGCCGATATAGGAGCGGTCCGCGGCATCGGTGTCGCGGCTGGCGGGCAGGCTGGAAAGATCGGTCATGAAAGGCTCGCAACGGGCTGGCCGGCGCCGTCGCGGCGCCGGATCGCCAAAATGGTACACCAATTCCGGCCAGCATCCGGTTCGGCCTGTCGGCCAGCTTGACTGGACGCTCCCGGAAGCTCGCTCCTGCCGATTCAGAACCAGATAACTGGTAAACCACTATCCCGCGTAACTGGCATACCAATCATAATCCGCACACCGACGACGGGCCGGCACGCTGCCGCCCGGTCGCCCGATGCATGAACCGTCAGCCAGGAGCCGCTCCAGTGAAGATGTCTTTCCGTTGGTACGGCGAGTCCGATCCGGTCTCGCTGCAATACATCCGCCAGATCCCGGGCGTCACGCATATCGTGTCCGCGATCTACGACGAACCGGTGGGCGAAGTCTGGCCCGCGCACAAGATCGACGCGCTGAAGGCGACGATCGAACGCGCCGGCCTGCAGTTCGAAGTCGTCGAATCGGTGCCCGTCCACGAGGACATCAAGCTCGGCAAGCCCGGCCGCGACCGCCTGATCGACAACTACCGGCAGACGGTCCGCCATCTGGGCGCGGCCGGCATCCGCGTCATCTGCTACAACTTCATGCCCGTGTTCGACTGGACCCGCACCGAGCTGTCGAAGACGCTCGCCGACGGTTCGACCTGCCTCGCGTTCAGCACCGAATCGGTCGACCGGATCGATCCGAACGACGGCATCGCGCTGCCCGGCTGGGATTCGAGCTACCGGCCCGAACAACTGCAGGCGCTGCTCGCCGACTATCGCGAAGTCGACGAAAACGCGCTGTGGGCGAA
This sequence comes from Burkholderia pyrrocinia, assembly GCF_018417535.1. Lineage (NCBI taxonomy): Bacteria > Pseudomonadati > Pseudomonadota > Betaproteobacteria > Burkholderiales > Burkholderiaceae > Burkholderia > Burkholderia pyrrocinia. Next base: position 290,868 of record NZ_CP070978.1, on the reverse strand, counting down.
CCTCGAATACTTCCTGAAGGCGATCATCCCGGTCGCCGAGGAAGCCGGCGTGAAGATGGCGATCCACCCCGACGATCCGCCGCGCCCGATCTTCGGGCTGCCGCGCATCGTGAAGAACCGCGACGATCTCGCACGGATCGTGCGCATCGTCGACACGCCCGCGAACGGGCTGACGCTGTGCTCGGGCTCGCTCGGCGCGGGCCCGCAGAACGATGTCGAAGCGCTCGTGCGCGAGTTCGGCGCGATGGGCCGCATCCACTTCGCGCACATCCGCAACGTGAAGGTCGACGCGAACGGCGATTTCGAGGAAACCGCACACCTGTCGAGCTGCGGCTCGCTCGACATCGCCGCGATCGTGAAGGCGTACCACGACACCGGCTTCACCGGCTACGTGCGCCCCGACCACGGCCGCATGATCTGGGGCGAGACGGGCAAGCCCGGCTACGGCCTCTACGATCGCGCGCTCGGCGCGGTCTACCTGAACGGCCTGTGGGAAGCGCTGGCGAAGTTCGACCGCGCGCCGCAGCACGCCTCTCTGTAACACCCCCATCGAGGCGGCCGGCGCAGCGGATCGCCGGTCGCCCGTCACGACATTCCGCGCGGAGACACCGCATGCCACGCATCCGATGGGCCATGATCCTGATGTGCTTCCTGGCCAACGTCATCAACTTCATCGACCGCGCGAACCTCGCGATCGCCGCGCCCAGCATCCGCGCCGACCTCGGCCTCGACGCGGTCGGCATGGGGCTCGTGCTGAGCGCGTTCTTCTGGACCTACGCGTTCCTGCAACTGCCGGCCGGCTGGTTCATCGACAAGGTCGGCGTGCGCGTGAGCCTCGCGCTCGCCGTCGGCTGGTGGTCGGTGTTCACCGTCGCGACGGGCGCCGCGCGCGGTCTTGCGCAACTGGTCGGCGTGCGGCTGATGCTCGGCGTCGGCGAAGCGGCCGCGATCCCGTCGTTCGCGAAGGTCGCGTTCAACTGGTTCCCGCGCAGCGAACGCGGGCTCGCGAGCAGCATCTTCGACAGCGGCTCGCGCGTCGGCTCCGCGCTGTCGCTGCCGCTCGTCGCGTGGCTGATCTCGATCGTCGGCTGGCGCGGGTCGTTCGTGATCACGGGCGGCATCGGCATCGTGTGGGCGTTGGCGTGGTGGTTCATCTATCGCGACCCGGAACGCTATCGCGCGATCGCGCCGGATGCCGTCGACGCGCTGCTCGCGCAGCGTGCCGCACCGACCGTTGCGGCCGCAACCGACGGCGCGAAGGTGTCGTGGCTCGACCTGTTCCGCTACCGCACCGTGTGGGGCATGATGATCGGACTGTTCTGCCTGAACTTCGCGATCTACTTCTTCATCACGTGGTTCCCGAGCTACCTGCTGCAGTCGCGCGGCTTCTCGCTCGCGTCGCTCGGCACGTGGGGCATGTTGCCCGCGCTGCTCGCGATTCCCGGCGGCTGGCTCGGCGGCTACGTGTCGGACAGCCTGTTCCGGCGCGGCTGGAGCGCGACCGCCGCGCGCAAGACCTGCCTCGTGCTCGGGATGCTGCTGTCGTCGTCGATCGCGTTGTCCGCGTTCGTCGAGAACACGTGGGCGTGCCTCGGGCTGTTCGCCCTCGCGTACACGAGCCTGTCGTTCGCCGGCGCCAACGTGTGGACGCTCGTCGGCGAAATCGCGCCGACGCCCGCGCACGTCGCATCGATCGGCGGCATCCAGAACTTCGCGGGCAATCTCGCGGGCATCTTCATCACGACGTTCACGGGCGTGATGCTGTCGATCACGAAGGGTTCGTTCGTCGTGCCGCTCGCGGTGGCCGGCGTGTTGTGCGTGGTCGGCGCGCTGTCGTACCTGTTCATCGTCGGCAAGGTCGAACCGTTGCCGCCGCTGCGCGGCGGCGCGAACGGGCGGAACGCGGAGCCGAACGCGGCCTGACGCATCGGGACGGCGCGGCACCTTCGCCGCGCCGCCCGCGCTTTCCTTTTCGGGCCGCGCATCGGACAATGACCCGCGCCCGCCGGCGCGGCGCCACTCCGGCCCGCGCGCGGTGACGATGCGCCCCGTCCACGCCGATGAAACGCTACGAAACCCTCGCCCACACGATCGCCGACGACATCCGCAACGGCAACCTCGCGGTCGGCACGCGCCTGCCGTCGCTGCGGCAGATCATCGCGCAGCACGGCGTGAGCCAGTCGACGGTGTTTCGCGCGTACTACCTGCTCGAACAGTGGGGGCTGATCCGTGCGCGCGAACGCTCGGGCTACTACGTCGCGCCGGGCGCAACGCCGGAGCCGAACCCGGCCGCGAAGCGCCGCGCGAGCCGCGCCGGCGCATCGCGCAAGGTCGACATCAGCGACCTCGTGTTCTCCGTCCTCGATGCCGCCACGCAGCCCGGCATCGTGCCGCTCGGTTCCGCGTTCCCGGCGCCGCAACTGTTTCCGCTGCCGCGCCTCGCGAAGTCGCTCGCGCAGGCCACGCGGCTCGTCAGCCCGTGGAGCACGGTGGTCGACCTGCCGCCCGGCAACGAGGCGCTGCGCCAGCAGATCGCGCGGCGCTATCTCGCGACGGGCGTGTCGCAGCCCATCGACGAGATCGTCGTCACGAACGGCGCGCTCGAAGCGCTGAACCTGTGCCTGATGGCCGTCACGCGGCCCGGCGACGTCGTCGCCGTCGAGGCGCCCGGCTTCTATGCGGCGCTGCAGGCGATCGAGCGGCTCGACCTGCGCGCGGTCGAGATTCCCGTCGATCCGCGCACGGGCCTCGATCTCGATGCGCTCGCAACCGCGCTCGACCGGCACGACATCCGCGCGTGCTGGTTCATGACCAATTTCCAGAATCCGACCGGCGTCACGCTGTCCGCGGAAAAAAAGCGCGCGCTCGTCGACATGCTCGCGGCGCGCGAAGTGCCGCTGATCGAGGACGACGTCTACGGCGAACTGCATTTCGGCCCCGACTATCCGCTGCCCGCGCGCGCGTTCGACCAGCACGGCCTCGTGATGCACTGCAGTTCGTTCTCGAAGACGCTCGCGCCCGGCTACCGGATCGGCTGGGCCGCTGCCGGCCGGTTCGCGGAGAAGGTGCAGCGGCTCAAGCTGATGACGACGCTGTCGGCGAGCATTCCCGCGCAGGCCGGCATCGCGAACTATCTCGAGCACGGCGGTTACGACCGCCATCTGCGCAAGCTGCGCGGCGCGCTGCACGCGCAGCTCGACCGGATGGACGACGCGCTGCGGCGCTGGCTGCCGCCCGGCGTCGAGTGGGTGCGGCCCGAAGGCGGGTATTTCCTGTGGCTCGCGTTCCCCGACGCGATCGACGCGATGGAACTGCATCGCGAGGCGATCGCGCGCGGGATCAGCTTCGCGCCGGGGCCGCTGTTTTCGGCCACGCACGGCTTCGAGCGCTGCGTGCGCGTGAACTTCGGCCATCCGTGGAGCCGCGACATCGAACGCGCGATCCGCGTGCTCGGCGAACTGGTCGCGCAGCCGTCGGTGCGCAAGGGCGGTTGAAGCGCGCGCAATGCGCATGAAGCGCACGATGTTCGCTACCGGCGCACGGGCCGCGGCCATGCAGGCAACCCGAGCACGGGTTACATTGCCGGTCTCGCCGCCTTTTTCAAGATTTCGCATGAGCCAACTGCCCTACCTCGATCACGACGCGCTGTTGAAACTGACGGCCGAAGCAGCGCACGTCACGCAGCCTTGCACGTGCACGAAGACCTCGCTCGCCGGATGGACGAGCCTGCCGCTGTCGCTGCAGGACGCGCAACTGACCGAAGTCGCCACGCTCGCGCCGCCCGGCGATGCGGAGCCGACCTATGCGGAATATCATCCGGCGGGTACGCGCTACGCGTCGGACGATGCGCCGATCGCGCTGCGTCATTTCCCGTACAACCGCTGCAACGTCAGCCGCTGCCGCGCGTGCGGCCGCCTGTTCCTGCGTTATCAGGAAGGTGGCGGCTACTTCATCGACCAGCGCATCCGCGCGCTCGATCCGGCGCTCGTGGTCGACGCCGACGCCTAAGACACATCAACCGGCCACGGGCATGCACGGATGCCCGGCCCGCGCCGGCGCCGCGTCCGCCATCTGCTGCGCCCTTTTCGTCCCGATCTGCTGCTTGTCCCGCCGCACCGCGTTCCCTACGCTGTCTTCCGTTGCCCGACATCCGTCGCAACGTCCCTCCGAGCCGTGCGCATGACGCGTCACGGCTCCTCTCGCGTATCACGTCATGTATCGATATACCGATTTCGACCGGGCGCTCGTGCACAGCCGCGCCGCCCAGTTTCGCGACCAGCTCGAACGCTGGCAGCACGGCACGCTGAGCGAGGACGCGTTCCGGCCGCTGCGCCTGCAGAACGGCTGGTATGTGCAACGCCACGCGCCGATGCTGCGCGTCGCCGTGCCGTACGGCGAGCTGTCGAGCGCGCAGCTTCGCGTGCTCGCGCGGATCGCGCGCGACTACGACGTGCCCGACGACGCCACCTACCGCGCCGCGAGCGACGCGCAGGCGCTGCTCGGCACGCTGCGCCTGCCGACTCGCAGCGCGCACTTCACGACGCGCACCAACGTGCAGTTCAACTGGATTCCGCTTGCGAAGGCGGCCGATGTGATGGACCTGCTCGCGACCGTCGACATGCACGGCATCCAGACGAGCGGCAACTGCATCCGCAATATCTCGTGCGACGAGCGCGCGGGCGTCGCGCCGGACGAGATCGCCGATCCGCGCCCGTTCGCCGAAGTGATGCGCCAGTGGACGACGCTGCATCCCGAGTTCGCGTTCCTGCCGCGCAAGTTCAAGATCGCGATCACCGGTGCCGCCGAAGACCGCGCGGCAACCGACTGGCACGACGTCGGGCTGAAGCTCGTGCGCGACGATGCGGGCGAGCTCGGCTTTCGCGTGAGCGTCGGCGGCGGGATGGGCCGCACGCCGATGATCGCAACGCTGCTGCGCGCGTTCCTGCCGTGGCGGCACGTGATGAACTACATCGAGGCGATCGTCCGCGTATACAACCGCTACGGGCGGCGCGACAACAAGTACAAGGCGCGGATCAAGATCCTCGTCAAGACCGAGGGGCAACGCTACATCGACGACGTCGAGGAAGAGTTCCGCCAGATCGTCGACCATGATGGCGGCCCGCACACGATCCCGCAGGCCGAGTTCGATCGCATCGCCGCATCGTTCGTCCCGCCGCGGCTCAAGCCGCGCACGCTCGACCTGCACGACGCGAATGCACGCGCGTCCGCGCAGGCAAGCCGCCATCCGGCGTTCGCACGCTGGCTCGCACGCAATGTCGCCTCGCACCGCGACCCGGCGCTGCGCATCGTCACGCTGTCGTTCAAGCGCCGCCTGCAGGCGCCCGGCGACGCGTCGCCGGACCAGCTCGACGCGCTCGCCGATCTCGCCGACCGCTTCTCGGCCGGCGAGGCGCGCGTCACGCACACGCAGAACGTCGTGCTGCCGTGGGTGCACGTCGACGACCTGTTCCTGCTGTGGGAGAACACGCGCGCGATCGGTCTCGCCAGCGCGAACGTCGGGCTGCTGACCGACATGATCGCGTGTCCGGGCGGCGACTTCTGCGCACTCGCGAACGCGCGCTCGATCCCGATCGCCGACGCGATCGCCGAGCGCTTCCAGGATCTCGACCTGCTGCACGACGTCGGCGACATCGACCTGCACATCAGCGGCTGCATCAACTCGTGCGGCCACCATCACAGCGGCCACCTCGGCATCCTCGGCGTCGACAAGGACGGCGCGGAGTGGTACCAGGTGACGCTCGGCGGGTCGGACGGCTCGACCGCGAGCGGCCCCGCGCGGCCGGGCAAGGTGATCGGCCCGTCGTTCTCGGCGGACGAGATCGTCGATGTCGTCGACGCGATCGTCAACGCATACCTCGATGCGCGGATCGATGCGAACGGCCGCAGCGAACGATTCATCGACACGGTGCGCCGCATCGGCGCGGATCCCTTCAAGGCCGCCGCAAACGACGCACGCCACCAGGCGGAGCACGCATGAAGCAAGCCAGCGACAACGACAGCATGAACGCACGCATCCGGCTGCTGACGCCGGCCGAACACGCCTGCGACACGCAGCAGCACGACGATGCGACGCTGACGATCGGCAACGACGAGGAACTGCCGCCGCTCGCCGCGCGAATCGCGCAGGCTGTGCGCATCGACCTGCGGTTCCCGTCGTTCACCGACGGCCGCGCGTACAGCCAGGCCTACCTGCTGCGCAAGCGCTTCGGCTTCGCCGGCGACTTGCGCGCGACCGGCGACGTATTGATCGACCAGTTGCTGCTGATGGAGCGCACGGGGTTTTCGAGCGCGGTGCTCGGCGACGACACGGACATCGCGGCCGCACGGCGGCAGCTCGACCGGTTTCCGGGCTTCTATCAGCGCGATGCGAGAACGACAACGACAACGCCGGCGCAGGACACGGCGGTGCACGCCGCAAAATGAAACGGGCGGCACGATGGCCGCCCGTACGATGAACCGGAAGCAAACCGGCCGACGCCCGCCGCGAAGCGGGCGCCGGCGTTCAGCGCGCCGCCACCGGCTTGCCGAACGCGCCGAGGATCTTCTTCTCGAGCGCGATGTAGTCGCGGCCGAAGTGGTGATCGCCCTGCGTCTTGATCACGTCGGCGCCCGTGTTCACGAGCGCCGGGCACATCGTGTCCTTCTCTTCCGCGCCATAGAAGCACTGTACGAGCTGCGGCGGCACCTTCGCCAGTTCCGGCGCGACCTTCAGCGCCTTGTCGCTCGCGGGCATGCCGAGCCAGCCCGTCACGCGGATCTGGAAATCGGCGGAAGGCGCGAAGCCGAGCAGCGACATCACCGCAACCTTGTCGCGCAGGTCGGCCGGCAGCCGGTTGTACGCGAACGGCATCACGTCGGCGCCGAACGAGTAACCGACCAGCGCGACGCGGTTCGCATGCCAGCGCGCCATGTACGTGCGCATCACGCGCGCGAGATCGCGGCTCACCTGTGCGGGCGGTTTCTCGCTCCAGAAATAGCGCAGGCTGTCGATACCAACTACCGACACGCCGTCGCGCTGCAGCGCCTCGGCGATCGTCTTGTCGAGATCGCGCCAGCCGCCGTCGCCCGAGATCACGATCGCGAGCCGGTCGCTGCCGCCCTTGGCCGGCAGCTCGACGAGCGGCAGGTCCGACACGTCGAGTTCGTCGCCGCTGCTACTGCTGTCGCGCAGGTGCGACGCGACGAGCGACACGAGCTTCGTGGTGTCGCCCGCGGCAGCCGTTTCGACGAAGCCCGGCATCGCGCGGCGCACGATCGTCGGATCGGGCGGGCACGGCTTGAAGCGCGGATCGAGCTTCGCGACCGGAGCGACCGACACGACGCCGGCGATCGTGTTCTCCGGCGCCATCGACAGGATCTGCTTCGCGATCGCACCGCCCTGACCCACGCCCGCGACGATCGGCGTGAAATAGCGCGACGACTGCGCGAGGCGTTCGAGCTGGTGGCTGACCGCCTCGGCGTCGCCGTCGAGGTGGTGGCAGGTCTCCTGCTTCGCGGCGAGATTCATCGCGTAGCGCTCGGAATCGACGCCGACCGTCATCGCACCGGCCTTCGCGAGCGCATCGGCGGCCTGCTGATCGGCGGCATTCCAGCCGGCCTCACGCGAGAACAGCACGACGAAGCCGCGCAGCGGCCCGCCCGGTTTGGTCACGGTAACGGGCCCGTAGCGGCCGCCCGACACGGTTTCGGCCTTCACCGCGGCCGGCTGGGTGGCGCACGCGGCGCCGGCCAGCATCATTCCCGCGCAGGCGGCTGCCGCCCGCGCGATTCCCTTCTTCGACATCATGAACGCCGACCTCCAGCCAGCAATGACAGATCCGCAAGCGTGACGAACACGCCGACCGAGCCCGAGGCCGCGAGGTAACGCGGCTCCCAGTGCGGTTCGAACTTGCTCTTGAAAGCGCGCAAGCCGCGGAAGTTGTAGAAGCGGCCGCCGAAGCGCCAGACCATCAGGCCGAGCCGGTGCCACGGCGACGGCATCTTCGCCGCCCCCATCCCCGAGAACGGCGCGATGCCCAGGCTCAGCTTGCGGAAGCCCGCTTCCTTCAGATGCAGCGCGAGCTGCGTAAACAGATACTCCATCGCGTACGGCGATGCGTCCGGCAGATGGCGCATCACGCCGACCGTCGCCTCGGTGTTGAGGTCGGTCGTCATGAACGTGACAAACGCGATCGGCTTGTCGGCCTGCCGCACGAGCATCACCGATTGCGTCGCCAGATAGCCGTCGTGGAACGCGGCAACCGAGAAGCTCTTCTCGCGTGCATCGCGGCTGTCGAGCCAGCCGTCGGAGATGTCGCGCAGCGCCGGCAGCGCGACCGGCACGTCGCACGGCGCGATCACCTCGACCGTCAGCGCGTCCTTGTCGCCGCGGCGCAGCGCGTAGCGCAGATGCGAGCGGTGCGAGCCCTTCAGGTCGAACTGGTCGAGCGCGATATGCGCTTCCTCGCCGAGCTTCATCAGCGTGAGCCCCGCATCGAGATACAGCGGCAGCGCGTTCGCGCGCACCTGGTAGAACGCCGCGCGGCCGCTGTGCGCGTGCGCGAGCGCAATGAACTTGCCGATCAGCGCAGGCCATTCTTCGCGCGGCCCGACCGGGTCGTGCAGCGCCGCCCACGTGCGGCCGTACTTCGCGTACATCAGGAACGCCTGGCGCGATTCCGAGAACAGGAACGACTTGTCGCCCATCAGCGCGAGGCCCGCATCGCTGCACTCCTGCGCGCGGATGATCCGTTCGGCGTCGAACAGGTCCTGCGGCGCGGGTTTCACGAAACGGCCGGGCGCCGGGCGCAGCAGTTGCCACAGCGCGAACATCGCGACGAACACGCCGGCCGCGAGCGTCGCGCGCAGCGCACGCGGTGCGCGCGCGTCGAACGAGAAATGCGACCACAGCTCGCGCGTGTACGGCACGTCGCGGAACGCGAAGAACAGCACCCACACCGCCAGCATCAGCACCATCGTCACCGACACGAACCAGCTCACCGTGAAGCGCTCGGCGAGCAGCGACGAATGGCGGTTGAAGCGGCGGCGGCTGACGAGCAGCAGCACGAGCAGCGTGCCGAGCACGCCGGCCTCGACGAACGCGAGGCCCTTGGCGAGCGACAGCGCGAGGCTCGCGAGCGTCAAGGCGAAGGTCATCCACCATGCGCCGTCGAGGCGCCGCAGCAGCCCGCGCGCGACGAACAGCAGCGCGACGCCGAGCACGCTGCAGATCACCTGCGAGCCTTCGAGCACCCACAGCGGCACGAGGTGGCGCAGGATCGCGATCCGGTGCCAGAACGCGGGCGTCGCGCTCGAGATCACCAGCATGCTGCCGACCGCGAACGTCACGAGGCTCAGGAACACCGGTGCGAGCTGCGACACGCGCACGGCCTGCCGCGTCACGAGCCGGCGCCGCAGCGCACGGCCCTCGAAACCGGCCAGCAGGCCGGCCGACAGCACGAGCGGCACGCCGAAATAGATCGCGCGATAGGCGATCAGCGCGGCAACCATCGCGTGTGCCGGCACTTCGCGGCCGAGCGTGAAGACCATCGCGGCTTCGAACACGCCGATCCCGCCCGGCGTATGGCCGATCATCCCGAGCAGCAGCGCGGCCGCGTAGACGGTGATGAAGGTCGGGAAGCCGACCGGCGCGGCCGGCAGCAATACCCACAACGTCAGGCCCGCTGCGACGACGTCGAGCACCGCGTAGACGACCTGCGCGACGAGATCGCGCCGCGCCGGCACGTCGAACGACAGCCATTTGAAGCGCGTGACGACCGGGCGCGCGGTGTTGCCGCACATTACGACCATCGCGGCCAGCACCACGAGCAGCGCCGCGCCGCTCCACGTGAGCACGCCGGGCGCGACGTGCAGCATCGCGGCGAGCGCCTCCGGCACGCAGACCATGCCGACCGCCGTCATCAGCACCATCGCGAGCGCCAGCGTGCCGCTCGTGAACACCGTCATCCGGCCGATCTGCGCGGGCGTGACGCCCGACACGCCGTACACACGCGCGCGGACCGCACCGCCCGTCAGCGCGCCGAAGCCGGTCGCGTTGCCGAGCGCGGATCCGGCGATCGCGCCGATCCACAGCGCGGCGCGCGGCACCTTCGCGGCGACATAGCGCAGGCCGACCGCGTCGCGGGCGACGAGCGCGAGATAGCTGAGCGCCGTCGCGGCCAGCGACGCGCCCCACTCGCCGGCGGACATGTGGCGCAACTGGCGGATCACCGACCGGTAGTCGACGGATTCCGACAGGTGCTGGAAAACCACGATCAGCAGCAGGCCGATGCCGAACGCGAGCAGCGGCGACAGCACGCGCTCGTTGCGAACCAGCGCCGAGACACGGGCGATCGCCGCCGCGGCACGGCCCGGCGACCCAGGGTGGCGGGAAGACATAGGTTGTTCAGTGGTGGTGCATAGCGTGTCGCGGCGCAGGGGGCCAGGCGGCGACGAATCTGGTTGTTCTGCGTGGGCGGTCGACCGAAAGAGAAGGCAGGGAGCGCCTGAATCAGAACTTACAAGTGTACGGGACTTATATTACAAAATCTTTCGGGCTCGCATTGTGCGGTTATTGTGCGGTTTTGTGGCGCGCGGGGCGCGTTAACATCGCATCAAAATCGTGCGGCCGAAAAACACAAGGTGCGCATCATACCGGGAACCTGAACGGTTTTTTCATCGGATGAATGAGCGGTGGTGGATTTGGGAGAAATTCTCCCGGCCGGGCTGCGCGGGAGAGGATGAATTCATGGGTGGGCGCGGGGTTTCGGGAATGGGGACGGATTGATATTCGCGGCCGGCCCCCTTTTCGCCCCGGTTCGGGAATATGCCGGTCCAATTACTTCCCCCGCTCATGCTCCGCCAACCCGATCGCCTTGTAGTCGTAAGTCGGATAGAACTCCGTCCGGTACGCACCCCAGGCCGTATCCTCGAGCACGCGATTGACTTCACGCAGCCGCGAAGCCGGCAACCGCAGCACGACGATCTGGCCGATCCCCATCGTCACGGTCCAGCTCACCACTTCGACGCCCGGCGGCGGAAACGCCTTGTAGAACCCCTGCTTCGCAAGTTGCGCGTTCAATTCGGCGAGCGGCCGCGACTGATCGTGCTTCAAGAAGACCGTCAGCAGCACCGCGTTGTCAGGCGTGGCAACGGCTGTGCTCGCCGGCACGGTCGACGTCTGGGCCACGGCCGGCGCGCTCCCGAGCGCGACAGCGGCAACCAGCGATCCGGCGGCACCGAGGATCGGAAGCGGAAAGCGGGCGAATACGAGCATGGCGCGACTCCGTGGCTTCGTGGATGGAGCCGCCATCATGCGCCGCCCCGCGAATCGCTGCCGGCAGCCGCGCGGCAGGATTACGCCACGTCTGAGCCGGCCCGCTCGCGCAGCACGTCGATGAACGCGCGCAGCTTCGCCGGCACGTGCTTGCGATTCACGTAGTAGAGCCACATCGGCGGCAACGTCCGGCACACGCCCGGCAGCACCTCGACGAGCGTACCGTCGCGCAGGTCCTGCTCGATGCGTTCGCGCATGAACGCAAACGCAATGCCGACGCCGGCAAGCGCCGCATCGATCACCGCGTCGGCATCGTTTGTCACGAACACGCCGTCCGGGTCGAGATCGACGTCGCGGCGCCCGTCGCGCAGCAGCCACTTGTGCAGGCGCCCGCTCTCCGAAAACCTGAAGCGGATACAGGCATGACGCTCGAGCTCCGCAATCGACACGGGCGCGCCATACCGCTCGAGATAACCGGGCGACGCAACGAGCGCACACGACAGCGCGGGCGCGATCCGCACGCCGATCATGCCCGGCTGCAGCCGGTCGGCGAGGCGGATCCCCGCATCGAACCCATCTTTCGCGATATCGACCAGCTCGTTCTCGTAGCGGATCTCGAGCCGGACTTTCGGATAGCGCTCGCGGAACGCGGCGAGGATCGGCGCGATCACGAACGAACGCGCCAGCGGCAGCGCGGTCACGCGCAGCAGCCCGCTCGGCTCGCTGCGCGCGTCCTTCAGCTCGTCGCGCGCCTGCATGACCTGCCGGTACGCGGGCTCCGTCTGCCGCCAGTAGCGCTGCCCGGCTTCCGTCAGGCTCACGCCGCGCGTACTGCGGTTGAACAGCTTCACGTTCAGCTCGCCCTCGAGCTGCCCGATCGCGAGGCTGACGGCAGCCGGCGTCAGGCCGAGCGCGGCGGCGGCCCGCGTGAAGTTGCCGGCCGTCGCGACGGTCATGAACACGTGCAGCCCGGCCATCGGATCGCGTCTGCCCATCATTAAAAAAACTTGAAACTCTTTCGAGCGGAATGTGGATTCTCCCATATACCGCAACTGCCTACACTGGCTCTGTCGTCCCACCGGAGCATCGAATGGATCCGCTCACCGCCGCGCTGCCGCTCGCAGCCGCCCGCCGCACGATTGAAGCAGCACTCGCGCATGCCGCGTCGCTGCAGGTCGCGGGCGTCGCCATCGCAGTCGTCGATGCCGGCGCGAACCTGCTCGCGTTCGTACGCACCGACGACTGTTTTCTCGGCGCGATCGATCTCGCGCAGCGCAAGGCGCTGACGGCGGTCCGCTTTCGCGCATCGACCGGCGCGCTCGGCGCGATGTCGGGCGACGGCCCGCTGCGCGGGATCGAGCACAGTCACGGCGGGCTCGTCACGTTCGGCGGCGGCGAACCGCTCGTCGACGACCGCGGCCGCTGCGTCGGCGCGATCGGCGTCTCGGGCGGCAGCGTCGACGAAGACAGCGCGATCGCCCGGCACTGCCGCGACCGCTTTCAGGCAACCCTCCACACCACAAGGTAAGCACATGGCACAGAAACGCATCCTCATTACGGGCGCAGGCACCGGCTTCGGCCGCGAAGTCGCATTGCGGCTCGCCGAACGCGGCCACGACGTGACGGCCGGCGTGCGCGTCACCGCCGGGATCGACGACCTGACGGACGCCGCCGCGCAACGCGGCACCGCGCTGCGCGCCATCAAGCTCGACGTCACGTCGGCCCACGACCGCGCCCGCGCGGCCGATCTCGACTTCGACGTGCTCGTCAACAACGCGGGCGTCGGCGAAGCCGGCGCGCTCGTCGACCTGCCGGTCGAGATCGTCCGCGAGCTGTTCGACGTCAACGTGTTCGGGCCGCTCGACCTCACGCAGCAAATCGCGCGCGGCATGCTCGCGCGCCGGCACGGCAAGATCGTGTTCGTGTCGTCGATCGCGGGCCTGATCACGGGGCCGTTCACGGGCGCCTATTGCGCATCGAAGCACGCGGTCGAATCGGTGGCCGAGGCGATGCACGCGGAACTGGCGCCGCACGGCATCCGCGTCGCGGTCGTGAACCCCGGCCCGTACAGCACGGGCTTCAACGACCGGATGATGGAGACGACGCGGCGCTGGCACGATCCGGCCGTCCACACGGTGACGCCCGAGCGGCTGACGTTTCCGCTCGAACAGCACGACCCGGAGGAAATGATCGCGAAGATGGTCGACGTGATCGAAAGCGACGGCGGCGCGTTCCGCAACCTGCTGCCGCAGTCGTCGGAAGCGCTCGTCCGTGCCGAACAGGCGCGCGCGTGGGACCGGGAGCAATAACGCAAGCCGGCGGCGGCAGGCGGGTCACCCCGCTTCCGCCGTCGACGGCCATGCCGGCAGCCCGGACCGCTGCCGGCGTGCCGGCCACCGTGCCAGGCCGGCAAGCCGGCAGGGCCGCGTCAGGCCGCTCCGCCTGCGTTCAATACACGTCCCGCATGTAGCGCCGCGCCTTCGCGAGCCGCGCGACGTAATCGTTCGCGTCGTCGTCCGACATCCCGCCGTGCTCGGCGACGACCGCCTTCAGCGTCGTATCGACATCCTTGGCCATCCGCGCCGCATCGCCGCACACGTAGAAGTGCGCGCCTTCCTCCAGCCACGCGAACAACTCGGCGCCCTGCTCGCGCATCCGGTCCTGCACGTAGATCTTGTCGGCCTGGTCGCGCGAGAACGCGAGATCGAGCCGCGTCAGGAAGCCGCTGTCGTGCATCGCGCCCAGTTCGTCGCCGTAGTAGAAGTCGGTCTGCGCGTGCTGCTCGCCGAAGAACAGCCAGTTGCGCCCGCGCGCGCCGCGCGCCTGCCGCTCGTGCAGGAAGCCGCGGAACGGTGCGACGCCCGTGCCGGGGCCGACCATCACGATCGGCACGTCGCCGTTCACCGGCGGCCGAAAATGCGCGGACTTCTGCACGAACACGGGCACGCGGCCGTCGTCCGCGCGATCGGCGAGGAACGTCGACGCGACGCCTTTGCGCGCGCGCCGGCCGTTGTGATAGCGCACGGCCGACACGGTCAGGTGGATCTCGCCCTGGTGCGCGCTCGGGCTCGACGCGATCGAATAGAGGCGCGGCTGCAGCCGCTTCAGCATCCCGACCAGCTCCGTGCCCGACATGTCGACCGGGAACTCGTGCAGCACGTCCGCAAGCTGTTGCCCCCACAACCATTGCTTCAGGTCGCCCTTGCGGTCGTCGCCGAGCAGCGACTTCAGCGCGCCGTTTGCGCTGCGCGACGCGATGAAGGCAAGCGTGTCCGGATGCGGGCGCGTGATGTCGAAGTGGCGCGCGAGCGCTTCGCCGAGACGCACGTCGCCGACGCCCGCCACCGACACGGGCGCATCGGCCTTCAGTGCGGTGACGGACAGCAGTTCGTCGACCAGCTCCGGACAGTTGGTCGGCCATACGCCGAGCGCATCGCCGGTTTCGTATTCGAGGTTCGCGCCTTCGGTCGACAACGACACATAGCGCGTGTCCTTCGCGGCGCCCGGGCGATTGAGCCGCAGGTTGGCGACGAGCTTCGACGGCGCCGGATGCGCCTTCGACGGCAGCAGCCCCGACGGGCTCATGCCGCCGGACGGCACCGCGTGCAGCGCGGCGTCCGCCTCCTTGATCCGCGCGACGACGCGTTCGAGCCACTGGTCGGCATCGTTCTGGAATTCGACGTCGCAATCGACGCGCGCGCACAGGCGTGCCGCGCCGAGTTCCGCGAGCCGCGCATCGAGCCGGCGGCCGTGGCCGCAAAACTGGTCGTAGTTGCGATCGCCGAACGCGAGCACCGCGAAGTGCACGCCGTCGAGGCGCGCGGCGCTGCCGGCCTGCAGCGCGTCCCAGAACTCGCTGCCGTTGTCGGGCGCATCGCCGTCGCCGAACGTGCTGGTCATCAGCAGCACGTATTGCGCGCCCGCGAGCGACGCGACCGGATAGTCGGACATGCACGCGGTGCGGATCTCGAAGCCCGCATTCATCAGCTTCGTCGCGTAATCCTCGGTCAGCGATTCGATGTTGCCAGTCTGCGATGCCCACAACAGCACGACCTTCGGGCGCGTACGCACGATCCGCACGCCGCCGGGCGCGGCGGCATCGGCCGGCAATGCCGATGCAACGGCAACCTGCGAACTCGCAGGCAGCGAACGGCTGAACAGGCCCGCGAGCATCCCGTCGAGCCAGAACCGCACCGGCGGCGTGAGCGGCGCGCCGGCCGGCAGGACCGGCACGCTGCCCTCGCGCCGGCCGGCGCTCGCCTTCAGCCCGCTGACGAGGCCGGCTACGTACAGCCGTTCGGTGTCGGTCAACGGCGGCGGCGCGAGGTCGGTCACGCCGAGCGCGGCCGCGAAAGCATCGATGTCTGCCATGTCGGATTCCTGTGAAGCAGTGGCCTGCACCATCGCCGAAGCGGGCCGCGCGTCGTCGGCACATGCATCGGGTTGCGCCGTCTCGTCGTCGGCGGACGCGAACGCGTCGGTCTCGACGCGCCGCAGCGCGACCGCGCAGTATTTCAGTTCGGGCTGCTGAGATTCGGCATCGATCGCGTCGTTCGTCACCGCGTTGATGCACAGGTCGTCGCCGTACACGTCGTTCCAGTGCATCGGCGCGAAGCAGTTGCCGCGCTGCACGCGCTCGGTCACGACGGCCGGCAGCACCGCGCGGCCGCGCGCCGAACGGATCTCGACGCTGTCCTTCGCCGCGATGCCGAGCGCGCTCGCATCGTCCGGGTGAAGCTCGACGAACGGGCGCGGGTTGAGCTTGTTCAGCATCGCGACCTTGCCCGTCTTCGTCATCGTGTGCCATTGATGCTGCAGCCGCCCGGTGTTCAGCACGATCGGGAACGTGTCGTCGGGCAGCTCGGCCGGATCGACGTGCGGCCGTGCGAAAAAGCGCGCCTTGCCCGACGGTGTCGGGAACGCGAGATGCGGCGCATCGCTCTCGTCGGCCGTCGTGCGCAGCGTCTGGCTCACGCCGTCGTTCAGGTAGCGGATCGGGTGCCGCTCGCGCGCGGTGCCCGGCGCGACCGGCCATTGCACCGGGCCGTCGCGCAGCGCCGCATGGCTCGCGCCGCGCAGGTCGTAGCCCGTCGCCGGATTCGAGAAACGGACGATCTCGTCGAACACGTCGGCCGCCGACGCATAGTCGAACGCCTCGCCGTAGCCCATCGCGCGCGCGACTTCCGCGACGATGCGCCAGTCGGGCAGCGCGTCGCCGGGCGGCGCGACCGCCGCGCGCATCAGCGTCATGTTGCGCTCGGAGTTGGTCATCACGCCGTCGCCCTCGGCCCACAGCGCGCCCGGCAGCAGGATGTCCGCGTAGCGGTTGGTCTCGGTATCGAGGAACGCGTCCTGTGCGATCACGAGCTCCGCGGCCTGCAGCCCGGCGATCACGTTCTGCCGGTTCGGCACGGTCGCGACCGGGTTCGTGCAGACGATCCAGCACGCCTTGATGTCGCCGGCCGCCATCCGCGAGAACAGGTCGACCGTCCCTTGCCCCGTCTCCTTGCGCAGCGTGCCGGCCGGCACGCGCCACAGGTTCTCGACGAAGCGCCGGTCGTCGTCGGACAGCACCGAGCGCTGGCCCGGCAGCCCCGGCCCCATGTAGCCCATCTCGCGCCCGCCCATCGCGTTCGGCTGGCCGGTCAGCGAGAACGGCCCGCTGCCGGGGCGGCAAATGCGGCCGGTCGCAAGGTGCAGGTTGCAGATCGCGTTGGTATTCCACACGCCGTGCGTGCTCTGGTTGAGCCCCATCGTCCAGCAACTCATCCACTCCTGCGCGTCGCCGATCCATTGCGCGGCCGTGCGCAGGTCGGCTTCCGCGAGCCCGGTGATTTCCGCGACGCGCTCGGGCGTGTAGTCGGCGAGGAACGCTGGCATCGCGTCCCAGCCTTCGGTGTACGCGTCGATGAACGCGCCGTCGGTGCGGCCGTTCGCATGCAGCAGGTGCAGCAGCCCGTTCGTCAGCGCGAGATCGGTGCCGGGCCGGATCTGCAGGAACAGGTCGGCCTTGTCGGCCGTGCCGGTGCGGCGCGGGTCGACGACGATCAGCTTCGCGCCGGCCTTCACGCGATCCATCATCCGCAGGAACAGGATCGGATGGCAGTCGGCCATGTTCGCACCGGTCACGAAGAACAGGTTCGCGCGATCGAAGTCCTGGTACGACCCGGGCGGGCCGTCCGCGCCGAGCGACTGCTTGTAGCCGGTGCTCGCGCTCGCCATGCAGAGGCGCGAGTTCGATTCGATGTTGTTGGTGCCGACGAAGCCCTTCGCGAGCTTGTTGACGAGGTATTGCGCCTCGATCGACATCTGCCCCGACACGTAGAACGACAGCGCGTCGGGACCGTACGCGTCGAGCACCGCGCGCAGGCGGCGCGCCGTTTCGGCGATCGCGTCGCGGGCCGGCAGCGGCACGAGGTCGTCCTCGCGCGCGCGGCGCACGAATGCGCGGTCGAGCCGCCCCGAGCGACGCAGCGCGACGTGCGCCGACGAACCCTTCGTGCACAGCCGCCCGAAGTTGGTCGGATGGTCGGCGTCGCCGGATACCTTGACGACTTCGCCATCCTCGACATGCAGCACCATCCCGCAGCCGACGCCGCAGTACGGGCACACGCTCTTGACGGGGGTGGCGGTCATGCGCGCTCCGGGCTCGTCAGGCCGCGATCCACACGAAGCCGTCCTCGACCCGCGACGGATACGCGCTCACCGACTGCTCGGGCGCTTCGAGGCATTCGCCGGTGCGCAGGTCGAAATGCTGCTTGTACAGCGGCGACGCGACGACGACGCGCTCGCCGAGACTGCCGATCAGCCCGCGCGACATCACGGCCGCCTGCGATACCGGATCGACGTTGTCGATCGCGAACACGCCGCCGTCGGCGTGCGCGACGTGAAACACCGCGACCTGCTCGCCGTTGACGAGCGCGCACACGCCGGTGTTCGGCACGATGTCGTCGAGCGGGCACACGCGGGTCCAGGACAGCGGAAGACGATCGTTCATGATGGGCTCCTTGGAAAAGACGCTGGTGTCGGTCAGGGTCAAACGGTTGCGGATTCGGTCACGGCCTGCGTCGCGCTTTCGGCGACGACGGGAATCGTCACGGGCTTGCCGCGCACGCGCTCGTCGGGCGTCGCGGGACGGATCTGGCCGCGCGTCTCGACGAACGCGATGTTCGCGTCCGGCGCGTCGCTGTTCACGAAGTGGCGGAAACGCTTGCGCGTGTCGGGATCGGTGACGGCCTTCTTCCATTCGCACTCGTAGGTGTCGACCACGTGCTGCATGTCGGCTTCGAGCTCGGCCGCGATCCCCAGCTTGTCGTGCACGACGACGTCGGTCAGGTAGTCGAGGCCGCCTTCGAGGTTGTCGCGCCACACGCTCGTGCGCTGCAGCCGGTCGGCGGTGCGCACGTAGAACATCAGGAAGCGGTCGATGTAGCGGACCAGCGTGTCGCGGTCGAGATCGGACGCGAGCAGTTCCGCGTGGCGCGGCTTCATCCCGCCGTTGCCGCACACGTACAGGTTCCAGCCCTTCTCGGTCGCGATGATCCCGACGTCCTTGCCCTGCGCTTCCGCGCACTCGCGCGTGCAGCCCGACACGCCGAACTTGATCTTGTGCGGCGCGCGCAGGCCCTTGTAGCGGTTCTCGAGGTCGATCGCGAGGCCGACCGAATCGTCGACGCCGTAGCGGCACCACGTCGAGCCGACGCACGACTTCACGGTGCGCAGCGCCTTGCCGTATGCATGCCCCGATTCGAAGCCGGCCGCGATCAGCTCTTCCCAGATCGACGGCAACTGCTCGACCCGCGCGCCGAACAGGTCGACGCGCTGGCCGCCCGTGATCTTCGTGTAGAGCCCGTACTTCCGCGCGACCTGGCCGACCGCGATCAGCCCTTCCGGCGTGACTTCGCCGCCCGGCATGCGCGGCACGACCGAGTACGTGCCGTCGCGCTGGATGTTCGCGAGGTAGTAGTCGTTCGAATCCTGCAGCCCCGCGTGTTCCTTCTTCAGCACGAACTCGTTGAAGCACGACGCGAGGATGCCCGCGATCGCCGGCTTGCACACGTCGCAGCCGAGCCCGTGGCCGTGCTTCGCGAGCAGTTCGTCGAACGTCGTGATGCGCTCGACGCGGATCAGGTGGAACAGCTCCTGGCGCGAATGCGGGAAGTGCTCGCACAGATGATTGTTGACCGCGAGGCCCTGCTTCTTCATCTCGGCCTTCATGATCTGCGTGACGAGCGGCACGCAGCCGCCGCACGACGTGCCGGCGCCCGTGCACGACTTCAGCGCGCCGAGGCTGGTCGCACCGTCCGCGACCGCCGTGCAGATCTGCGACTTCGACACGTTGTTGCACGAGCAGATCTGCGCGGCCGCAGGCAGCGCGTCGACGCCGATCGCCGGCTTCGCGACACCGTCCGACGACGGCAGGATCAGGAATTCCGGCGACTCGGGCAGCTCGATGCGGTTCAGCATCATTTGCAGCAGCGTGCCGTATTCGGCTGCGTCGCCGACCATCACCGCGCCGTGCAGGAACTTGCCGCAGTCGGACACCACGAGCTTCTTGTAGACCTGGCGGCGCTCGTCCGCGTACTGGTACGTGCGGCTGCCGGCCGTCGTGCCGTGCGCGTCGCCGATGCTCGCGACGTCGACGCCCATCAGCTTCAGCTTCGTGCTCATGTCGGCGCCCGCGAACGCAGCCGCGCCCGTGCCGTCAGCGCTGCCTGCGAGCTGCTTCGCGACCACGCGCGCCATGTCGTAGCCGGGTGCGACGAGGCCGTACACCATGCCGTTCCATGCCGCGCATTCGCCGATCGCGTAGATGTCGGCGTCGCTCGTGCGGCATGCGTCGTCGATCGCGACGCCGCCGCGCGGGCCGATGTCGAGCCCGCATGCGCGTGCCAGCTCGTCGCGCGCGCGGATGCCGGCCGAGAACACGATCATGTCGGCATCGAGATGCGTGCCGTCGGCGAACGCCATCCGGTGCGTGCCCGCTTCGCCGTCGACGATCTCGAGCGTGTTCTTGCCCGTATGCACGGTCACGCCGAGCGCCTCGATCTTCGCGCGCAGCATCCGGCCGCCGCCGTCGTCGACCTGCACGGCCATCAGGCGCGGCGCGAATTCGACGACGTGCGTGTCGAGCCCCATGTCGCGCAGCGCCTTCGCGCATTCGAGGCCGAGCAACCCGCCGCCGACCACGACGCCGCGCTTCGCGTGCGTGCCGCACGCCTGCATCGCTTCGAGATCCTCGATCGTCCGGTACACGAAGCAGCCCGCGCGATCGTGCCCCGGCATCGGCGGCACGAACGGGCGCGAGCCCGTCGCGAGCACCAGCTTGTCGTACACGAGCGTTTCGCCCGACGCGAGCGTGACCGTATGCGCGGCGCGGTCGATCGATGCGACGCGCGCGTTCAGGCGCAGGTCGAATTGCGGATGACGCTCGAAGAAACCGGGTTCGACGAGCGACAGGTCGTCCGCCGACTTGCCCGCGAAGAATTCGGACAGGTGCACGCGATCGTAGGCCGGGCGCGGTTCCTCGCCGAGCACGGTGACCTGCAGCGCCGCCGCCGCGCCCGCTTCCGCCGCGACGCATTCGAGCAGCTTGTGGCCGACCATCCCGTGACCGATGACGATGAGTTTCATGATGACGTTTCCTTCGCTCGATCAGTTGGCGGCGTTGGCGGCGGCGGCCAGAGCACGGTCGCGCAGCTCGGCCTCGCGTGCCTTGTGTTCTTCGGTGAAGCGCACGGCCATCGCGCACAGCGCGGTCGCGGTGACGGCGAGCCCGAGCAGGCTCAGCGTGTGCTGCACGTCGCCGACGCCCTTCAGCAGGAAGGCCGCGGCGACGGCGCCGACGTTGCCGCCCGCGCCGACGATCCCCGCCACGCCGCCGAGCGCCTTGCGGTCGATGAACGGCACCAGCGCGTAGGTCGCGCCGCAGGCCATGTGCGTGAACAGGCCGAAGGCCAGCATCGCGACGAGTGCGATGCCAACGCTTTGCGCATGCGAGAACCAGATCAGCCCGAGCCCTTCGCCGACGATCAGCGCGCACAGCAGCATCGCGCGCACGTCGAGCGTGCGGCGCGCGGCGATCCTGTCGGACAGCCAGCCGCCGAGTGCGCGGGCGAACAGCGCGAGCAGCCCGAACATGCCGGCCGCGAGGCCTGCATCCTTCAGCGACAACTGGAAGTGATCGACGTAGTACAGCGCGGCGATGTTGTGGATGAACACCTCGACGCCGAAGCACGCGCCGTACGTGACGAACAGCATCCACACGCGATAGTTGCCGCACGCGGCGACGAAGCTCGCCCAGCCGCCCTTCTTGCCGCTGTCGACCGTCACGCCTTCCTTGCGCAGCGCGACGAAGTCGCCTTGCGGGCAATCCTGCGTGAAGCGCCAGTACGCCCAGGCCATCGCGAGCATCGCGACGCCCGGCACGACCAGCGCGACGCGCCACGACGAGTCTTCGCCGAAGCCGAGCATCAGGCCGGCGGCGACGAGCAGCGGCATCAGCGCCTGCGTCGCGCCGGCACCCGCATTGCCCCAGCCGGCCGTCGTCGCGTTCGCGGTGCCGACCACGTTCGGCGCGAACATCACCGACGTGTGGTACTGCGTGATCACGAAACCCGCGCCGATCGCGCCGATGCCGAGCCGGCAGATCAGGAACGACAGGTAGTCGTGCGTGAACGACACGGCGAACACGGGGATCGCGCCGAGCAGCAGCAGGCCGACATACACGCGGCGCGGGCCGAAGCGGTCGCACAGCGGGCCGACGAGCAGCCGCACGGCGATCGTCGCGACCACCGCGGCGATGTTGATGTTGGCGACCTGTGCCGCCGTCAGATGAAATTCGCGTGCGATGAGCGGCATCAGCGGCGCGCATGCAAACCACGCGAAGAAGCACACGAAAAACGCCATCCACGTCAGGTGGAACGCGCGCATCGGCGCGGTGCGGAGGCTGAAGAGATCGATACGGGTAGCTTTGTCGGTCATGTCATCCGCCAAACGAAAAACGGCGTCCTGCGCACCCGGTCTCGTCGAGACCCGATGCGTAGGACGCCGTTGCCCATGAAGCCCGTTGCCGGGCGCGTCTGTAATCGGTACTGCGGACGAATCGCCATTGATGCGTCCGAACCAGCTAACGCAAACGCCGTGCCATGTCGGCCCGAATCGCGCCTGCGGCCCCGCCGTGCAAGGCTCGATGGGCAGTGCGCGGTGCGCCGGGACACATGGCGCACGATGCGCCGTGAAGCAGCCAGGCACAGATGTGGTGCGCTGCAGCACTGTCGCCGTGCGACATCGCGGTGCGCGCTGACGGGGCACGATGCATGCCGATGCGGCATTGCGTCTCTCCGCGCGCTGCGTCCGCATGCATGCGCGCGGCCGTCAGGCCACGCTCCCGCCGCGCTTTGCACCGGTTGGCCCGGATATTGCTGAACTTCATGCATCACACCGGCAACGGCGCCGGTGGGCTGTCCCCGCAAACCATGCCCGTCGATCACGGCGGGCCCCCCAGGACAACGACGTCCCCCGTGCGCGGCACGGCTGGATGCCGGACTGTTTCGACCGCCCGCCGCCGCCGCGCAGAAACGCGCTATCGACGGCCGCACGCACGCGGCAATGGAACACGACATGACGACTGGCAAAGTCACGCTGCTGGGCGCCGGCCCCGGCGATCCCGATCTCCTCACGCTGAAGGCCGTGAAAGCGCTGGCCGCCGCCGACGTGCTGCTGCTCGACGATCTCGTCGCGCCCGGCATCGTCGAACTCGCGCCGCAGGCACGCGTGATCCGCGTCGGCAAGCGCGGCGGCTGCCGCTCCACGCCGCAGGCGTTCATCGAGCGGCTGATGCGCCGTTACGCGCTGCGCGGCGCGCACGTGGTGCGCGTAAAGGGCGGCGACGCGCTGCTGTTCGGGCGCGCCGGCGAAGAACTCGCGACGCTGCGCGCCGCCGCGATTCCGGTCGAGATTGTCAACGGCATTTCGTCGGGATTCGCGGCCGCCGCGAGCCTCGGCATCTCGCTCACGCACCGCGAGCACTGCCAGGGCGTCACGTTCGTCACCGCGCACCGCCAGGACCACGGCGAACCCGACTGGGCGCGACTCGCGGCAGCCGGCACCACGCTCGCGATCTACATGGGGATGAGCCGCGTCGACAGCATTGCGGCGGGCCTGCTCGCCGTGCTGCCGGCCTCGACGCCGGCCGCGGCCGTACAATGGGCAGGCACGCCCGACGAACGCCGCTGGACCGGCACGCTCGGCCATCTCGCGCGCGGCATCGACGAAGCGCGGCTCGGCAGCCCGGCCGTGATTCTCGTCGGCGGAGCAATCGGCGAAGCCGCCGTGCAGTGCGCGGACACCGCCGGCGAAACGGCGCTTTCCCGGGCCGCCTAGCATGCGCGACCTCGAGCGGCTTCAGCCGCATGCCCTTCCCGTCGACGCCGGCCGCGCTTGCGGCCGGCATCCATCGTGCGCGCCCTGCGCCGAAGCTTCGCCGCCCCTGCTGCCTGCCTCATGAATTCGCCTGCCCCGCCCGCCCGCCTGCGCGTGCTGCTCGTTACCGATACCGACAAGCCGATCGGCGAGCTCGGCGACGCGCTCGCGCGGCTCGGCTACGAGATGCTGAACGACGTCGCGACGCCCGCGCGCCTGCCTGCGGCCGTCGAGGAGCAGCGCCCCGACGTCGTGATCATCGACACCGATTCGCCGTCGCGCGACACGCTCGAGCAGCTCGCAGTCATGCACGCAACTGCGCCCCGCCCCGTGCTGATGTTCAGTCACGACTCCGATCAGGCGCTGATCCGCGCGGCCGTCGGCGCGGGCGTCAGCGCATATCTCGTCGAAGGGCTGTCGGCCGAGCGCCTCGCGCCGATTCTCGAAGTCGCGCTCGCGCGCTTCTCGCACGACGATGCGCTGCGCCGCCGGCTCGCCGACGTCGAGCGCGAACTCTCCGAGCGCAAGCTGATCGACCGCGCGAAACGCGTGCTGATGGACCAGCGCAAGCTGTCCGAGCACGACGCGTATGCGGCGCTGCGCAAGCGCGCGATGGATCAGGGCCTGCGCATCGTCGACGTCGCGCGGCAATTGCTCGACGCCCCACCCCAATGAACACGCCATGAACACGTCCCCTCCCGCCGCGCCGGAACGCGCGCATCTTCGCCTCGGGTTCGTCGCGCTGAGCGACGCGGCTCCGCTGATCGTCGCGCAGCGCCTGAACCTCGGCGCGCGGCACGGCCTCACGCTCGAACCGAGCCGCCAGCCGTCGTGGGCCGCCGTGCGCGACAAGCTGCTGAGCGGCGAACTCGACGCCGCGCACGCGCTGTACGGGCTCGTCTGCGGGCTGCAGCTCGGCATCGGCGGCCCGCAGGCCGATATGGCCGCGCTGATGGTGCTGAACCGCAATGGCCAGGCGATCTCGTTCTCGCGCGGCCTCGCCGACGCGTACCGCGCGAGCGGCAGCGTGCGCGACGCGCTCGCGACGCTCGGCCGCAAGCCGCTGCTCGCGCAGACGTTCCCGACCGGCACGCACGCGATGTGGCTGAACCACTGGCTCGCATCGCACGGCGTCGATCCGCTGCGCGACGTGCGCAGCGTCGTGATCCCGCCGCCCGAGATGGTTGCCGCGCTCGCGAACGGCGAGCTCGACGGCTTCTGCGCGGGCGAACCGTGGCACGCGGTGGCCGAGGCCTGCGGCGCGGGCCGCACCGTTGCGGTCACGAGCGAGATCTGGCCCGATCATCCGGAAAAGGTGCTCGCGGCCCGGCGCGACTTCGTCTCGCTGTATCCGGCCACCGCGCGCGCACTGATCCGCACGCTCGTCGATGCGTGCGCGTGGCTCGACAGCGCCGCGCACCGCCGCGAGGCGGCCGACTGGCTCGCGTCGCCCGACGCGCTCGGCGTACCGGCCCGGCTGATCGCGCCGCGCCTGCTCGGCGACTACGGCGCGGGGCCGTTCGCCGAGCCGCCGCTGCCGATCCGCTTCCACGACGGCGGCGCCGTGAACCGGCCCGATCCGCTCGAAGGCCGGTGGTTCCTGTTGCAATACCGGCGCTGGGGCATGCTCGACGGTCCGCACGACGACGCGGCGATCGCCGCGGCGATCGCGCAAACCGCGTTGTATGATGCTGCGGTCGCCGAAGGCGACGCAGCGGGCCCGTCGCAGGCGTGATACGCACCGCGTGATCCAGTCGGCGCGCGCGCGCCGGCGCCGCGCCACGCCGATCCGGGCCACCCGGCGGCTTCGGGCATGCGCGGCACGGACGACACCGCATGGCCACTCCGTCCCCGATCCGAATCGATGCCGAAACGAACGCGCGCGCCGCTCGACGTGCTGCTCACCGAAATCCGCGCGTGCCGTGCATGCGAAGCCGAGTTGCCGCTCGGCCCGCGGCCGGTCGTGCGCGCCCATCGCGACGCGCGCATCCTGATCGTCGGGCAGGCGCCGGGCGCGCGTGTCCATGCGAGCGGCATCCCGTGGGACGACGCGAGCGGCAAGCGGTTGCGCGACTGGCTCGATGTCGATGCCGAACCCTTCTACGACGAGACGCGCTTCGCGATCGTGCCGATGGGCTTCTGCTACCCGGGCCGCGGCGCAAGCGGCGACAACCCGCCGCGCCCCGAATGCGCGCAACTGTGGATCGACCGGCTGGTTGCCGAGTTGCCGTCGATCCGGCTGACGCTGCTGATCGGCCAGTATGCGCAGCGGCATTTCCTGCGCGAGTCGCGCAAGGCAACGCTGACCGACACCGTGCGCGCATGGCGCGACTACGGCCCCAATGTGCTGCCGCTGCCGCATCCTTCGCCGCGCAACCAGGCGTGGTTCAAGCACCATCCGTGGTTCGACGCCGAAGTCGTGCCCGAGCTGCGCCGCCGGGTGGCGCCGCTGGTTGCCGGTTGATCGCGCGGCCCCGCGCATTCCGGCCGCGCCCGGTTCGCTGTACCATCGCGGCTCAACCGCGTCACGAACCGCAGAATCCTTCATGCCATCCACCGCCCCGCCGCGCCTGTACGGGATGCCCGAACGCAGCGACCGGCTCGATTTCTACATCCGCGACCAGGCGTCGCGCCAGGCGATCACCGAGCCGCACCGGCACGCGTATTTCCAGATCCAGTTCAATCTCGGCGGCGACACCGAGCAGCGGATCGGCGGCGTCACGCGGCCGTTTCCGCGTGGCGCGCTCGCGTTCGTGCTGCCGCACCGCGAGCACCTGATCCCGCATCCGGAAGGCGCGCACTTCATCGTCATCAACTTCAGCCAGGCGTTCCTGCGCGCCGATCTCGACGTCGATCCGCTCGATCTCGAGGACGTGCCCGCGCACCGCTTTCCCGAGCTGACGCCGTTCCGCTTCCAGGAGCATCTCGACTTCATCCTGACCGGCGACTCGTACGACGAAGCGCGCCGCCTCGCGCTGTGCATGCTCGACACCGATCGCGTGCGCACGTTCGGCTCGACCACGTTGCTGCGCGGCTACCTGCTGCAACTGATCGGGCTCGTCTGCACGCAGTACGCGGGCGCGCTCGACAAGCTCGCGCAGCGCGGCGCCCAGCGCGCGGGCCGGCGCGACGCGCTCGCGCGCGTGCTGCGTCACGTGCGGGCGAACCTGACCCGCGAGGACCTGACGCTCGCCGCGACCGCCGAGGCCGCGTTCCTGTCGCCGAACTACCTCGCGCACCTGGTCCGCAAGGAAACCGGCAGCACGTTCACCGATCTCGTGACCGAGCGCCGGATCGCGCTCGCGCAATCGCTGCTGGCCCACACGAGCCGGCGCATCGCGGACATCGCGCGCTCGGTCGGCTTTCGCGACGAAGGGTATTTCGCGCGGCGCTTCCGCGCGCGGGTCGGCGTGTCGCCGAAGGCGTATCGCGACGCGAACGCCGCCTTGCCGGCCGGCGACGACGCACCCACAATCGCCGACGCGTAGTTTTGTCCCGGTAAAACGCATTTGCGTCGCATCCGGCCGCACGCGCGTCCGGTATCGTTGCACGCATGCCGGCCCGTGCGCCGCCCGGGCGCCGGCATCCGTCTTCCCACCGAACGAGGCTATCCGATGTCCGCCTATGTCATCGACGCTTCCGAGCGTCCTTCCGTCGAAGTCGAACAGTCGTCCGCGCGCTTTCCGGTGCGCCGCGTGTTCTGCGTCGGCCGCAACTATGCCGACCATGCACGCGAAATGGGCGCCGATCCCGACCGCGAGCCGCCGTTCTTCTTCACGAAGCCGGCCGACGCGATCGTCCCGGCAAGCGGCACCGTCCCGTATCCGCCGCTGACGAGCGATCTCCATCATGAAATCGAGCTGGTCGTCGCGATCGGCAAGGACGGCCGGTCGATCGACCCGGCCGACGCGCTGTCGCACGTATGGGGCTATGGCGTCGGCGTCGACCTCACGCGCCGCGACCTGCAGGCCGAAGCGAAGAAGCTGAGCCGTCCATGGGACTGGGCGAAAGGCTTCGACGCGTCGGGCCCCGTGACCGCGCTGCGCGCGGCGACGGCCACCGGCCACCCGGCCGCCGGCCGCATCTGGCTCGCGGTCAACGGCGAAACGCGCCAGCAAGGCGATCTGGCCGACATGATCTGGGCCGTGCCCGACGTCATCGCGTACGTGTCGCGTTCGGTCGAACTGAAGGCCGGCGACCTGATCTTCACCGGCACGCCGGCCGGCGTCGGCGCGCTGCAGCCGCGCGACCGCGTGACGGGCGGCGTCGATGGCGTCGCGACCTTCGAGTTCGTCGTGGGCGCGAAGCCGTAACGGATCAAAGGGGCACGCACGCGGGCGGATGCAGCGCCCGCCGTGCGTTGCACGTTGCAACGCTGGCCCGCCGCGACGGCATTCCGGTTGCTTAGTCGTACCGACGCAGGAATTTGTCGACGACGGCCGGCGGATTCAGCGCTTTCGCCGATTCGTTTTCCAGTGCCTCGGCTGCGTCGTCGTCGCTGATCGACACGAACAGCGTGATGGCCGCCCTTGCGTCGCCCGTGCCGAACACACCGTCGCGATCGAGCAGCCGCAACGCCTCGATCATGTCGGTGTGAAGCTGCCGGGAAAATTCCGCGAACCTCGACCGCACAAACTGCGGGCTCAGCACTTCATCGGCCAGCTTGCCGCAGATCGCGTTGAACGGCGACGCCTCCGCCGCCGCGTACGCCCATTCGGAACAGCCCCACGCAAACCACGGATCATCGTCCGCGACCGCCTGTTGCGCGCGGACCCGGCTCAGCCCTTCGACCGAATTGGCCGCCGGCACCACCGTCATCGCGCCGCTGTCCGTATAAAGCGCGAACGCGTAGAAATGCTCGTCCGGGTGCAATGCCCGCAACGCGTTGAATGTCGCCCTTGCGGCGTCGGCAATGTCCCGCTGGAAATCAGAAAAGTCGGTCATCGCATCCTCGTCCTGTCGCCCTTCGCGCTCGTCGGGGAATACGGCGCGCGCAGGGTTCGTCTCCCGGCATTCGATGGATTGTCCGCCAATCGCACGCGACACGGTAGCGGGCCGCACCCGCATTCACCGCCCGGCGTCCCGCGCATCGAACACCCGCACGCAGACGGCGGCCACCAGCGCGATCGCCGCCGACAGCAGCATCATCGCGAGCGGCGCATAACCCGCGTTGCCGGCGGTCAGCACCGCGCCCGTCAGCGACGACAGCGCGGCGCCGCCGGCGATCGTCATCGCACCGGCCAGCCCCGACGCGCTGCCCGCCAGCCCCGGGCGCACCGATACTGCACCGGCATGCGCGCCGGGATTGGTCAGCCCGTTGCCGATGCCGACCAGCACGCACGGCCCGAACCACGCGATCGCATGCGTCGCGCCGCCGAACATCAGCGCGAGGCCGACCAGCGGCCCCGCGCACGCGACGACGCGCCCGCACAGGATCGTCGTCGCCAGCGCGTAGCGGCGCGCGTAACGCGCGGCCAGAAAGCTGCCGCATACGAAACCGGCGGTGATCGTCCCCATGTAGAAGCCGATCTCCGCCGGCGCGATGCCGAACAGCGTTTTCGCGGCGAGCGGCGCGCCGGCCAGGAACGCGTAGAACGAGCCCGTCGAAAACGCCATGCAAAGCGCATAGGCCCAGAAACGGCGTGCGCGGAGCAGCGCCGGATACGCGCGAAGCTGCCGCCCGAGACTAGACGACCGGTTCATGTGCGTTTCGACGAAATCGAACGCGCACCAGCCGAACAGCGCGACGCCGGCCGCGCCGAGCAACCAGAAGCTCGCGCGCCAGCCCACCGTCTGGTCGAGCCCACCGCCGAGCGTCGGGCCGAGCATCGGCGCGAACGCAGCCGCCATCGCCGCATAGCCGATCCGGCTCGCCGCGCGGCTGCCGCCGCCGGCGTCGCGAATCGTCGCCATCGACACCGGATAGACCGACGTGATCGCCGCCTGCATCAGACGGCACGCGAGAAACACGCGGATATCCGTCGCCATCGCGCAACCAAGCGAGCCGAGCGCGAACACGCCGACACTCGTCAGCACGATCGGCCGCCGCCCGAACCGGTCCGACAGCGGCCCCATCACGAACTCGAGCGACGCGGCCACCGCCGCGTAACCGCCGAGCGACAGCGCGACGAGCGCATAGTCGGCGCGCAGGTCGCGCGCGATCGCCGGCAGCGACGGCAGGAACAGGCTCAGCGGCAGCACCGAGAACGCGCACAGCAGGATCGGCGTCGCGTGTCGCGGCGATGCCGCAGCGGAATCGATCGGCAGGTTCGGTTGCAAGCGGGTGCCCTCCGCGCACGCGCTGCATGCCCGTGCGCAATGCAAAAAAAAACCCCGAACGAGTCGGGGGCGCATGGGTGCCGGCGCGGTGCCGCTACCGGACCCTGCGCCTGTGTACGACTACTGCGATGAAGAATGCCGCTTTCATGCGTGACGCCTCCTGAATGCGTGGCTGACCGCCAGCGATATCGGACGATGGTAGGCGGACGACGCCGGCCGCGTCAACGCCCTAACGCACGCGCACCGACACGAACTTCCGCGCGTTGTTGCGCTGGATCAGCACGGCGATCACGCTGCCGCCGTTCGCTTCGAGCGACTGCACGTCGTCCGGCGTCTCAAGCAGCGTGTCGTTGAGTTCCAGCACGACGTCGCCCGGCTGGATGCCCGCATTCGCGGCCGGGCCGTGCACCGCGTCCACCATCATCCCGACCGCGAGCCCCGTCGAACGGCGCTCGTCGTCGCTCAGTGCATGCATCGTCAGCCCGAGACGGTCGCCGCCGTCACCCGCCGCCGGCTCCGGCCCCGGTCGTGCAGCGGCCTTCGGCGTGGCCATGCCGACCGTCGTGCCGGCGTTGCCGGCCGCCTCGTCGGCACCCGTGATCGTCAGCGTCACCGGTGCGCGTTTGCGGATCAGCCGCAGCGGCGCCTTCTGGCCGGGCGGCAGCGCGGCGGCCAGGTCGTTCAGTTCGGCCGAACGGCCGATCGTCTTGTCGCCCAGCTTCACGATCACGTCGCCGGGCTTCACGCCGGCCGCGGCGGCCGGCGAGCCGGGCGCGACGCCGTTGACGAGCGCGCCCGCCGGACGCGGCAGCCCGAACGCCGCGGCCAGCCCGATGCCGACATCCTGCACGTCGATGCCGAACGCGTTGCCGGCAGGCGCGCCCTGCGCCGGCGCCTGCTGCGTCTGCAGCTGCGCGCGCACCTTTGCCGCGAACGCGATCGGGATCGCGAACGTCGTGCTCGCGTAGCGGTCCGCACCCGTATAGACCTGCACCGCGATGCCGATCACGTCGCCCGCCCGATTGAACACGGGGCCGCCCGAGTTGTCGGGATTCGGCGCGATGTCGGTTTCGAAGAACGGAAACGCGCTGCCGTCCGGCAGCCGGTGCGACGTCGCGCTGACGATGCCGGCCGTGACCGTGTTGCCCGATCCGTCCGGCGCGCCGATCGTCATCACCGGTTCGCCCGCACGCACCTTCGCCGAGTCGCCAACGCGCACGAACGGGAGCTTCGTTGCATTGACACGCAACACGGCGACGTCGCTTTGCGGATCGACGGCCAGCACCGTCGCCTTGAATTCGCGGCGGTCGGTGAGCCGCACCGTCACGTCGGTCGCATCGTCGACCACGTGCGCGGACGTCAGGATCAGGCCGTCGGCGCTGACGATGAAGCCCGAGCCACTGCCCGACACCGCGCGCAGCACCGGGTCGGGCGTCGGCGCCTGCGAACCCTGCGCGGGCGTCGGCGCGCCGCGCCGGAAGAACGCGGCGAGCGGATCGTCGGTATCGAGGATCGCGAAGGACGGCCCGCCGGTTTGCTGATCGAGCGCGGTCATGATCGTCACGACCGCGGGTCCGTAACGATCGACGATGGCCGGAAAGTCGACCGGCATCGCGTAAGGCGCGGCGGGCGGCCGAGCCTTCGTGGCGGGCGGCGCGAGGGTCGCCGCAATGGCGGCTGGCGGCGGTTGCAGAAAACCGGCGAACACGCCCCCGATCAACGCGGTGCGAAGCACGGCGCGAGCAAGCGTCTGGCGAACCACGGTGCACCTCCCCCGGCAGTCGCGGCATCGACTTGCGCGAGACGCGCAGGCACCCGACAAGCACCGGTACACGCATCCATTTATAGTCCACGCGGCTGTTCGAACATACGAATCGAAACCCGCATGCCGGGTGGTGCTGCGGCCGCGGAGCCGCGACGGCGTTCGTTTCGAACAAAGTGCGCGATTCGTCAATCCGCACAAGTCCGGCGACCGTTCAATCCCCGCCGACCCGCTCCGCGAGCGCCGACAACGTCCGCAACATCGGCTCGAACGCATCGGCCGACGTATTGCCGAAGCCGAGCACGAGCCCGTTGGCCGCCGATGCCGGATCGATCGAGAAACCCGACAGCGGAAACGGCCCGATGCCATGCGCGCGCGCCGCGTCGACGATCGCGCGGTCGCGATAGCGCGCCGGCAGCCGCAGCGCGAGATGCAATCCGCATGGCCCGCCCTCGACCTGGTGCGGCACGCTCAGGCTGCCGTCGAGCGCGGCGAGCAGCAACCGCCGCCGGTCGCGATACAACCGGCGCATCCGCCCGAGATGCCGGCCGTATTCGCCCGTTTCGATGAAATCGGCCAGCGCGAGCTGCACGTGGCGCGTGCCGCCGCGCAGCATCTCCGGCAGCACCGTCCGCACGGCGGCCAGCAGCGCCTCGGGCAGCACGAGAAAGCCGATTCGCAGCGCCGGAAACATCGTCTTGCTGAACGAGCCGAGATAGACGACCGGAGAATCGGGCGCGAGCCCGTGCATCGCGCCGATCGGCTCGCCGGTGTGACGGAATTCGCTGTCGTAGTCGTCCTCGATGATCCATGCGCGATGCCGGCGCGCGGCATCGATCAGCGCGAGCCGGCGCGAGATCGACAGCACGGCGCCGGTCGGAAACTGGTTCGACGGCGTCGTATAGACGAGGCGCGGCGTCCGCTCGCGCCAGTCGCTCTCTTCCGCACGCAGCCCTTCCGCATCGACCGGCATCGGCACGACATCGAGGTCGGCCGCCTGCATCGCGGTGCGTGCGCCGCGATAGCCGGGCTCCTCGACCCATACCGTCTCGCCCGGGTTCGTCAGCAACTGCGCGCACAGCGCAATCGCGCCCTGCGCGCCTTCCGTGATCACAATCTGCTCGGGATCGCAGCGCACACCGCGCGTCACGGCCAGGTGGCGCGCGATCGATTCGCGCAGCGCGCGCTCGCCGAGCGGATCGCCATAGGCGAGCAGGTCGCGGGCGGCGCGACGCAGCGCGCGGTCGATCGCGTGCCGCCACGCGTCCACCGGAAAATGCGACAGCGCGGGCACGCCCGGCCGAAAACCCTCCGATTCGCCGCTGCCGACGAGGCTCGGGCGAATCCGGCCGAGCCGCTGCGCGACGGCCGGCGGCGCTGCGCGCCGGCGCGGCGGCGCCGGCCGCGACAGCCCGACGACGCGCGTGCCGCGGCGGTCCGACTGCAGGAAGCCTTCGGCGACGAGCTGCTCGTAGACCGCGGCCGTCGTGTTGCGCGACACGCCTAGCGTCTCGGCCAGCGCGCGCGTGCCGGGCAGCCGCGTGCCGGCCGGCATCGCGCCGCCGAGAATCGCGTCGCGCACGCGGCGCAGCAACTGGCGCTGCAGCGAAGGCGCGCCCGGCGTGCGCGCCAGCGGCGCGTCGAGTGGCAACAGCGGCGCACCGCCGGAAGGAAAGGCAGTCGTCATCGGAACATCGCAACGTGAAAGTGTCGGAACACGGCGCCCGGCGCGTGGCACCATAAATTTGCCGATCTCTGGCGCTTCTCATGGTACCTCGCCAGGACTAGGATCGTCTGCATGCCGGCATGTCGCCGGCCGCCAACCGAAGCGAGATCGACCTTGTCCACGCTCACCAACGCCTTCCAGCAACCCATCGGCCACCCCGTTCCCGACTGGTCCGCGCGCCCGCGCCCCGAGCGCATCGTGCTCGAAGGCCGCTACTGCCGGCTCGAACCGCTCGACGCCGAGCGCCACGCGGCCGACCTGCATGCCGCCTACGCGCAGGCGCCCGACGGCAGCGACTGGACCTATCTCGCGCACGGTCCGTACACCGACGAATCGGGCTACCGCGACTACGCGCGCGGCGCGCAGGCGAGCGCCGACCCGCTGCACTACACGGTGATCGACGTTGCCACGGGACGCGCGGTCGGCACGCTCGCGCTGATGCGCATCGATCCGGCCAACGGCGTGATCGAGGTCGGCTCCGTCACGTTCTCGCCGCTGCTCAAGCGCACGCCCGTCTCGACCGAAGCGCAGTACCTGCTGATGAAGTACGCGTTCGACACGCTCGGCTACCGGCGCTACGAATGGAAGTGCGACGACCTGAACGCGCCGTCGCGCAAGACGGCCGCGCGGCTGGGCTTCCGCTACGAAGGCACGTTCCGGCAGGCGATCGTCTACAAGGGCCGCAGTCGCGACACCGCGTGGTATTCGATCATCGACGGCGAATGGCCGGCCGTGCGCGCCGCGTTCGACGCGTGGCTCGCGCCGGAGAACTTCGACGCGCAGGGCGGGCAGCGCCGGTCGCTCACCGCGATCCGCCACGCGCAGGCGAGCACGCGCGACGCGGCCGCCCGCGCGAACGACGCGACGCGCGTCACGGTGCGTCCGCTCGCCGCCGCCGACGAAGCCGCATGGCGCCCGCTGTGGCAGGGTTATCAGAAGTTCTACGACGCCGCGCTGAGCGACGCCGTGTTCGCGACGACGTGGGCGCGCCTGATGGATCCTGCCGAGCCGATGTTCGTGCTCGGCGCATTCGACGCGTCGGGCACGCTGGTCGGGATCGTGCATTCGATCTACCACCGCTCGTGCTGGACCGAAGGGCCGTACTGCTACCTGCAGGATCTGTACACGGCGCCCGACGCACGCGGGCAAGGCGCGGGCGGCGCACTGATCGAGGCCGTGTACGAACGGGCCCGCGAAGCCGGCGCGAGCCGCGTGTACTGGCTCACGCACGAAACCAACACGACCGCCCGCGCGCTGTACGACAGGCTCGCGAACAACGCGGGGTTCATCCAGTACCGGAACGATCTGAAGAAGTAACGCGGCTCCGCGGCCGGCCGGCGTCTAGTCCAGCACGTCGGCCGAATCCCGCGCAGTGTCGTTCCCGGACGCAACGTCCGC
This sequence comes from Burkholderia pyrrocinia, assembly GCF_018417535.1. NCBI lineage: Bacteria > Pseudomonadati > Pseudomonadota > Betaproteobacteria > Burkholderiales > Burkholderiaceae > Burkholderia > Burkholderia pyrrocinia. The sequence continues at coordinate 256,005 of NZ_CP070978.1, read as the reverse complement.
CCGCGCCGCGCCAGCCGCACACGGCACCGACGCCGGGCAGATCATCTCGTCGCCATTCGCGGGCACGGGCCGCCGCACCGGCCGGAACACCGGCTCGCCGGGCTCGATCGGCCGCCCCGAGATCGCGCAGCGGCCCGGCTGCAACGCGACGCGCAGGCGCCAGCGCTGCTCGCCGTAATGGCAACGACCGCTCTCGACCCATCGAATCAGCAACCCGTCGTCGCCGGCCTCCAGCACCGTGACGAACAGTTGCGGGCGCAACGGCGACGCCGCGGCCGACGCGTGCTCCGGAACCGGCGCGCGGCCGATCGTCACGAGCGGATGCGCGACGCCGCCGCCGTGCAATGGCATCGCATCGTGTTCGCCAAATGACGGCGCTTCGCTCGACAGGTCTTCTTCGCAGATCAGGCTTTCCATGGTGTTCGGCATGCTTGACGGATTGACGTGCAGGTTGAACGGCACCGGCGCCGCGCTCAGCGCCGGCCCATCGGCTCGCGCAGCAGCGACAGGCCGATCGCCGCACCGGCGACGGCGGCCGCGAGCATCAACCCGATACCGCCCGACCAGCCGAACGCGCCGACGATCCCGCCGATCGCCAGCGGCCCGATCACCTGTCCGAGATAGTTGCCCTGCACGACCCAGCCGATGCTGAGCGGCGCCAGCGACGGCGACGGCGCGGAGCCCGGCGCGCACGCGAGGATCGTCGCGGGCAGCATCCCTGCCATTGCCGAGAATGCGAAACCGAGTGCGACCGCGATCGGCGCGGGCGTCGCCGCGCTGAAGAGCCCTGCGCCGGCCGCGCCGATCGCGACCGCCGTCGCGGCCATCACGATCCCGGGCCGCGCGCCGCGCGACAGCAGCCAGCCGGCCGTCAGGTTGCCGATCACGCACGAAGCGACGATCGCCGCGCTGATCAGCCCCGCCGCGCCGACCGCGACGCCGAGGCGCTGCATCAGGAAAACCGGCAGGAACGTCATCACCGCGAAGAACTGCACGTTATAGGTCGCGAAGCCCAGCGCGAGCAGCGTCGTCGAGCGCGACGCGAGCACATCGCGCAGCGCGGGCCCGATGCGCGTCGCAGCCGCCTGCCGCAACGGCGAGTCGGCGGACGTCGTGACAGGCACCGCGGCGGCCGCGACGAGCGTCAGCACCGCGGCCGCGAGCCAGCCGTTGCGCCGGCCGCCGAGCAGCGGCCCGACGAGCATCGACAGCGCCATGCCGGCCGGCATGAAGGTGCTCCACAGGCCGAACACGAGGTTGCGACGCCCGGGCGGCGTCACGCGATTCAGCACGGCCGGCGCGGCGACGACCACGATCACGAAACCGAGCCCCTCGGCGAAGCGCGTCGCCAGCAGCAGCGCGAAGCTGCCCGCCCACGCGCCGGCGACACTCGACACGCCGAGGATCACGAGGCCCGTCATCAGCAGCAGCCGGTCGCCCCAGCGGCGCACCAGCAGGCCGGCCGCGATCCCGCCGAACACGCCGACGAACGGAAACACCGACATGATCCCGCTCAGCGACGCGAGCGAGCCGCCGAACTCGTGCTGGAGCGACGGCAATGCGATCGTCGCCTTGCCGACGTGCAACGCCGATACGATGCTCGCCAGCACGACGTTCGCGACGGCGGCCCGGTAGCTGCGCGCCGGCAGCGTGGCGGCATTGGCCGCGACAGGCGATTCGGTCATCTCCACCTCCGTTGGGGCCGCCGCGTGCAACGGGATGTCTCACGCGGCCGCGATCGGACTGGCGCACATGATACAAATTGAAGTTAACTTCAAGTAAAGGGAAAGTTGCGCAACGCTGCGTTTCGCCGATCGCTGCAATGGGCCGGCACGACAGCGACGGCATCCTGATCTAAGCTGTCGGCTTCGCCCCGACAACGTTGCGCACCTACGCATGCCGACCGCCTCCCCCGCTCCCGACGTCACGCTTCCGCTCGACTTGGCCTGGTCGACCTTCCCCCACCGCAAGGCCGCCGTGAACACCTTCATCGCCGGATACTGCGCCGCGCGCGACCGCCGCGACGCGCCGGTCCTCGACCGCCCGGACGGCCACGTCGTGCAGTTCGACGCCGGCATGGGCCGGCCTTTCGAGCATTTCATGATCGAGGGCGCGCCCGCGTGCAGCGACGGCCCATTCGCCGCCGGCGCATGGATCACGCGCTATGGCGCCGCGCCGCTGCCACCTGCGCTGCAAGGCAGGACGCGCCGGCTGTCGGACGAGCATTTCATGGCCGCCGATATCGGCGTGCTGTCCGGCGACGAAGCACTCGCACAAGCACTCGCCTGTCACATGCCGGGCGACATCGACGCGTTCAATGCGAGCGCCCCATTCCCGCCGTTCCAGCCGAATCCGGCCGCGTTCCTGTTCGCGCACCGGCTGGACGGGCAGATTGCGGCCACCGCGCGCTACGGCTTCGCGTCGGCGCGCGACATCGTCGTCGACCGGGTCGCGACGGCGGACGCATACCGGCGCCGCGGCCTCGCGATGCAACTGCTCGCCGCAATCGTCGCGCACGCGCGCCAACGTGGCGCTCAGCGCGTATGGCTCGTGTCGACCGAGGCCGGTCAGCCGCTGTACCGCGCCGCCGGATTCACGCCGCTCGCGCCGGTCGCGGTGGACGAAGTCATCGCCTGAGCGCGCTTCGAACCGCGCCGGCCATCGCCGTTCGTCTCGCGATTTGTCTCATTGCGCTGAGACGAACGTCCCAGCGTCTCACCCGGCCCGCGACCTCGCAATCGCAGCAAACGCCACGCACGCTTCCCGCCAGATCGTTTTCTGTCGCAAGACAGCGAAATGGTGCATTGCACACCGGCCACCCTCTCCGATCGCCGCACGCCACACCGATTCACGCTGGCCCCGTTCCTGCATACCGGTCGATCGCGCAATCGCGCGACGGGCGCACCGGCAGCGACGCCTCGCGCCCGACGACAACCTGACGGAGACAGCAACGTGAGTACACCGGCACCGACCACCGCCCGCAGCATGAAAGCCGCCGTCTGGCGCGGCCGCCACGACATCAGCGTCGAAGAGGTTCCCGTTCCGGAGCGCCCGCCGGCCGGCTGGGTGACGATACGCGTGCACTGGTGCGGCATCTGCGGCTCCGACCTGCACGAATACGTCGCGGGCCCCGTGTTCATCCCGGTCGATGCGCCGCATCCGCTGACGGGCCTGAAAGGCCAGTGCATCCTCGGCCACGAATTCAGCGGCGAGATCGCCGAACTCGGCGCGGGCGTGACGGGCTTCGCGGTCGGCGACCGCGTGACGGCCGACGCATGCCAGCATTGCGGCACATGCTGGTATTGCAGGCACGGGCTGTACAACATCTGCGAGAACCTCGCGTTCACCGGGCTGATGAACAACGGCGCGTTCGCCGAATACGTGAACGTGCCGGCCGAACTGCTGTACAAGCTGCCCGACAACTTCCCGACCGAAGCCGGCGCGCTGATCGAACCGCTCGCGGTCGGGCTGCATGCGGTGAAGAAGGCCGGCAACATCGTCGGGCAGACCGTCGTCGTGGTCGGCGCGGGCACGATCGGCCTGTGCACGATCATGTGCGCGAAGGCCGCGGGTGCCGGACGCGTGATCGCGCTGGAAATGTCGGCCGCGCGCAAGCAGAAGGCGCTGGAAGTCGGTGCGAGCGTCGTCATCGATTCGAAGACGTCCGACGCGATCGCGGAAGTCAAGGCGCTGACCGGCGGCTACGGCGCCGACGTGTCGTTCGAGTGCATCGGGCACACGGCCACCGCGAAGCTCGCGATCGACGTGATCCGCAAGGCCGGCAAGTCGGTGATGGTCGGCATCTTCGAGGAGCCGACGTCGTTCAATTTCTTCGACATCGTGTCGACCGAGAAGGAAGTGATCGGCTCGCTCGCGTACAACGGCGAATTCGCGGACGTGATCCGCTTCATCGCGGACGGCCGCATCGACGTGCAGCCGCTCATCACCGGACGCATCGCGCTCGGCGACATCGTCGCGCACGGCTTCGAGGAACTGGTCAACCACAAGGACCGGAACGTGAAGATCATCGTCCGGCCCGCCGTCGCCTGACGGCGCACGCGGCCGCGGCAGCGATTCGGGCCGCGGCACGCGTGCGGTTGCCCAGCCTGTCGGCGTCGCCCGTTCGCCGGGCGAAGCGACCGCCTGCCGACGACTCCCTCCAGCGCCCCTTCCCCCTCGTCGCTGCCGACGTCCGAAGCCGATGCGTGACGAATGCGCCGGAGCAAGCAGCCGTTGCGATGCCGCAGCCCGGCGCGATTCTTCGATATACTGGACCGAACCCTTTTCGGGGCAACCCGGGGCAACCACGCCCGCCGCGCGTTCGCCCCAACCTGCGTGGAATTGCGTACCGTGAAACCGCGAGCCGGCCTGATTCTCGAACTCTTCGTCAACCTGCTGCTGCCCTGGGTTGCGTACCGGGTCGCGCATCCTTATTTCGGCGAAACCGGCGCGCTGTACGCGTCGGCGGTTCCCCCCATCATCTGGTCGATCGTCGAATTCGTCCGCTCGCGCCGCGTCGACGCGGTGGCGGCCATCGTGCTGCTCGGGATCGCGCTGTCGATCGTCGGCATGGCGCTCGGCGGCAGCCCGCGCACGCTGCTGATGCGCGAATCGCTCGCATCGGGCACGATCGGCGTCGTGTTCCTGCTGTCGCTGTTCCGCGAACGCCCGCTGATCTTCTATCTCGCTCGCGCCACAGTGGCCCGCGAGATGGACGGCGGCGCCGCGCACTTCGAATCGGTCTGGGCCGCACAGCCGGGGCTTCGGCAGATGCTGCGGCTGATGACGTTCGTGTGGGGCGCCGTCATGACGCTGGAGATGCTGCTGCGCTGCTGGATGGTCATGACCTGGCCCGTCGAGCGCGTGCTGGTCGTGTCGCCGATCATCGGCTACACGGTGTTCGGCTGTCTGCTGACGTGGACGTTCTGGTACCGGCGGCGGATGCGCGTGCGCAACAGCGTCGACATCCCGTCCCGCGACGGCGTGACCGAGGTCGCCGGCCGCTGACGGCCGCCTGGCCGGCGCCGGCCCGGCGGCGTGTCGCCGAGCCTGCTGTATGATGCGCGGCGTCTTGTCCGACCAACGCCTCTCCTGTCATGTCCCTTTCGCTCCTTCCGTGCGCCACGATCTGGCTCGCCCTGTTCGCGGCCGCCGCACTCGCGTGGCATCGCCCGCAGCACGGCCTGAGCCTCATCCTGGCCGTGCTCGGCTATGCCGGCGCGCTGGCGTTCGGCAAGCTCGAGCCGGTCGCGCTGGCGCCGCTCGCACTGCTGGCCGTGGCCGCCTGGGGCGTGTCGCCCGCGCGCCCGCTCGCGGTGCGGATCGCCGCGCATGCCGTGTTTGCCGCGCTCGCGATCGCGCTGAGCCTGCACCTGATCCCCGGTTTCCATAATCCGCTCGTGATCGCCCCGACGCGCTTCACGCCGGACGCCGTGCCGTTCACGATGTACCTGAATCTCGACAAGCCGCTGGTCGGCCTGTGGCTGCTGTGGGTGCTGCCGTGGGTCGCACCCGACGTCGCGCTGTCGCGCGTGTTACGCACGGGCGCGGCGGCGGCCGTCGCGACGGCGGCTGCATGCCTGGCCGGCGCGCTCGCGTTCGGGATGGTCGGCTGGGCACCCAAATGGCCCGCGTCGGGCTGGCTGTGGCTCGTGAACAACCTGCTGCTCGTCACGCTCGCCGAGGAAGCGCTGTTCCGCGGCTACGTGCAAGGCGGGCTGACCCGCGCGCTCCGCGCGTTCGCATGGGGCCCGTGGGCCGCGCTGGCAATCGGCGCGGTGCTGTTCGGCGCCGCGCACGCGGCCGGCGGCTGGCAATGGATCGTGCTCGGCACGGTGGCCGGCATCGGCTACGGCCTCGCGTGGCGGCGCGGCGGACTGCTCGCCGCCGCGCTCGCGCATGCGGGGCTGAACGTCGTCCACTTCGGTCTGTTCACCTACCCGATGCTCGACGCCGCGCGCTGACCCCGGCGCGCAGCGCCGCCCGGCGGGATACCGCGCTCAATTGAACCCGGCGACCGCGTGCGGCACGTACGGGCCTTCGAGCGTGGCGATTTCGTCGTCGGTCAGCTTCAACGCGAGCGCGCCGAGCGCATCGTCCAGTTGCTGCGGCTTCGAGATGCCGACGATCGGCGCGGTAACACCGCGCTTTTGCGCGACCCACGCGAGCGCGACCTGCGCGCGCGGCACGTTGCGCGCGGCGGCGATCGCCGCGACGGCGTCGACGACCGCCTTGTCCGCATCGGCCGTCGCGTCGTACAGCCGCTGGCCGACGTCGTCCTTCTGCTGCCGTTCCGATGATTCGTCCCAGTTGCGCGTCAGGCGGCCGCGCGCGAGCGGGCTCCACGGAATCACCGCGATGCCCTCGTCTTCGCACAGCGGCAGCATTTCCCGCTCTTCCTCGCGATACAGCAGGTTCAGGTGGTTCTGCATGCTGACGAAGCGGGTCCAGCCGTTCTGCTTCGACGTGTGCAGCGCCTTCGCGAACTGCCACGCGAACATCGACGATGCACCGATATAGCGTGCCTTGCCGGCCTTCACGACGTCGTGCAGCGCCTCGAGCGTCTCCTCGATCGGCGTGCCGTCATCCCAGCGGTGGATCTGGTACAGGTCGACGTAATCGGTGCCGAGCCGCTTCAGGCTCTGGTCGATGTCGGTCATGATCGCCTTGCGCGACAGGCCCGCGCCGTTCGGCCCCGACCGCATCCGGTAGAACACCTTGGTCGCGATCACGACGTCGTCGCGCTGCGTGAAATCGCGCAGCGCGCGGCCGACGATCTCCTCCGACGTGCCGTCCGAATACATGTTCGCGGTATCGAAGAAGTTGATGCCGGCTTCGACCGCCCGCTGGATGATCGGGCGGCTCTCCGCTTCCGGCAGCGTCCACGGGTGCGTGCCGCGCGACGGCTCGCCGAACGTCATGCAACCCAGCACCAGTTTCGACACCTCCAGCCCCGTCGACCCGAATTTCACGTATTCCATCGCACGCCTCGTCATTGAAGTTGAGCTTGCGGCCGGATGCGCGCCGCCGTTCGGCACGCAGCGCGCGAACGGTGCACCGCACATCCGCCGGACGTCGCATGTTATCCCGCGCCGCGCAAACGCGTATGACGCGCACGCCAGCACGCCGCGCGCATCGGGCGCACGAGCGCCCGGTCGCATGCGGGAAAGGACGGGCCGGTTACTTGACCTGGTCGGCGATCGGCTGCAGGAACGCGGAGAAGCCGGTCAGCATGATCTGCACGCCGATGCACAGCAGCAGGAACGCCGACACGCGCATCGCGACCTTGGTGCCTTCGGTGCCGAGGTAGCGCGACAGCAGCGCGGCGCGGCTGTAGGTTTGCCAGATCACGACCGCGACCAGCACGGAGACGGCAATCGATACGATGCTCGACAGCATGAATTCCGACAGCTTGTGCGTGCGGTTCGCATTCAGCGCGATCGCGGTCGAGATCGAGCCGGGGCCGACCGTCAGCGGCACGGTCAGCGGGAAGAACGCGCGCGTCATGATCGCGTTCGCGTCGATCGGCTTGACCGGCGTGTCGCCGCCGCCCGGCACGTCGGGCTCGTTCAGCATCTGCCAGCCCGCCACCGCGACCGCCAGGCCGCCGCCGATCCGCAGCGCCTCCATCGAGATCCCGAAGAAATGCAGCACGGGCGTACCGGCGAAGAACGCGACCATCAGCACGATGAACGCGTTGAACGCAACCTTCCTCGCGAGCAGGTCGCGCTCGTGCTCGGTGAGCGCCTCGGTCCGCTCGAGAAACAGGAACGCGATGCCGATCGGATTGATGATGCCGATCAGGCCGGTGAAGCCGAACAGGATCTCGGAGATAAGGCGGTTGACGATCATCGGGCGAGGAATCGGTCGGGGCTGGGCCGGCAGCGCGCCGGGGGTCACGCATTGTAGAGCAAGCGCCCGCGCCCGAGACGCAAAATGCGGCCGGGCGCGCTTCGCCGTCGATCGTCGCGATTTGCCCTTACTCGGCGCCCGCTTCCCACGCCGGCGGCCGCTTCGCGAAGAACGCGGCGAAGCCCTCCTTCGCTTCCGGCGTCGCCCGCACGCGGGAGATCGTCTGCGCGGTGAATGCCGCGCGCTCGTCCGACGGCGGATACTCGCCGATCGCGTCGAAGAAGCGCTTGATCTCCATCAGCGCGTTCGGGCCGTTGCGGCCGAGCTCGGCGAGCGTCCGGTCGAGCGCTTCGTCGAGCGCGTCGAGCGGCACGGCCTGGTGGATCAGGCCGATCGCGACGGCTTCGCCGGCGGCGAGCTGCGTCGCGGTCAGCGCGAGCCGGCGCGCCTGGCGCTGGCCGACCGCCTCGACCAGATACGGGCCGATCACGGCAGGCAGGATTCCGAAACGCGCCTCGCTGACCGAAAAGCGCGCGTGGTCGCTCGCGATCACGATGTCGCAGGCCGCGCACAGGCCCACGCCACCGCCGAACGCGTGGCCCTGCACGCGTGCCACCGTCGGCTTCGGGCATTGGCGGATCGCGCGCATCATCGCGGCGAACCGCTCCGCGTCGCGCAGGTTCGCAGCCGCGTCGTTCGCGCTCGCGCGCTGCATCCACTGCAGGTCGGCGCCCGCGCAGAACGCGCGGCCGTCCGAGCGCAGCACGATCGCGCGCACGTCGTCGCGCTGGCCAAGCGCCGTGAATGCGTCGGTCAGCTCGGCGATCATCGTCTCGTCGAACGCGTTGAGCACGTCGCCGCGCTGCAGCGCGACGGTCGCGATGCCGCGCGCATCGACCGCGACGGCCAGGGTCTTCAATCCATCCATCGAACAGGTTTCCTCGGGTAGAACGGCAAACATCGGAATCAGGCGGCCTGGCGGCGATCGATCACGCGCCGGGCCTTGCCGGTCGCGGTCGCGGGAATGCCGCCCGCCGCGAGCACCGTCACGCCGGACGACACGCCGACCATCGTCTTGATCCGGTGCTGCAGCTCGCGTGCGAGCGCCGCGCGATCGCTTTCGGTGACGGACGCCTCCGCCTCGGAGCGCAACTCGACCGCGAGGTCGAGCCGGTCCATGTGACCGTCGCGCGACAGCGTGATCTGGAACTGGCCCGACAGCGCCGGCAGCGCGACGACGATCTCCTCGATCTGGCTCGGGAACACGTTCACGCCGCGCACGATCAGCATGTCGTCGGAACGGCCCGTGATTTTCGCGAGACGGCGCATCGTGCGCGCGGTCGGCGGCAGCAGCGCGGTAAGGTCGCGCGTGCGGTAGCGGATCATCGGCATCGCTTCCTTCGTCAGCGACGTGAACACGAGCTCGCCCTGGCTGCCGTCGGGCAACACTTCGCCCGTGACGGGATCGATGATCTCCGGGTAGAAATGGTCTTCCCAGATCACCGGGCCGTCCTTCGTCTCGACGCATTCGCACGCGACGCCCGGGCCCATCACTTCAGACAGCCCGTAGATGTCGAGCGCGTCGATGCCCACGCGCGTCTCCACTTCCTCGCGCAACGCCTGGGTCCACGGCTCGGCGCCGAAGATGCCGATCTTCAGCGACGACTCGGCCGGGTCCATCCCCTGCCGCACCATCTCGTCGATCAGGTTCAGCATGTACGACGGCGTGACGAGGATGATCTTCGGCTCGAAATCGCGGATCAGTTGCACCTGCTTCTCGGTCTGCCCGCCCGACATCGGCACGACCATGCAGCCGAGCCGCTCCGCGCCGTAGTGAATCCCGAGGCCGCCCGTGAAGAGGCCATAGCCGAACGCGTTGTGCAGCGTGTCGCCCGGGCGGCCGCCGGCCGCGCGGATCGAGCGCGCGGTCACGTTCGCCCACGTGTCGATGTCGCGCGCCGTGTAGCCGACCACGGTCGGCTTGCCCGTCGTGCCGCTCGACGCGTGCACGCGCACCACCTGCTCGCGCGGCACCGCGAACAGCCCGAACGGATAGTTGTCGCGCAGGTCGTGCTTCGTCGAGAACGGAAATCGGGCGAGATCGGCGAGCGTCTTCAGGTCGTCCGGATGCACGCCCGCCGCATCGAACGTGCGCCGATAGTGCGGGACGTTGTCGTACGCGTGGCGCAGCGACCACTTGAGGCGTTCGAGCTGCAGCGCGTGCAGTTCGTCGCGGCTGGCGGTCTCGATCGGCTCGAGGGCGGCGGCGGGATGCGTCGGGTGAGTCATCGGGGTGCTCCTCCAATGGAGTGATGTCGTTATCGTGTTCGGGGTTACCGGGCCGGCGGCTACGACCGGAACGTGCGGCCGGCCGCGTGCAGCGCGGCGATGCGCGGCGACACGCGATAGCGGTCCTCGCCGTAGCTCGCCGCCAGGTTCGACAGCACGCGAAACACGCGGCCGATGCCGATCGCATCGGCCCACGCGAGCGGGCCGCACGGGTAGTTCACGCCCTTCTCCATCGCGAGATCGAGATCGGCGGGCGAACACACGCCCTGGTTCACCGTGTCGGCCGCCTCGTTCGCGAGCATCGCGACGGTGCGCATCGCAACCATCCCCGGCACGTCGGCGACGCCGACGACGCGCAAGCCCGCCTGCTGGAGCAGCCCGACCGCGTCCGCATAGGCCGCGTCGCTGCACTGGAGCGCGCGCGTCAGCGCGACGAGCCCGGCCTGCGCGTAATCGCGCGCGAGGTCGACGAGCACGAGATCGGCCACGCCCGTTTGCGCGGCGCGCGCGGTCGCCGTACGGCCGTCGGTCAGTGCGATCGATGCGCGGCCGGCCATCGCGAGCAGGTCGTCCGGATGCGCGCCAGCCTGCCGGGCGAGCGCGACGCGTTCCGCGAAGCGCGCGTGCAGCGCGGCGGCCGGGCCGTCCTGCGCGTACAGCGTGACATCCGCCGGTGCATCGCGCGGCGGTTCGAGATCGGGTGCGGGCGGCGTCGCGCCGTCCGCATACGAATAGAAGCCGCGCCCCGACTTGCGCCCGAGAAAGCCCGCGTTCACGAGTTCCTGCTGGATCAGCGACGGCGTGTAGCGCGGGTCGTTGAAGTACGCGCGGAACACCGACTCGGTCACCGCGAAGTTCACGTCCTGGCCGATCAGGTCCATCAGCTCGAACGGCCCCATCCGGAACCCGCCGGCCTCGCGCATCACCGCGTCGATCGATGCCGGCGTGCCGCCCTGCTCGTTCAGCACGCGCAGCGCCTCCGCGTAATACGGCCGCGCGACGCGGTTCACGATGAAGCCCGGCGTCGATTTCGCCATCACGGGCTTTTTGCCCCACGCTGCGGCGGTCGCATACAGGACCTGCGCGACCTCGGGCGCGGTCGCGAGCCCGCTGACCACCTCGACGAGTGCCATCAGCGGCGCCGGGTTGAAGAAATGCAGGCCGGCGACGCGCTGCGGCACGCGCAGCCCGGCGGCGATCGACGTGATCGAGATCGACGACGTATTGGTCGCCAGCAGGCATGCGTCGTCGACATGGCGTTCGAGCGTCGCGAAGATCTCGCGCTTCACGTCGAGCCGCTCGGCCGCCGCCTCGACGATCAGCGCAGCGCCCGCGAGATCGGCCAGCGCACGCACCGCGCGGATCCGGTTGCCGACCGCGTCGGCCTGTGCCGGTTCGAGCCGGCCTTTCTCCGCGAGCCGCGCGAACTGTGCGCGGATGCCGGTCAGCGCCTTGTCGCAGGCCGCTTCGTTCAGGTCGTACAGCAGCACCGTATGGCCGGCCGCCGCCGCGACCTGCGCAATGCCCGCACCCATCGCGCCGGCGCCGATCACGCCGACGACGGCCGACGGCGCCAGCGCGCCCGAGTTCACCGAATGTGCAGAGGAAACAGCCATCGCTTGCGATCCGTCATGAAGTGGAGGTGCGAGCGATTATAAACCGACCGGTCGGTAGCTTTATGTCAGGGCGAGCCCGAATTTGTCGTGCAAGAGACCGTTACGGAAACTGCAAAGACAAAAAAACGAAGGATTGGGGCACTTTTTGCAAACCGAAAGGTCAATGAAAGCGTTCGAATATGAGATAGTGGCCCCCGAACGCCTGATAAAATTCGACAACTCGCCGGATTTCAGGGGGAAACCGCGTGTCACGCCGCCACCGATGTCCGTCGCCCGCCACCCTTCCGGGGTCGGAACCGAGCCTCCGGCCGGCGCGTCTCACGATTGTTCGTCCCGCCATCGGCGGCCAGCCGCATCGAACCGTTTCACCCAGCGACGGGCTCCGGCCCGCCCGCGCCCCTCGCCGCCTCATGGCGGCGAACCCAAGGCAGCGCTGTTGCGCGCGGCCACCCTTCGGTTTCATCGTCCTCGTTCGGCGGATCGTACGGCCGGGCTTCGTCACCCCGTGACGGCGCGTCGCGCGCCGCCACTCGCATAAGGAAACCCTCCATGCCGCTCTCGTCCAACCAGCTCCCGCGCTGGACCCTCTGGGCCCCGCTTGCCGCATGGCTGGTACTCGCGCTGTCGCGCGTCGTGCCGGCCGAAGGCCTCGTCATCGCGCTGTTCGCCGCCGCACTGGCCGGCGCCGTGTTCGCCGCCGTCCACCATGCGGAAGTCGTCGCGCACCGCGTCGGCGAACCGTTCGGCACGCTCGTGCTCGCGGTCGCCGTGACCGTCATCGAAGTCGCGCTGATCGTGTCGGTGATGCTCGGTGCGGGCCCCGAGAAATCGGGCCTCGCGCGCGACACCGTGTTCGCCGCCGTGATGATCATCTGCAACGGCATCGTCGGCATCTGCCTGCTGGTCGGCGCGTGGAAGCACGGCGAACAGGACTTCCAGGGGCGCGGCGCGAGCAAGGCGCTCGCGGTGCTGGCTTCGCTGTCCGTGCTGTCGCTCGTGATGCCGAATTACCTGAGCGCGGTGCCGGGCCCGCAGTTCTCGAAATCGCAGCTCGCGTTCGCCGGCGTGTCGTCGCTCGTGCTGTACGGCGTGTTCGTGTTCGTGCAGACCGTGCGTCACCGCGACTACTTCCTCGCCGATCACGACAGCGCGAACGAAACGGTGCACGCGGCGCCGCCGAGCAACCGCACTGCGGTGATCAGCATGGTGCTGCTGTTCGCGAGCCTCGTCGCGGTCGTGCTGCTCGCGAAGCTGCTGTCGCCGGCCGTCGAGCATGCGGTGCTGAAGCTCGGCGCGCCCGAAGCCGCGGTCGGCATCGTGATCGCCGCGCTCGTGCTGCTGCCGGAAGGGCTCGCGGCCGTCACCGCCGCGCGCGCGAACCGCCTGCAGACCAGCATGAACCTCGCGCTCGGTTCGGCGCTCGCGAGCATCGGGCTCACGATCCCGACCGTCGCGGCCGTGTTCATCTGGGTCGGCCAGCCGCTCACGCTTGGCATCGGCGCGATGGAAACCGTGCTGCTGGCGCTCACCTTGCTGGTCAGCACGCTGACGCTCAGCCAGGGGCGCACGACGGTGCTGCACGGCGTCGTGCACCTGTCGCTGTTCGCCGCGTACCTGTTCCTGTCGGTCACCCACTGACGCCGATATGCACGCAGCCCGGCGGATCGCCTCCGCCGGGCCGCACGCAGTCTTTCACGTCCCTTCCCCCCCTTCATTCGCGTCACGCCGCCGCTACCGGACCGGAATCACGAGATGCTGGCCGGCCAGGATCAGGTTCGGATTGGCAAGGTTGTTGCGGCGCTGGATCTCGCGATAACGCTGGCCGCTGCCGAGCTTGCTCGCCGCGATCATGTTCAGCGTGTCGCCCGCCTTCACCACGTACGTGTGTTCGCCCGACGCGGCCGCGGTCGTCACCGCCTGGTCGCTGACGAAGTACTTGCGCAGCAGGTCGAGATACTGCGGCGACTGCTTGAGCTTCGCGATCGCGGCGTTCAGGTAGATCAGCAGATCCTGGTCGTCGGCGCGCACGCCGATCTTGTACGCGATGCTCGAACCGTCGAGCTTGGTCACCGCGAACTTCAGGTCGGTACTCTTGATCGAGCTGACCGCGAACGGATAGTCGTAGATGAACGCGTCGACCGTATGCCCGTCGATGCTCTTCGCGATGAACGCCGGATCGGAATCGTCGACCTCGACGAACCGGACGTTCGGATACTGGCGCGTGACGAACGCGCGCACGTCGGGGTCGCCCTTCAGGATGCCGACCGTCTTGCCCGCGAGATCGTCGGTCGAGCGGATCGCGGACCCTTGCCGCACGATCAGCGAATAGCCGAAATCGTCGACGTACGGCACCGAATAGACGACGCCGGCCGGCGTGTTGTCCGGGAACGTCAGCCCGTCCATTGCCACGTCGACGACGTGGTTCCCCTTCGCGTCCGTGTCGAGCAGTTGCTTCGGCACGCCCGGGTACGTGTCGACCTCGTGACGCGTATCGACGACGACCGGCTTGCCGCCGTGCGAGAACGACGGATCCGCGAACAGCAGCCGCGCGAGTTCGACGTTGAAGCCGTGCGGTGCACCCTTGTCCTCGCCGAAGAACGGCTCGCTCGGGTTCTGCACCGAGATCCGCACGATGCCGTTTTCGGCAATCGATTTCAGCGCGCTGGCCTGCGGCGTGAAGCCGGCCGGCAGCACGTTGGCCGACGGCGACGGCTGCGCGGGCTGGCCGGTGTCGCCGTTTTGCGCGGACGTCGAGGCCGGGGCCGTGTCGTGCGCGGGAATCAGCGACGACAGGCCGCCCTGATGCACGATCCATACGCCGACGAGCACCACCAGAAACGCGATTGCGCCGAGAAGTTTTTTCATGGTTGCGTGCCTGCAGGAAGTTATTGTTGTTTCGACGGCAACTGGGCGGGGTTCGCCGCATCGGGGCCGGGAACGGGCACGTGGCCGCCGTTCATCGCCTGCTGCTGCGCCTGCTTGACCTCGGGGTTGTCCATCAGCGACGTCTCCATCTCGGAGAACGCCTTGTTGACCGAGCGCATCACCGAATCGACGGCCACGTCGGTCTTGATCTGCTCGAACGTGTCGGCCGTCTGCCGGCCCGCGAGCTTGTTCATCTGCTGCGCCGCCTGCGACATGTCCCACATCGCCTTCGCGCGGTCGATCGCCAACGCGAAATTCTTCAGTTCGGCCTGCACCTGCTTGTAGCGGCCCTCGCGAAACGCGAGAAGCTGCTTCATCGTGTCGAGCTGCGACCGGAAGCGCGGTGCGTCGTCCGGATACTGCTTCTCGAACAACTCGGTCTTGTTCTCGAAGTTCTTCACCTCGGTGCGGAACGCGGTGATGCTGTCCGCGAATTTCTGGGCCGCCTGGCGCTTTTCCGCGAGCTGGTTGATCAGCGTCTCGATCGGATTCGACTGCGCCTCCTCGACGATCATCTTCACCTTCTGGTTCGCGAACTTCATCGCGACGACCGGCGCGAAATAGATCGCGCCGAGGCCGATGACGCCCGCCGTGATCAGCGCGATCATCCCCTTCAGGATGAACAGCGCGGCCGGTGCCGCAATGGCGACCCCGGCGATGATGATCGCCCACTTGATCAGCTTGACCTTGCCACTCCCCGAACTGCCGTTTGCTTCATTCGAAAGCTGCGACATGAGTTTTTCTCCTTGAACCTCGAACCGAACTGCGTGCGTTTGCTTCTTCAAGCTCACTCGAAATGCTTCGGACTCCGGTGCCGCCGGACGGTCGGGAAAGCCGGCGGCGCAATGCAAGGACGGGCGCCGGCGGGCGTCACGAGACGCCGGTGTAGGTGCCGTTCAGGATGCAGTGATCAGGGGCGGCAGGCTGCGGCCCGATGCAGCGGGCCGGGCCGGCGCCGTTCATCGGCGCGGCCGGCGCGCGGACGGGGAAGTGTACCGAGGCACGGTACGAAACGGGATGACGGATACGTGACGCGACGGGCGTCGGGAGAATCGCTGCTCCGGCGGGCCGACCGATGCGGCGCCGGGATTCCGGTACGAGTGCGTAAAGGCTCATCGTTGTTCTTTTGCGTGTCGCGGGTGCAGGAACCGCGCGGCCGGCGCGTCCCGCTCCAAATGCACGGACGTATCCTGCGCCGACCGGCATGCAGCGTCAAGCGGTTGTCGCGGTGCAGCGAACCGCCGCGTTGCGTCCTTGAAACGCACTCATCCAGACAGCTTTCAATGCGGTAAGGATTCGTGAGACGCCCGCCTGCCGCGCTCGCTCAGGATTGCTTGTCATCGCCGCACCGCGAGCTTCCGGATTGAAAGCTTGTGACGCGCGACGAATGCGCTACGCCGCCGCGCCGCCCTGCTCCTGCGCGAGAAACCGCTCGACCATCGCGTTGAACACCGGCAGCGCCGGATTGTCGTTGTCCGCGCGCCACGCGAGATACAGCTCGGCCGCGACGTTGACACCCGCCAGCGGCCGGAACACCACGCCGTCGACATGCAGCTCGCGCGCCGACGCCGGCACGAGCGCCGCGCCGAGCCCCGCGCGCACGAGGCCGAGGATCGTATGCGTCTGCCCGACGTAGTGCAGGTAGTTCGGCAGCCGCCCGGCGCCCGCGAACATCCCCGAGATCATGTCGTGAAAGTACTTCCCCTCGTTCGGCGAATACGCGATGAACGGCTGCCGGTCGAGCTCGTCGGGGCCGATCTGCTCGTACGCGGCAAGCGGCGCGCCTTGCGCGACCGCGACGAGCATCGGCTCGCGCTGCACGAGCCGGTATTCGAGCGGCTGGCGCGCGGCGCGCTGGCGCACGAAACCCGCGTCGAGCATCCGCGATGCGAGCGCGTCGATCTGCACGGTCGACACCATCTCGCGCAATTCGACGTCGACGTCCGGCAGCGCGTGCGCCGCGTGTGCGAGCAGCACCGGAATCATCCGGTATGCACTGACGGCCGTGAAGCCGAGCGTGATGCGGCCGGCCCCGCCGTGCGCGACGCGCTGCGCGGCTTGCTCGGCCCGCGCGGAGAATTCGAGGATGTGCCGCGCGTCGCGCAGGAAACGCTCGCCGGCCGCGGTCAGGCCGACCTGCCGGCTGCTGCGTTCGAGCAGCGCGATGCCGAGCGCGTGCTCGAGCAACTGAATCTGCCGGCTGAGCGGCGGCTGGGTCATGAAGAGCCGCCTGGCCGCGCGGCCGAAATGCAGTTCCTCGGCGACCGCGACGAAGCAGCGAAGCTGGTGCAGTTCAATCATCCAGATTTTGTATCGATCGATGGTCGTTCGAGGTTAGACCGATAGCGATACGATTTCCATGCTCGGTTGCACCTGATATGTGGCTCGCGGGCCGCTTCGAACGGATTCGCATCATGCCGGGCGCATGAACATCGCCGCGGCGCGCGCGGTTCGGGCGGCGCGCGGCCGCGCCCGCACGCGCCGTCAAGCGCGCTTGCGGCCGCCCGGCGTCTGCTCGATCGTCAACCGGTCGAGTTCGCGCAGGTCGTTCTCCAGCGCGGGCGTGAGCGTCGTGCGCAGATGGTCGAGGAACGTGCGGATCTTCGCGTCGAGATAGCGGCGCGTCGCGTAGACGGCATACACGCTCACCGTCTGCAACCGGTAATCGGGAAGCACGCGGATCAGCCGCCGCGCGCGGATATCGTCGAGCACCGTATACAGCGCGACGCACGCGATCCCGCGCCCGGCGCGCACCGCGACGCACAGCGCGTCCGGCACGTTGACCTGGAACGGCGCAGGCTGCAGTTCGTAGACAGCCTCGTCGCCGTCATTGCGCTCGAGCCGCCATTCGCCGGCCGGCGATGCGGGCGTATCGAGACGCAGGCACACGTGGTTCGGCAAATCGCCGGGCGTCTGCGGCGTGCCGTGCCGCGCGAGGTATTCGCGCGACGCGACGAGCACGCTGCAGCTCGTGCCGCAGGTTTGCGCGACATAGCCCGAATCGGGCAATTGCGACGCCGTCACGATCGACACGTCGTAGCCTTCCTCGACGAGATTCGGCATCCGCTGCGCGAGCGTCAGCTCGACCGCCACGTCGGGGTTGTCCTCCTGGTAGCGGACGATCGACGACACGACATGACTCTGCCCGAGCCCCGTCATCGCATGGATGCGCATCTTGCCGCTCGGCCGCAACAGCGCGTTGCGCGCCTCCGCGTTCGCGTAGTCGATTTCCGCGAGGATCGATTTCGCGCGCTCGAAATAGCGTTCGCCGCTTTCGGTGAGGCCGAGATGGCGCGTCGTGCGATGCAGCAGGCGCGTCTGTACGTGCGCTTCGAGGTTCGATACCGCGCGCGACACCTGCGCGGTGGTCGCGTCGATTTCCTTCGCGACCGCGGTAAAACTGCCGGCTTCGACAACGCGCACGAACAGGCGCATGTTTTCGAGCATGTCCATTGGATTGGCTTGGGGAGAGTCGGTGGGGAGACGTCGGCGGCGCTCGCGTCAGATGGTGAACGGAACGCAACCGCGAACCACGTCGAATCGATCACCGTGCCGGGGGAAAGGCGGGAGAGCGGGCATCGCGTACGTGGTTCTGGCATATCGGGGATTCAGTGGCCGGAATTGTACGCCGCCGCAGACAAATTTGCGCTATTACGCGCCGCCCGAACTTTCATCGGATGAAAGTCTTTTGCAAGACACGCGCGTCGTGCGCGTGCAACGGCTTGATGCAGCGCGACAATTTGTATCACAACACGATATAATTCCGTGCTTGTCGCCGCGCGTATCCGCGCTGTCATGTTTACCGATTACCGTCCATGTCGTCAGGCTCCTCCTCGTCGCGCCGCACGCTGCGCCAATGGCTGCACAGCTTCCTTCCCCATCCGATGTCGCTCGGCTGGCGCGAGCGCCTGCGTTCGTGCACGGGCGCGCTCGTCGGCATCGCGACGGTCGGCGTCACGATGCGGTGGCTGCCCGGCGTGCCGGGCCTCGTGCCGCTGCTCGTCGCGCCGATGGGCGCGTCGGCCGTGCTGCTGTTCGCGGTGCCGGCAAGTCCGCTCGCGCAACCGTGGTCGATCATCGGCGGCAATCTCGTCGCGGCGACGGTCGGCGTCGCGTGCGCGCAATGGATCGCCGATCCGATTACGGCCGCCGCGGTCGCGATCGCATGCGCGATCGGCGGCATGTTCGCGCTGCGCTGCGTGCACCCGCCGTCGGGCGCCGTCGCGCTCACGGCCGTGGTCGGCGGCCCGGCAATTCATTCGCTCGGGTTCGGCTTCGTGCTGGAGCCGATCGCGCTGCAATCGGCGATCCTGCTGTCGGCCGCGCTCGCGTATCACGCACTGACCGGGCACCGCTACCCGCATGGCGGCGTGCGTCCCGAAGCGAAACCGCAGGCAGGCAGCGCCGCTCCGGCACGCGGCGGCTTCACGCGCGACGATCTCGACGCAGTGCTGAAGCGCCGCAGCGAATGGCTCGACGTCGATCCGGACGATCTCGAAACGCTGCTGCGCGAAACCGAGATGCAGGCCTATACGCGCACGTTCGGCCAGCTCACGTGCGCCGACCTGATGACGAAGCATGCGATCGAGGCGGCGCCGTCGACGTCGGTAACGGCCGCGCTCACGCTTCTCGACCGCTACCGCGTGAAGGCACTGCCCGTCGTCGACGGCGACGGCCGCCTGGCCGGCATCGTCACGCGCGCCGACCTCACGCGCCAGTTGCGCCGCCCGACCCCGCTGTGGCAACGCCTGTCCGCGCGGCTGCCGCAATCGTTCGGCGGCCAGCCTGCGAGCGTCGCCTCGGTGATGACACGCGACGTCGCGTTCGTGCCGGAAACGATGCCGATCACGGCGCTCGTGCCGCTGTTCACGCATTCGGGCCACCACCACATTCCGGTTGTCGATGCATCGCGCCGGCTCGTCGGGATCATTACGCAGACGGATCTCGTCACGGGCCTTTATCGGCAAACGCAAATGCTTGAGGCCGCGTAACCCGGGCGCAACGACCGACGCAACGCGGAATGCTTTCACCCCGCTTTAATTCGGCCATTTATATCATATTGTGATATATTTATCGCTACCGAAACCAACTACCCGACCGACCGCGATGAACGATACCCGACGCGCGCTGGACAAAAGCGATTTCCAGCAACTGTCCGAATTCCGCTACCACATGCGCCGCTTCGAGCGCTTCTCCGAACGCGCCGCGCAAAGCGAAGGCGTGACGCCGCTGCAATACCTGCTGCTGCTGCACATCAAGGGCTATCCGCATCGCGAATGGGCAACCATCGGCGAACTCGCGGAACGCCTGCAGGCGCAGCATCACGGCGTCGTCGCGCTGGTGACGCGCTGCGAAGCGCTCGGGCTCGTGAAGCGCAAGACGAGCGAAGCCGACCGCCGGCAGGTCGAGGTTCACCTCGAGCAAGCCGGCGAAACGCTGCTTGCACGCCTCGCGGCGATGCATCGCGCCGAGCTGAAGTCGCTCAAGGGCACGTTCCAGGTCCCGCAGATCGATTACTGACCCTTGCTTTTACCACACCGATGAGCGCACCGCACAAACGCGATTTCTCGACCAACGAACGCCTGCCCAGAATCGCGTTGCTTGCCGCCGGGATCGGCCTGCTCAGCACGCTTGCCGCGTTCGTGCTGTCGAGCCTGATCCACCTGTTCACGAACCTGTTCTTCTTCCAGCAGTTCTCGTTCGCCGACCGCTCTCCGGCGAACAACACGCTCGGCGCATGGGTGATCGTCATACCGGTGATCGGCGGGCTGATCGTCGGGATGATGGCGCGCTTCGGTTCGGAAAAGATTCGCGGTCACGGCATTCCCGAAGCGATCGAGGCGATCCTGTTCGGCAAGAGCCGCATGTCGCCGAAGGTCGCGATCCTGAAGCCGCTGTCGTCCGGCGTCGTGATCGGCAGCGGCGGCCCGTTCGGCGCGGAAGGCCCGATCATCATGACGGGCGGCGCGCTCGGCTCGCTGATCGCGCAGTGCGTGCACGTGACCGCCGCCGAGCGCAAGACGCTGCTCGTCGCCGGTGCGGCCGCCGGCATGACGGCCGTGTTCGGCACGCCGGTCGCCGCGGTGCTGCTCGCGGTCGAACTGCTGCTGTTCGAATGGCGTCCGCGCAGTTTCCTGCCGGTCGCGCTCGCATGCGCGGTGGCCGGTTTCGCACGCGCGCTGTTCTTCGGCGTCGATCCGCTGTTTCCGCTCGCCACGGTCGCGCCGACGCCCGTCGCGCTGCTGTCGTGCATCGTCGCGGGCCTGCTGTCGGGCATGCTCGCCTGCGGCCTGTCGGCTGCGCTGTACCGCGTCGAGGACACCTTCGCGAAGCTGCCCGTGCACTGGATGTGGTGGCCCGCGCTCGGCGCGATCGTGATCGGCATCGGCGGCTGGCTCGAACCGCGCGCACTCGGCGTCGGCTACGACGTGATCGGCGACCTGCTGCACCAGCACATGGCGCTGAAGATCGCGCTCGCTCTGCTGATCGTGAAGGCCGTGATGTGGGTGATCGCGCTCGGCTCGGGTACGTCGGGCGGTGTGCTCGCCCCGCTGCTGATGCTCGGCGCCGGTCTCGGCACCGTGCTGTCGCCGGTGCTGCCAGGCGGCGATCCGGCGCTGTGGCCGCTCGTGTGCATGGCCGCGACGCTCGGCGCGACGCTCGGTGCCCCGCTGACCGCGATCGTGTTCGCGTTCGGCCTCACGCACGACGCCAACGCGCTGCTGCCGCTGCTCGCGGCGACGCTCGTCGCGCACGGCTTCGCGACCATCGTGATGAAGCGCTCGATCATGACGGAAAAGATCGCGCGCCGCGGCTATCACATCTACCGCGAATACGGTGTCGATCCGCTCGAGCGGCATGACATCGGCGAAGTGATGACGTCCGCCGACCGGCTCGTCGCGATCGACGGCGCGTCGACGCTCGATATTGTCGAGACGCAGTACTTCGGCGCGAAGCAGACGCACCGCGCGTACCCGGTCGTGCAGAACGGCCGCCTGCTCGGCCTCGTCGATCGCGCGACGCTCGACGCGCAGCGCGCACACGCCGCGCCCGACACGCCGGTCTCGGGCGCGTTCGCCAACTGCGCGCCCGCCGTCGCGCTTGCGCACGAGACGTGCCGCGTCGTCGCATCGCGACTCGCGATGCTCGGCCTCGAACGCCTGCCGGTCGTCGACGACGAGCAATCGCTGCGCATCACGGGCATCGTGTCGCGCAGCGACCTGATCAAGCCCGCGCTCCAGCACTTCGACGACGAACAGAAGCGCGAGCGCTTCCGCCCGATCGTCCCGGCCAACCTGCGCGACATCGGCACGCGCAAGGCCGGCTGACGCATCCAGCGTGCGCGGCACCGCGGCCGCGCACCGCTTCATCACCCCGCCTCACGTCGCTGCACGATGCGGCGCGCGCCTCGCGCACCGCATCGTTTTCCGCTGCTTCCCGCGTTTAAAGTTGGTTGACAATCCAACCGACGAAAGTTTGTCATCATGGTACCCATGCGACGGGGCCACCCAATTCAGCCATTCCAATTCGCGATCAGATAAAGAGTCGCGGCACGGCATGCACACACATGCCGCTCGCCGCGACCGTCACGTCACCACACGACCGGGCAGCGCGCCGACCGGGCAACGCACGACGTCGTTGCCGCGTCACCCGTCCACCGACGGGCCGCACACGATGCATGCCGCGCCGCAGCAGAGCCGCACAGCACCGGAGCCACCGTTTGGCAAGCGCGTTAACAACTTGTTTCGGAATAGCCGGAACCGTGCTTGTCCGACGCGATCTCATTAGCACGCAGTACTGCTGCGCATCCCACTCAATCAATCACGACTCGAGGGAGATAACGTGAACGTGAAATACTTACCGCTCATCGCATTGACCGTGGCATTTTCTGCTCATGCGGCCGATTCCGCCCTGCAGAACGTGGGACAAAGCCAGAAGCCCGCCGACCAGGTCGCGCAGTGCATCGCCAAGACCTGGGCCGACAAGTCGCAGCAACAGGTGACGTCGCAGTATGAACTCGCGAACGGCCTCGCGATGGCCGTTTATGCGCCGGGCCAGCAGCCGCCGAACGGCGCCGCCGCCGTGGTGCGCCCGGCCAATGCCGCGAATGCGAAGACCTGGGTCGGTTTCCGCGGCGGCGATGCATCGTCGGCCGGCGACATCAACGCCTGCCTGTAACGAGAGCAAGCGCTTCGGATGGCCTTGCGCCATCCGCTTGCGACAAGCCCCGCTTCGGCGGGGCTTTTCTTTTGCTGCTGCCCGCGCTTACAGGTAGCTGCACACGTAGTCGAGCGTCTCGAGCACTTCGATGTCGAAGCGGCTCTTGCCCGGCACCGAGAACGATTCGCCGGCGCCGTAGGTCTGCCATTCGCTGCTGCCGTCGAGCTTCACACGGCACTTGCCGGCCTGCACTTCCATCAATTCGGGCGCGTCCGTGCCGAAGTTGAGCGCGCACGGCAGGATCACGCCGAGCGTCTTGCGCGTGCCGTCCGGGAAGAGCACGGTATGCGACACGCACTTGCCGTCGAAATAGACGTTCGCGCGCTTGACGACCGATACGTTGTCGAATTGGGTTGCACTGGTCATGTGATGCCTCTGATTGCTGGATGCCGGATGGCGATGTTGTTGGAGGCCGGCCGGAGCGGCGAGCCGGTCGCTATGATACCGGCTCGCGCGGCGCACGCCCGAACTGCGTGCTCGCCGGGCAAGCGTCGTGCCCGTCAAACGACGGCAGCGCTGCGCGCCCGATCTTCAGGATGACTATGCGATGACGGACGCTGCCCGCAGGATCCGATTCACCGCAGCCCCTTTCGTCGCGCGGAATCGCGCAGGCAATCGAGCAGCATCGCCGCGGCCGGCGTCAGCGGGCTGTCGCGGCGCGTCACGACCTGCACCGACACGGCCGGCAAACGCTCGCGAATCGGCAGCACCGTCAACTGCTCGCGTGCCCACGCGCCCTGGAGCAGTTGCTCGGGCATCGATGCGATCAGGTCGCAACCCGTCATCAGGCTGTGCGCGAGCCCGAAGCTCGGGCATTCGACGACACGCGCCGGCACCGGCAACCCGTACGCGACGAACGAATTGAACAGCGCCTGCGTCGAGCTTTCCGGCGACGGATTCATCAGCCAGTCGGCCTCGACGAGATCGGCGAGCGACGTGGCCGACGCGAGCGGATGCTCCTTGCGCGCGACGATCAGCGAACGGCTCGCATAGAGCTCCGCATGATCGAACTCGGCCGCCAGTAGCTCAGGCACGACGACGGCCACCGCGAAATCGAGCGAGCCGTCGTGCAGGCGCGGCAGCGCGACGCCCGGAAACCCTTCGACCAGGTTGACGCGCGCCACCGGAAAGCGGCGCCGGAACGCGCGAAACGCATCGGGCAGGATCGTCACCGCGGCGGCCGGCGTGATCGCCGCCGCGACGGAGCCCGTCATCGCGCCCTGCGCCTGCTCGATATCGTCGCGGGCGCGCTGCATTTCGGCGACGATCAGCCGCGCGCGCACCTGCAGTTGCTGGCCGAACGCGGTGAGCTGCACGCCGCGCGCGGTGCGCACGACGAGCGACACGCCGAGCGCGATCTCCAGTTCCTTGACCGCCTTCGTCAGCGCCGCCGGCGACACGTTCAGGCGCCGCGCGGCCGCGCGGATGCTGCCCTCTTCCGCAACGGTGACGAACGCTTTCAGCTGATGGTATTTCATGGCGGCGATGCGTGATCCGTGGAAACCCTGTACCCGGCCGTGCACGCCGGTTCAGGGTATTCCCGAGCGGCAACCGGTGGTGTGCACCAAAGCAATTTATCAGCTTCTGGTAAGCAAAAGAAATTTATATGCTTTCTCGTCATATGCGCGTCAAACGCCCCATCCGCCCCACAGGAGAGACCATGCTGCAAGCCGTGAACCCCGTCATCCCCGGCATCGCCGCGATTGCGCCCGAACTGGTCGAGGTGCGCCGCCGCATCCACGCGCATCCCGAACTCGCGTTCGAAGAGACGCTCACGAGCGATCTCGTTGCCGAGCTGCTCGCCGGCTGGGGTTATGAAGTGCATCGCGGCATCGGCAAGACGGGCGTCGTCGGCGTGCTGCGCGAAGGGCAAGGCACGCGCACGGTCGGCCTGCGCGCCGATATGGACGCGCTGCCGCTCGCGGAAGCCACCGGCCTGCCGTATGCAAGCCGCCATGCAAACAAGATGCATGCATGCGGCCACGACGGCCACACCGCGATGTTGCTGTGCGCGGCGCGCCACCTCGCGGCGACGCGCCAGTTCTCCGGCACGCTGAACCTGATCTTCCAGCCGGCCGAGGAAAACTTCGGCGGCGCGAAGGCGATGATGGACGACGGCCTGTTCGACCGCTTCCCGTGCGACGCGATCTTCGCGATCCACAACATGCCGGGCCGCGCGGCCGGCGACATGGCGTTCCGCACCGGTGCCGCGATGGCGTCGGCCGACCGCGTGACGATCACGCTGCGCGGTGTCGGCGGCCACGGCGCGATGCCGCATTTCGCGCGCGATCCGATGTCGGCCGCGGGCAGCATCATGGTCGCGCTGCAGACGATCGTCGCGCGCGAGGTCGACGCGCAGCATGCGGCGGTGATCACGGTCGGCAGCGTGCAGGCCGGCGAGACGTTCAACATCATTCCCGAAACCGTCGTGATGAAGCTGTCGGTGCGCGCGCTGAACGCCGACGTGCGCGCGCTGCTCGCGCGCCGCATCGACGCGCTCGTGAAAGGCCAGGCGGAAAGCTTCGGCGTCACCGCGGAAGTCGACTACGACTACGGCTACCCGGTGCTCGTCAATCACGCGGAACCGACCGCGTTCGCGGCCGATATCGCGCGCCGGATGCTCGGCGCCGAGCGCGTCGAAACCGACGCCGCGCCGCTGATGGGCAGCGAGGATTTCGCGTTCATGCTCGAGGCGCGCCCCGGCTGCTATGCGTTCATCGGCAACGGGATCGGCAGCAAGGGCGGCTGCATGGTGCACAACCCCGGCTACGACTTCAACGACGACATTCTCGCGATCGGCGCGAGCTACTGGGTTCGCGTCGCCGAAGCCTGGCTCGCGGCCTGACGGCCCTTCACCACGCAGTTTCGCGCTTACCGGGGGAACCCCATGGAAACGTCCGCCCTTCCGTTCGCCGGCACGCCGGTCGATGCCCGCGCCGCCGCGAAGAAACGCCGGCTGATCGCGGCCGCCGCCGTCGGCAACGCGCTCGAGTTCTACGACTTCACGGTCTACAGCTTCTTCGCGATCCTGATCGGCAAGCTGTTCTTTCCGGTGCATTCGTCGTTCGGGCAGTTGATGCTCGCGGTCGCGAGCTTCGGCGTCGGCTTCGTCACGCGACCGCTCGGCGGGCTCGTGATCGGCATGTACGCCGACCGCGTCGGCCGCAAGAAGGCGATGATCCTCACGCTGCTGCTGATGGCGCTCGGCACCGCGACGATCGCGGTCGCGCCGACCTTCGCGCAGGTCGGCCTCGCCGCGCCGCTGCTGCTCGTGCTCGCGCGCCTGCTGCAGGGGTTCGCGTCGGGCGGCGAAGTCGGCGCGTCGACGACGCTGCTGCTCGAACAGGCGCCGCAGCACCGCCGCGGCTTCTACGCATCGTTCCAGTTCTCGAGCCAGGGGCTCGCCGCGCTCGCGGGTGCGCTCACCGGCGTCGCGTTGACGTCGACGCTGAATGCCGCGCAGCTCGAAAGCTGGGGCTGGCGCGTACCGTTCATCATCGGCACGCTGTTCGTGCCGCTCGGCTACTGGCTGCGCCGCACCGTCGAGGAAGTGCCGGCCGCTACGCCTGCCGCCGCGCACGACGAGCCGGTCGCGTCGCTGCCGCTCGCCGACGTGCTGCGCCATCACGGCAAGGCCGTGTTCGCAGGGCTCGGCGTGACGATCGGCGGCACGTCGATCCACTACATCATCGTGTTCTACATGGCGATCTACGGCGTGCAGGTGCTGCACCTGCCGACCTGGCTGTCGATGACGGCCGGCTGCGTCGCCGGTGCAATCCTGATGCTCGTGACGCCGATCGGCGGCCACCTGTCCGACGTCTACGGGCGCAACCGGATCGTCTGGTGGACACGCATCGTGCTGATGGCCGCGGTGTACCCGGCGTTCATCGCGCTGAACCGCTGGCCGGGCGCCGCGTCGCTGCTGTCGATCATCGCCGCGCTGTCGATCGTGCATGCGATCAACATCGGCGCGACCGGAGCGATGCTCGGCGAACTGTTCCCGCGTGCGGTGCGCGCGACCGGCGGCGCGCTCGTGTACAGCGTCGGCGTCGCGATCTTCGGCGGCTTCGCGCAGTTCTTCGTCACGTGGCTGATCGCGGCGACAGGCAATCCGAACGCGCCCGCGTGGTATGCGATCGGGTGCGGCGTGCTGACGCTGCTCGCCATTCGCTGCATGGACGAGAAGGCCGGGAAGTCGCTCGATTGAGCGGCGTTCGATGCGCGGCACGCGATTGACGTGGTGCGCACGCATCGGGCATGATCGATCCATGCGCCACGCCACGACCACTCATTCGATCACCACGCGCACGACCGCCTTCGGCGGACTCGTGCGGCGAGTGCGCGCAAGGTCGTAGCGCACCGATTCCTCACAGGCCCCGCCGGTTCCGGACGGGGTCTTGTCGTTTCTCCGTCCGTATCGGTCACTCAGGAGAAACGCGATGTCCGAAGTCCCTTCCCCGAAACGCGCGCTGCTCGTCGTCGACATGCAGGTCGGGCTGTTTCATGGTCCCGATCGTCCGCATGACGGCGCACGCGTGCTCGCCAACATCAACCGGCTGATCGGCCGCGCGCACGAAGGCGGTGCGCCGGTGTTCGCCGTGCGTCACACCGGGCCCGCCGGCTCGCCGATCGCGCCCGATTCGCCGCTCGCCGCGCTGCTGCCGGAACTCGCGATTGATCCCGCGCGCGACATCGTGTTCGACAAGACGCGGTCGAACTGCTTCGCCGGCACGCAACTCGCCGAATGGCTGTGCGCCGCTGGCATCGGCGAACTCGTCGTCGCGGGCATGAAGACGCAGTACTGCGTCGATACGACCTGCCGCGCCACCGCCGATCTCGGCTTTCGCGCCGTGCTCGTAACCGACGCGCACACCTGCATGGACACGCCGGCTCTGTCGGCCGAGCGGATCGTCGCGCATCACAATGCAACGCTCGACGGCCCGTTCGCGACGCTGACGACGACCGATACCTGCGTGTTCTGACCGATATCGACCACACGCCGTAAACGCAACAACGCACGGGCGGTCACCGCCCGTGCGTTGGGTGCAAGTCGCGTAGTCGCCCCGCTCAGAACGTATGCATCATCCCCACATACGCACCCGTCTGCGACTCGCCCGTCAGCGGGCTCGTACCCGACGTCGCGTCGCGCGGCGTCGCGAGCAGCGAGAAGTTCGAATTCCCGCCGTTACGCGCATACGCGACCGTGCCGTACAGGAACGTGCGCTTCGACAGGTTGTACGTAGTACCGAGCACATACATGATCGCGTGGCCCGACGGATCGTGCGACGCATCGCCGCCGCCGTCGCCGACCTTCACGTAATACCCGCCGCCCGTCACCGCCCACTGCGGCGTCGCGGTGTAGGTCGCGCCGAGCCAGTAGTGATCCGCGCGATCGGCGACGCCGGCCGGGCTGTCCGGCGCCTGGTAGTGCGTATACGCACCCTGGATCTTGAACTTCGACACCTTCACGTTCGCGCCGACGAAATACTCGCGCGACGCGGTGAAGATGTTGCTGAACTTGCCGTTGTTGTCGCGCAGTTCGTCGTAGATGCCGCGCACGTCGAGCACCGGCGAGTGGTACGAGATCATGATCCCGTCCGAGCGGCCGAAATCGTCGGCCGCGCCGTAGTTGAAGCCGCGCGACTGGTTGCCGAACGCGTATTGCGCCTGCACGTCGAAGCCGCCGATCACCGGGCTGTGATATTCGATGTTGTTGCTGCTCTGCTGCCAGTTGCGGCCGCGCACGAGCGATGCGGACGAAAACGCCTGCTGCACGAACGGATCGAATTCCCACACGCCGTCGCTGTCGATGAACAGGTTGCGGCCGGCCTGCAGCTGGCCCCACGTATTGCTCTTCAGGCCGACATACGCGCGCCGCGACCACATGCGCCCGCCGCCGGTCTGGCCGTTCATCACCTGGAACGCAGTTTCGAGGTTGAAGACCGTCGACAGCCCGCCCCCCAGATCCTCGATGCCCTTCAGGCCGAACATGCTGGTGCCCCAGTCGCCGCTTTCCGCGCTCCAGCGCGACTTGCTGCCGTTCGGCGTCGCGATGTGATTCAGGTATTCGACGCCGCCGTCGACACGGCCATACAACGTCACGCTCGTTTGTGCGAAAGCGGCCGCCGGCGTGGCGGCCGCAATCAGCCATGCGAAATGTTTGAGTCGCAAAATGTTGCCCCCTCGGAGTCTCGACCTTCCAGCGCGCGCCCCATGCGCGCGCCCCGGGTCTGTTTATCCGCGATCGATCGAAAAACGCCCGGGGCCCGCTGCGCAGAGCGCGAGCAGGCCGCCCGAGATCGCGATGTTCTTGTAGAAATGAATCATGTTGTTGATCTGCTCGCCGCCCGTCATCGTCCAGTAGTGGTGGCCGATGATGCCGGTGCCGATCGTATACAGCGCAAGCAGCAGCGCGAGCGGGCGCGTCTGGAAGCCGACGAGGATCGCGATCCCGGCGAACAGTTCCATCGCGACGGAGATCGCGGCGGAAACGATCGGCGCGGGCGCGCCTTCCGAGCCCATGAACGCGATGGTACCGGGGAAGTCGATGATCTTCTTCCAGCCAAACATCACGAACAGGATCACGAGCAGGATGCGGGCAAGCAGCAGCAGCACATCGCGTTGGGACGCGAGAAACGGTTGATTCGGTGTCATGGTGTCGATCAACGAAAACGATGCGCGGCTGGCGCACCGGATTGCCAGTGAACCGGGACGGACAGCCGCCTGCGCTGCCCGCCCCGCCCTGCAACAACCGGCATCGGGGTCCGCCCGATGTGCTGTGCTCCTCCTCTGGTTCGATGCCGCTCTTCTTCGATGTTGCCCTGCAGCTTCGTCGCGCGTCGCGTCAACGCAGCTTCGCGACGTCCTGCTCGGTCACCTTCGCGGCCGGATTGCCGAACTGCCCGGTCAGGTAGTTCGTCAGCGCGGCGACCTGCGCATCCGACAGCTCGTGACGGAACGCCGGCATTCCAACGTCCTCGCTGCCGGCCTTGCGCTGCACGCCGTTCAGGATCACCTGCACGAGGTTGGTCGGATTCGGCGCGCCGACCGTCGAGTTGTGGAACAGCGGCGGGTAATAACCGTCCGGCGTGCCCTTGCCCTGCATCTGGTGGCAGGTCGCGCAGTTGCCGAGATACAGCCGCGCCGGATCGATGCCCGACGACGCGAGCGCGACGCCGCGCAGCTTCTGGCCGTCCTCGGCCGGCTTGCCCCACGACGAACGCGACTGCTTCGCGTCGCCGCTGGCGACGGCCGGCACCGTGCGGATGTACGTCGAGATCGCGCCGATGTCGGATTCCGTCATCTTCGAGAAGCTGTGCTCGATCGCCTCGGCCATCGGGCCGGCCGCCTGCGCGACGCCCGGCACGCTGCCGGTGCGCAGGTACTGGACGAGCTGCTGCTGCGTCCAGCCGCCGATCCCCGCGTTCGGGTCGGACGTGATGTTGTAGCCGTCCCAGCCCGCGAGCACCGAGCCCGACAGGAAGCTGCCGCCCGTCTCGTCGAGCGACTTCTCCTGCATCGCGATGCCGCGCGGCGTGTGGCACGTGCTGCAGTGCGCGAGGCCCTGCACGAGGTACGCGCCGCGGTTCCACTCGGCGCTCTGCGCCGGCTTCGGCTGGTACACGCCGTCCGTCAGGAACAGCCAGTTCCAGATCTTCAGCGGCCAGCGCATGCTCAGCAGCGCGGGGATCTCGTTCTTCGGCGGCGCCTGCTTGACCGGTTCGACGCCATGCATGAAGTACGCGTACAGCGCCTGCACGTCGTCGTCGTTGATCTTCGCGTACGACACGTACGGCATCGCCGGGTACAGGTTGTCGCCGTTCTTCGAGACGCCGTGGCGCACCGCGCGCTCGAAATCGTCGAACGTCCAGTTGCCGATGCCCGTCTCGGGATCGGGCGTGATGTTGCTCGTGTAGATCTTGCCGAGCAGCGGCACCGGCATGCCGAGGCCGCCCGCGAACGGCTTGCCGCCCTTCGCGGTGTGGCACGCCATGCAGTCGCCCGCGACTGCGAGGTATTCGCCGCGCTTGACCTGCGCCGGATCGGCGGCGTCGGCCGCGCGCGCGAGGCCCGGCAGCGCGAGGCAGCCGGCGAGGAGGAAGGTGAGAGTAGATTTCCGCACGGTCAGACTTCCTTCTTCAGCGTGTCCGACATCCGCAGCGCGAGCGCCGCGATCGTCAGTGTCACGTTCACCGTACCGACGGTCGGCATCGTCGAGCTGCTCGAGATGAACAGGTTCGGATGGTCGAACGTGCGGCAGTCCTTGTCGACGACCGAGTCGCGTGCATCCGCGCCCATGATCGTCGCGCCCGTGATGTGGTTGTTCGGCGCGAACTCGTCGTTGAAGACGACTTCGGTGCCGCCCAGCACCTTCGCGGCCGTCGCATAGACCTCGCGCGTGTGCACGGCGCCGCGCTTCACGTAGTCGTCGATCGCGTACGTGATCTCGGGGCGCGGGATGCCGATTGCGTCGGAGGCCGTCTTGCTCGGCACGATGCGGTTCTCGGGCTGCGGCAGGATTTCATGGAAGCAGTCGAACTGCACGTAGCGCGCGGAACGGTCGCGGATCTGCGCGTCGAGCTCCGCGGGCTTCATCAGCTTGCCGCCCTTGAAGATTTTCTGCGTCTCCTGGTTGATGCGCGACATGTTCGACAGGTGGATCTTCTTCGCGGCTTCGGTCGCGCGGAACGGGCCGTCGCGGAAACCGATCAGCGACGTCATCTCCTGCGGGCCGCGGCCCGGCCACAGCTTCTCGTTCGCGTAGAACGACACGCCGGTGCCCGGATGGTCCATCAGGTTGCGGCCGACCATGTCGGAGCTGTTCGCGACGCCGTTCGGGAAATCGCGGTTCGCCGACATCAGCAGGATCTTCGGCGTCTCGATGCCGTTCGCGGCCACCACGAAGTACTTGCCTTCGACGCGATGGTCGGCGCCCGACTTGTCCTTGTAGACCGCGGCGGTAATGCGCTTGTTCGGCCCGGTCTCGAGCTTGTAGACGACCGCGTTCTCGATCAGCTTCGCGCCGGCCTGCTCGGCCTTCTCGACGTGCACGATCCCGTTGTACATCGCGCCGATCGGGCAGATCGGCATGCAATTGTTGTTCCCGCAACAGGTTGGCCGGCCGTCGTACGGGCGGCTGTTGCGCGCGACCGGCTCGGTCACCACGTGGAACTTAGGGTCATAGCCGTTGAGCGCGCGCTTGATCGTCTGCTCGTTGAACGACAACGGCAGCGGCGGCATCGGGTAAGGCTCCTTGCGCGGCGAGTACAGGTCTTCCTCGGGGCCCGGGCCCCACACGCCGAGCTCTTCCTCGGCGCGCTGATAGTAGTGTTCGAGGTCGTCGTACTGGATCGGCCAGTCGCGGCCGACGCCGTACACGGTCTTCATCTTGAAGTCGTTCGGGATGAAGCGCCACGCCGACGCGGCCCAGTGCCACGTCGTGCCGCCCACCGCGCGGATGTACTGCGAGTTGAACTTGTGCTCGCCCTTCAGGACCAGGTAGTCGTTCGGCGGGCCGTATTCCGGATGCGGCGCCCACGGGCTCGACGGGTACGGCGCCATGAAATCGGTCTTGTCGGGCTGGTTGCGAAAGCGCTCGACGATTTCCCAGCGCGGCATGCGCGGGCCGGCTTCCAGCAGGATCACCGACTTGCCCGCCAGCGCGAGCTGGTGCGCCACGATCGCGCCTGCGACACCCGACCCGACGACGACGACGTCGGCCTTTTGCGTATCGGTATCGGCCATCAGGCTTGCCTCTCGATCGGTTTTTCGGCCCAGAAGCCGGGTTTGTTGGGGCAATACGAAGGGATCACGAGCGTATCGGATACGACACCGAACATTAATGCCTCTTCGTAGGTAATCACGACGTTGTCGACGATGCCGAGATACCACGCTTCGAGAATCTTCAGCGCGAGCGCTTCCTGATCGGGATTCAGCGAACCGGACGCGAGTGCGCCGGCGAGTTGCGGCAGGCCGTCGGCCGTCTTGAACGAGCCCTTCTGCAATGCCTGCAGGAAGCGCTGGCCGAGCACGCGGCTCAGCCCCTTCTTGCCGGTCAATGCTTCGGAGAGCGTCATGAACGTATCGAGCGGCGCAGTGCCGGGATCATCGGCCAGGGCCCGCAACGCCAGCGAGCCCGTGAGGCCCGCCGCCGTCAGCGCCAGTGCGCCCTGCAGCCATTGACGCCGCGTGATGCCGGTTGCGGCTGCGTCGCCATCGCGACGCGAGTGGGGGGTGTTGTCGTTGTGCATGTTTCCTTCTCTCGAACACCGGATTCGGGAAAACCACGCTTGATATTTCTCAAACATTGGCGCGGACCTGAAATGTACGCGCACAAATCGGATCGAACAATCTTTTTATAGTCCATTAAATGTTCCGCAATCCGCGACAATCGACATTTCGCTGCATTTTTGTGTCGTCGGCGCGACAAATATGCGGCGGATGCACCGATGTCGCATGGCGACGACACACTGCGGCTGCGCGCGACGATGCGTGCGCATGACCGTCGGTTAGAATCGCGTGCAA
This sequence comes from Burkholderia pyrrocinia, assembly GCF_018417535.1. Lineage (NCBI taxonomy): Bacteria > Pseudomonadati > Pseudomonadota > Betaproteobacteria > Burkholderiales > Burkholderiaceae > Burkholderia > Burkholderia pyrrocinia. Next base: position 222,580 of record NZ_CP070978.1, on the reverse strand, counting down.
TCAAACAGAAAGCTTCCCTCCGAGGGCAATCGAGCGATGAAGCAGCACGATAAACACAACAAAGCGAAACGAACCAACCACACCACCCGGCTGCTCTGGCGCATCGGCGCCGTCGCGGCGCTCGGCGGGGCCGCGGCCCTGTCGCTGCATGCGCTCGCGGCGCGCACGGTGAGCGTATCGCCGCAGGGCACCGTCACCGAAGTCCGGCAGACCGTCGTCAAGTTCGACGAACCGATGGTCGCGTTCGGCTCGGCATCCGCGCCGAATCCCGCGCGCGTGACCTGCAACGATTCGACTGCCGCACGCGGCCAGGGTCACTGGCTCGACGACAAGACTTGGGTTTACGATTTCGAAAACGACCTGCCGCCCGGCGTGCGCTGCTCGGTCGCGCTCAACGACACGCTGCGCTCGGTCGCCGGCAATGCGGCCAGCGGCCCGCGCCGCTTCGCGTTCCAGACGGGCGGCCCGTTCCCGGTGAACGTGCGCCCCGGCTCGCGCGAGATCGAGGAACGGCAGGTCTTCGTGCTGAAGCTGAACGGCCCGGCCGAACCGCGCTCGGCGCTCGCGAACATCTGGTGCGAAGCAGCCGGCATCGGCAACCGCATTCCCGTCACGGCCGCCGACGACGACACGCGCACCGCGCTGCTCGACCACTTCGGGCTGAAGAAGGATGCCGCGCGCGTATTGACGCTGTCGTGCTCGCAGGCGTTGCCGGCAAGCGCGAAGATGCAGCTCGTATACGGCAAGGGCGTCGCGAGCCCGAGCGGCATCGCGAACGAAACCGAACGGCGCTTCGATTTCACCGTGCGCGCACCGTTCGCCGCGAGCTTCTCGTGCGAACGCGAGAACGCGAAGGCGCCGTGCACGCCGCTGCGCCCGCTTACGCTGTCGTTCAACGCGCCGATCTCGCGCAAGAACGCCGAGGCGATCAAGCTGCGCGGCCCCGACGGTTCGCTGTCGCCGACCTTCGCGGCCGACGACCGCAGCGAGGAAGTGACGACCGTCACGTTCAACCCGCCGCTGCCCGCGCAGGCCGGCCTGACGATCGAACTGCCGTCGGGCCTGCGCGACGTGACCGACCGCTCGCTGTCCAACGCCGACCTGTTCCCGCTGGCGACGCGCACCGCGCCGATGCCGCCGCTCGCGAAATTCTCGTCGGGCACCTTCGGGATCGTCGAGCGCTTCGCCGAACCCGATACGCCCGCGCTCGTGCCCGTCACGCTGCGCAACGTCGAGGCCGACCTGCATATCGCGGGCCTCAACGCGGGCGGCGCGCAATTCGCGAACCTGAAGGTCGAGAACGACACCGCGATCCGCCAGTGGATGCGCACCGTCGACCGCTTCGACAACTGGTCGATGACGGCCGGCTCGATCGAAAGCCAGATTCCCGGCCTGCTGGCGCGCAAGGGCCAGCACCCCGTCTACGTGCCGCTCGCGGCCGGCGAAAAGCAGCCCGCACCGAAGGACCGCCGCATCGACGTGCGCTCGCTGTCGCTGCTCAAGGGCGAGCCCGGCGCGCAGGCGCTGACGCTGCCGCAGGCCGACCCGAAGACGCTGCGGCCGTTCGAGATCGTCGGCGTGCCGATCGACAAGCCCGGCTTCTACGTGCTCGAACTCGCGTCGCCCGCGCTCGGCCGCTCGCTGCTTGCGAAGCCGTCGAGCATGTACGTGCGCACCACCGTGCTCGTCACGAACCTCGGCGTGCACCTGAAACAGGGCCGCGAGAACAACCTCGTGTGGGTCACGACGCTCGACAAGGGCAAGCCCGTGCCGAACGCGCAGATCCGCGTGTCGGATTGCAACGGCGACGAGATCGCGGCCGGCAAGACCGATGCGCAGGGCCTGCTGAAGATCGACCGGCCGTTCGAGGCGAAGCACGAATGCAGCTCTTCCGAGCGCTTCGACGACTACTTCGTGTCGGCGCGCGTCGACGATCCGAAGACGGGCCCCGACATGGCGTTCGTCAGCTCGGGCTGGAACCGCGGGATCGAATCGTGGCGCTTCAACGTGCCGACCGACACAGACAGCGCGCCGACCGTGCGCGCGCATACGGTGTTCGACCGCACGCTGCTGCGCACGGGCGAAACCGTGTCGATGAAGCATTTCATCCGAACCGAAACGCTGCAGAGCCTCGCGTTCCCGTCGCAATACCCGACGCGCGTGACGATCCGCCATCTCGGCACGGGCCAGACGTACAAGCTGCCGCTCACGTGGGCCGCCGACCACAGCGCGGACACGCAGTTCACGCTGCCGCCCGCCGCGAAGCTCGGCGAATACGGCGTCGAGCTCGAAGGCGGCCCGGAAGACGCGCCGACCGCCACCTACTACAGCGGCAGCTTCCGCGTCGAGGCGTTCCGCCTGCCGGTGCTGAAGGGATCGATCGGCGCGCGCGACGCGCAGAAGAGCCCGCTCGTCGCGGTGAAGGAAGCGCCGCTCGCGGTGCAGATCGACTATGTGTCGGGCGGCGGCGCATCGAACCTGCCGGTGCAGGTGTCGGCGCTGATGAAGTGGGCGTCGCCGCCGTTCGCGGATCGCTTCGAAGACTTCAGCTTCACGCCGTATCGCCCCGACAAGAGCGACGGCAATGCCGACGACGATTCGCAGGACGGCGACAACGCATCGGCGACGAACAACGATCCCGACGCGACGAAGCTGATCGCCGACAAGCTGCCGCTGACGCTCGACCGCAACGGCGCGGGCTCGGTCACGCTCAAGGGCCTGCCCGACGTCGACGCGCCGAAGCGCATCGCGCTCGAAGCGACGTTCGCCGACCCGAACGGCGAAGTGCAGACGATTCGCGGCGACACGATCCTGTGGCCGGCCGCGGTGGTGGCCGGCATCAAGGCCGGCCGCTGGGTGTCGGTCGGCCAGCGCGTGCCCGTGCAGGCGCTCGCGGTCGACCTGCAGGGCAAGCCGCGCGCATCGGTGCCGGTCGAGATCAAGGGCGTCGCGCGCATCACGACGTCGTCGCGCAAGCGGATGGTCGGCGGCTTCTATGCGTACGACAACAAGAGCGATACGCGCGACCTCGGCGTGCTGTGCTCGGGCAAGACCGACGACAAGGGCCGCATGGCCTGCGACGCGACGCTCGAACAGGCCGGCAACGTGCAGCTGATCGCGGTCGCGAAGGACGGCGACGGCCGCACGTCGAACGCATCGACGTCGGTGTGGGTCACGCGCGAGGACGAGCTCTGGTTCGGCGGCGACAACACCGACCGGATCGACGTGATCCCGGAGAAGACCTTGTACGAACCGGGCGAAACGGCCCGCTTCCAGGTGCGGATGCCGTTCCGCTACGCGACCGCGCTCGTCGCGGTCGAGCGCGGCGGCGTGATGGAAACGCACATCGTCGAGCTGAACGGCAAGAACCCGACCGTCGACCTGAAGGTCGGCGAATCGTGGGGGCCGAACGTCTACGTGTCGGTGCTCGCGCTGCGCGGCCGGATTCGCGAAGTGCCGTGGTACTCGTTCTTCACGTGGGGCTGGAAAGCGCCGGTCGAATGGGCGCGCGCGTTCTGGCGCGAAGGCCGCCACTATGAGGCGCCGACCGCATTCGTCGACCTGTCGAAGCCCGCGTTCCGCTATGGTCTCGGCGAGATCAAGGTCGGCACGGGCGTGCACCGTCTCGGCGTGGCCGTGACGACCGACGCGACGCGCTACACGGTGCGCAGCAAGGCGCAGGCGCACGTGAAGGTCACGCTGCCGAACGGCCAGCCCGCGCCGGCCGGCACGCAGATCGCGGTCGCGGCCGTCGACGAGGCGCTGCTCGAGCTGATGCCGAACAACAGCTGGGACCTGCTCGACGCGATGCTGCGGCGGCGCGCATACGGCGTCGAGACGGCCACCGCGCAGATGGAGATCGTCGGCCGCCGCCACTTCGGCCGCAAGGCCGTGCCGGCCGGCGGCGGCGGCGGCAGCGCGCCGACGCGCGAGCTGTTCGACACGCTGCTGCTGTGGAATCCGCGCGTGACGCTCGACGCCAACGGCAGCGCGACCGTCGAGGTGCCGCTGAACGACGCGCTCACGCGCTTCCGGATCGTCGCGATCGCGGCGGTCGGCCCCGACCGTTTCGGCACGGGCAGCACGTCGATCCGCAGCACGCAGGATCTGCAACTGATCTCCGGCCTGCCGCCGCTCGTGCGCGAAGGCGACGCGTTCCGCGCGCAGGTCACGCTGCGCAACACGACCGACCGCGCGATGCAGGTCGTCGTGACGCCGCGCGTGACGGGCCTCGACGTCGCGCCGCAAACCGTGTCGCTCGCGGCCAATACGGCGACCGAGGTCGCGTGGACGATCACCGTGCCCGAGCAGGCGCTCGACGCGGCCGGCGCGCTGAACTGGCGCATCGAAGCGGCCGAGCAAGGCGGCAAGCGCGCGTCCGACGCGCTGGCGGTCGCGCAGAAGGTCGTGCCCGCACTGCCGGTGACCGTGCAGCAGGCGACGCTCGCGCAGGTCGACGGCACGCTGACGGTGCCCGTGTCGGCACCGGCCGGCGCCGTGAGCAACGCACAAGGCGCGCCGCGCGGCGGCATCGCCGTGTCGCTGCAGTCGAAGCTTGCCGACGGCCTGCCCGGCGTGCGCCGCTGGTTCGAGCGCTATCCGTACCGCTGCCTCGAACAGCAGGCGTCGCGCGCGATCGGCCTGCGCGACCCCGCGCAGTGGCAGGCGCTGGTTGCACGCATGCCCGTCTATCTCGACAGCGACGGGCTCGCGAGCTACTTCCCGCCGCCGTCCGACAATTCGCACTACGGCAGCCCGACGCTGTCGTCGTACCTGCTCGTGCTGTCCGACGAGGCGAGCCGTGTCGACCCGCGCTTCGCGCTGCCGGAAGACCTGCGCGCGCAGCTCGAAGCCGGGCTCGCGCGCTTCGTCGACGGCCGCATCGAACGCAACGCGTGGGCGCCGCGCCAGGATCGCGACCTGCGCAAGCTCGCCGCGATCGAGGCGCTGTCGCGCTACGGCGCCGCGCAAGGCCGCATGCTCGGCTCGATCGAGATCGCGCCGAACCAGTGGCCGACGTCGGCGGTGATCGACTATCACGCGATCCTGACGCGCGTGAAGGACATCCCGCAACGCGACGAGAAACGCGCGCAGGTCGAACAGATCCTGCGCGCGCGCCTCACGTACCAGGGCACGCAGCTCGTGTTCTCGACCGCGCGCGACGACGACCTGTGGTGGCTGATGACGAGCAACGAGACCAACGCCGCGCGTCTCGCGCTCGAATTCGCCGGCGACCCGGCGTGGAAGGACGAGATGCCGCGCGTCACGGCCGGCCTGCTCGCGCTGCAGCGCCAGGGCGCATGGCAGACGACGACGTCGAACGCGCTCGGCCTGCTCGCGGTCGAGCGCTTCTCGCGCACCTACGAGAGCACGCCCGTGTCCGGCGCGACGAAGGTCGCGCTCGGCGGCAACGAACGCTCGATCTCGTGGTCGCAGGCGCCGGCTCCCGCCGACACGCCTGCGTCGGCCACCGCCGCGACCCGCGCCGCCGCCGCGCGCAGCGTGCTGATGCCGTGGCCGCGCGCATCGCAGGCGCCGGCCACGCTGTCCGTCACGCAGGAAGGCACCGGGCGCCCGTGGGCGACGGTCGAGAGCCTCGCGGCCGTGCCGCTGCGCGCGCCGTTCGCGGCCGGCTACCGGATCACGAAGACCGTCACGCCGGTGTCGCCCGCCGTCAAGGGCGTGCTGACGCGCGGCGACGTCGTGCGCGTGCATCTCGACATCGATGCGCAGAGCGACATGACGTGGGTCGTCGTCAACGATCCGATCCCGTCCGGCGCGACGATCCTCGGTTCGGGCCTCGGCCGCGATTCCGAAGCCGCGACGCAGGGCGAGAAGACGCCGGACGGCGCGTGGCCGGCCTTCATCGAGCGCGATTTCGACGGCTACCGCGCGTACTACGACTATCTGCCGAAGGGCAAATTCTCGGTCGAGTACACGGTGCGGCTGAACAACGTCGGCACGTTCGGCTTGCCGCCGACGCGCGTCGAGGCGCTGTACGCGCCGTCCGTGTACGGCCTGTGGCCGAACCCGCCGATGACCGTCAAGCCGGCCGACGCGGGCAAGCAGTGAGCACGTGATGATCGATCGGGTTTTGCCGCGGCCGGCGCGTGTCGCCGGCCGAGTATTCGTCGCCGTCGTGCTGGCCGCGCCGGTCGTCGCGCATGCGCTGCCCGGCTACGACGACGTGCGCCGCAACTGGCGCAGTTCCGACTGGGTGCTGCTCGCGCGCGACGGCACGCCACTGCAGCGCACGCGCGTCGACCTCACCGAACGGCGCGGCGACTGGGTGTCGCTCACGGACGTGTCGCCCGCGTTCCGCGACGCGATCGTCGTCTCCGAGGACAAGCGCTTCTACGAACACAGCGGCGTCGACTGGCGGGGAATCGCCGGTGCCGCGTGGGGCAACCTGTGGAACGAGCGCACGCGTGGCGCATCGACCGTGACGATGCAGCTCGCCGGGCTGCTCAGCGATTCGCCGCGCCGCTCGGGCCAGCGCTCGCTGCCGCAGAAGGCCACGCAGGCGATGAACGCGCTGCTGCTCGAACGCGGCTGGCGCAAGGACCAGATTCTCGAGGCGTACCTGAACCTGGTGCCGTTCCGCGGCGAGACGGTCGGGCTCGGCGCGCTGTCGCAGGCGCTGTTCGGCAAGGCGCCGTCGGGCCTCGACGCACGCGAAGCCGCGATCGCGGCCGCACTGGTGCGCGCGCCCAACGCGACGCCCGCGAAGGTTGCCGAGCGCGCATGCCGGATCCTGCGCGACATGCATGCCGAGCAGGCGTGCGCGTCGCTCGACGGCTACGTGCAGCTCGTCACCGCGCGCCCGGCCAACGCCGTACGTAACGACACCACGGCGGACGGCGCCGCCCTCGCCCCGCACTTCGCGCGACGCATCGCCGTCGAGGTCGGGCCGGCGGCCGGCGCGCAGGTCCGCACGACACTCGATGCGCCGTTGCAGCGCTTCGCGCGCGACACGCTGATGCGCGCGCTGACCGAACTCAACGCGCCCGCGCACCGGCGCAACGTGCAGGACGGCGCGGTCGTCGTGATCGACAATGCGACCGGCGAGATTCGCGCATGGGTCGGATCGTCGGGCGCGTTGTCGAGCGCGCGCGACGTGGACGCCGTGCTCGCGCCGCGCCAGGCCGGCTCGACGCTCAAGCCGTTCCTCTATGCGCAGGCAATCGACGAAAAGCGGCTGACCGCCGCGTCGCTGCTCGACGACGCGCCGATCAACCTCGCCGCCGGCGGCGGCCTGTACATTCCGCAGAACTACGACAAGGATTTCAAGGGCTGGGTGAGCGTGCGCAGCGCGCTCGGCGGCTCGCTGAATGTACCGGCCGTGCGCACGCTCGTGCTTGTCACGCCGCACCGCTTCGCCCGCACGCTGACCGCGCTCGGCCTGCCGCTCGCGCAGGAAGGCGACTACTACGGCTTCAGTCTCGCGCTCGGGAGTGCCGACGTCACGCTGCTGTCGCTGACCAACGCGTATCGCGCACTCGCGAACGGCGGCGTCGCGCGCAAGGTCGTCGACCTGCCCGCGCCGGCACCGGCGTCCGGCGCAACGGCGCCCGCGCATACGGACGGCGGCACGCGCGTGTTCAGCGAAGCGGCCAGCTTCGTCGTTACCGACATCCTTTCCGACAACAACGCGCGCGTACGCACGTTCGGCTTCGACAACCCGCTCGCGACGCGCTTCTTCTCGGCGGTCAAGACCGGCACGAGCAAGGACATGCGCGACAACTGGACGGTCGGCTTCACGTCGCGCTACACGGTCGGCGTGTGGGTCGGCAACGCGGATGGCTCGCCGATGTGGGACGTGTCGGGTGTCACGGGCGCATCGCCCGTGTGGTCGGCTGTCGTCGGCTACCTGCACCGCGACCTGCCGAGCCGCGCGCCGCGCGCGCCGGCCGGCGTCGAAACGCGCCGCATCGCGTTCGAGCGCGACATCGAGCCAGCACGCAACGAGTGGTTCGTCGCGGGAACGGCGGTCGACACGATCCGGCTCGCCGCACCGGTCACGCCGGGCAAGGACGGCGCGCGCGCGCCGCTGACGATCGGCGCGCCGACCGACGGCACGATCTTCGCGATCGACCCGGACATTCCGCCGAAGAATCAGCGGATCTGGTTCGAGCGCTCGGCCGGGCGCGCGGCGCAGTTCGCGTGGCGGCTCGACGACAAGGTGATCGGGCATGCCGACCGCGTCGCGTGGATGCCGTGGCCGGGCCGGCACCGGCTCGAACTCGTCGACGCGCGCGGCAACGTCGCGGATGCGATCAGCTTCGAGGTGCGCGGCGCGTTCGCGAAGACGGCCGCGCACAAGCCGTGAGCGCGTGAGCCGGCCGCTTACCGGCCGGCCGCGTTGCTGCAAGGCTCGCGCCGCTGAACGGCACGCCCGCCCCCTCGGAAACGGCGCGTTCCCTCGTCGTTTTTAGTCGTCCCGCAGCACAACCCATTGCGAAGGGAACTGAAAGGTTTCCGGCTGGACGGGCAAACGGCCAAACGGGCAAGCAACCCGCGGATCGGGAACCTAGAATATCAGCAGCGCCGTATTCCCGACGCTCACCGGTTGCCCCCTTCTCCCGGACACCCGCAACCATGAACATTCGCCATACGCACTTCACCCGCCCCGCGCTGGGCGCGCTCTGCGTCGCAGCACTCGCGACGCTTCAGGCGTGCAACGGCGACGCCTGCTTCGGCGTGGATGTCTGCTTCAACAACAACACGCAAACCGTCTCGCTGTCCGGCACGGCCGCCACCGGCAACGCGCTCGCGAGCGCGTCGGTGGCGGTCAGTTGCGCGACAGGCTCCGCGACGACGCTGACGGACGGCGGCGGCAACTACCAAGTGACGGTGAACGCCGCGCTGCCGTGCGTCATCACCGTGACGTCGGGCGGCACGAGCCTGCATTCTCTCGCCTATGCGGGCGGCACCTTCAACACGACGCCCGAGACCGAGCTGATGCTGGTCTACCTCGCGGCACAGCTCGGCACGAATACGGCCGGGCTGATCGGCAATTTCCAGGGCAATCTGCACTTCCAGCAGGTGATGGACAGCCCGAACGCCGTACAGGCCGCGCAATCGGCCGTCGTGACCAACCTGCAGCAGCGCTATGCGGTCACGCTGACGACGCCGGCGTTCCTGACCACGTCGTTCGTGGTCGGGCAACCGGGCGTCGACAGCGATCTCGGTGCGCTGGCCAAGGCTGGCGCGATCGACTCGAATGGAGTGCCGGACCAGACTGCCGTTGCGCTGCTCGCGCAGGCGGGTGCGGCGCACCCGTTGTAGCGGCCTACGCGGCTTCCCCGCTCCCGCACACGACGGTCGCGGCCTGCTGCTGCGTCAGGTACCGCAGCAGCTTCGTCACCATCCATACGACGATGAACGACAGCGCGACGAAAAACACAGCGAGCGGCGTCAGCACGTGGATCGACACGAAGCCGGCCAGCCCCATCATCGCGGACGACACGAGCAGCAGCGCGCACCCGAGGATCGCGCTCGTCAGGCCCGCGATATGCGGAAACAGCGAATTGCCCTTGGCCATCAGCGTCGGATACATCGCGCCCGCGCAGAAGCCCATCACGAGCACCGGCGTCGCGAGCGTCCATACGCGCAGGCCGACGGTCAGCGCCAGCACCAGCATCGCGACCGATGCACCCGCCATCACGCGCGCGCCGATGCGCAACCGTTGCTCGGCGCTCGGCAGCCCGCGCCCGTGAATCCGGTTCGACAGCCCGCCGAGGAAATACATCAGGCCGATGCCGAGCGCGAGATAGCCGAAGAAGGTCGGCGGCTTGTGCAGCGTGGTCTGCACCATGAACGGCCCGACGATGTTGAACACGAGCAGGATGCTGTAGCACAGCCCCTGCGCGAGGAAACAGCTCTGGAACACCGGGCTCGCCAGCACCTTGCCCGCGTTCGCCATCAGCGTGCGCGGTTCGAGATGCACCGGTTTCGGCAAGGTTTCCCGATAGCGCCACAGCAGCGCCCACATCACCAGCGAGTAGACGAGCAGGAACACGAGGCAGGCGCGCCAGCCGAACCACTCCTGAAGATGCGCGCCGATCACCGGCGCGACGATCGGCGCGAGCCCCCACGCGATCGACATGTACGTGAACGCATGCATCAGCGCCTGGCCGGAGAACGAATCGGTGATGATCGCCTTCGCGAGCAGGTTGGTGGTCGCGATCCCGAAGCCCTGCAGGCAGCGCGCCAGCACGAACGTCTCCAGGTTCTGCGCGCCGAGCGACAGCAGGCAGCCGATCGTGTAGATCACGAGCCCGAACGCAAGCACGCGCTTGCGCCCGTACGCGTCGGCGATCGGGCCGAAGATGAGCTGGCCGAGCGCGTAGGCCGCCATGTAGCCGGACACGCTCGACTGGATCGCCTGCGGCGTCGTCGCGAACGAACGCGCCATGTCGGGCAGCGCGGGCACGTAGATGTCGATCGCGAGCTGGCCAGCGGACGCGAACAGGCAGATCAGGAACAGCAGGAAGCGCGGCGAGTTCGACTCGCGCGCGGGAGTGAGCGTGGCGTTCATGAAGACCGGGAAGGATTCGGGCGACGGTGATGCTGCGTGATCCGTGCGTTCGCATTACGAACGCGCGTGCGCAGCGTGCCGGGTCGCATATTGTGCCTGTTGTTGCGGCAATCGACGCGATTCCCATGGCGCGGGCGAGGTTGAACGTCCATCGGGGCATGCCCGGACCTCGACACACTCGCCGAGCCACCCGCGCATTCGTCCGCCTCCTCCGTATTTTCCACCCATTGACACGCCTCCCCGCCTTCGCCCTATACTCCCCGCAGCGCCAAAAAATTGTTGAACAATCCAACATGCCCGTTGACGCCTGACCGGCCACCGACAAGGATTCCGGCCGGATATCCACGCCTGAAAATTTCCCCGAGAGCACCGCGTCATGTCGAACTATCCCGCTGCTTATCAGGTCACCAAGGGCTCCGTCCTGAACGTTGACCGGTCCTTTTACGCCGCGATCGCGCAACGCCAGGACGCGCGGCAACGCATCGAATCGCACGTCGTGCCGATCCGCAGCGGCTTCGCGTGGACGGTACCTGCCGGTCACGTATTCCGCATCGTCACGCTGGAAGGGCCGCAGGTCGCCGACTTCAACATGTGGAACCTGCACAATCCGCGCGAGCGCATGTGGGCATCGCGCACGCGCCAGCTGCAGGCGGCGCACGTGACGACGTTCGACCGCCTCTGGTCGACGCTGCCCTACCTGCGCCCAATGGTCACGATCACCGACGACACGCTTGCCGGCTATGGCGTCGACGGCGACGGCGGTCGCGTGCACGACCTGCTCGGCACGCGCTGCGATCCGTACGTCAACAAGTTGCTGACCGGCGAGGATTTCCATTTCCACTGCCACTCGAATCTCGTGCGTGCGGTCGCACCGTACGGGCTGACGGAATTCGACGTCCACGACGTGCTGAACGTGTTCCAGTGCACCGGCCTGAACGACGACGACAAGTACTTCATGAAGGCCTGTCCCGCGCAGGCGGGCGACTATCTCGAGTTCTTCGCCGAGATCGATCTGCTGTGCGCGATGTCCACGTGTCCGGGCGGCGACCTGTCGGTGCCGATGTGGGGCCCCGGCGCGCGCGACCCGATCGACGTGTGCCGGCCGCTCGGCGTCGACGTGTACAGGCTCGACCCGAGCCTGCTCGACGGCTGGTCGTCGCCGCCCGTCGCGCCGTACAAGGGCCTGCACGGGATGCAGCCGCCGCAGGCAGACTGGCAGCACGGCAAGACCGTGTGACAAAGCCCGTAGAATGACGCAACGCCGCCGGCCGGCCACGCCGGCGGCATACGATCAGGAGAGGAGCAAACGAACAGCATGGCAAGCGAAAAAGCGCGAGGACAATCGGTCGCCGACCGGATCAGCCATCAACTGCGCGAACACATCATCAGCGGCAAGCTGCCGCCCGGCACCGCGCTGATCGAGATGGACCTCGCGGCCGAATACGATACGTCGCGCAACTCGCTTCGCGAAGTCCTGCACCAGCTCGGCCGCGAAGGGCTCGTCACGTTCGTGCGGCACAAGGGCGTCGTCGTACGCACGCTCAATCGCCAGGACGTGCGCGATCTCTATGTCGCGCGCCGCACGCTCGAACTGCATGCGCTGAATACGGCCGAACTCGCACAGCCGGCGCTGCTCGAGAAAATGCAGGCGGCCATCCGCGCCGCCGAGCGCGAACTCGACAAGGAGAACTGGCAGGCGGTCGGCACGCACAGCCTGCGGTTTCACCAGCATATCGTCGCCCTGCAGAAGTCGGCGCTGCTCGACGAATTCTTCCGGACCATCTCGGCGCAGCTGCGCCTCGTATTCGCGTCCGATCCCGACGAAAAGCGCGTGCAGACGGCCGACTGGATCCAGCGCGAATACCGGATCTATGAACTGCTCACGCAGAACCGTCGCGGCGAAGCCGTCACCGCGCTCGCACGCTATCTCGACGATTCCGAGCGGATGCTGCTCGACGCGATCAGGCGTAGCCAGCGCGAAGCGGCCTGAGCCGGCGTCCTGCCACCCGCGTGCGTGCCGCGCAACGCGGCACGCACGAACCCGGCATCCAGCGCCGTCAGGCTTCCTCGCCCGCCGGCAGCGCGTAACTGCCGTCGTCGCGATGCGTCTCGAGCCCCGTCAGCGGCGGATTGAACACGCACACGAGATGCAGATCGCCGCGCGTCGCCCGCAGGATGTGCGGATCGTTCAGGTTCAGCGCGTAGATCGTGCCGGGCGTGATCCGGTGCACGTTGCCGGTCGCCGTTTCGACGACTTCCCCTTCACCCGCCACGCAGTAGTTGGTTTCGAAGTGATGCTTGTAGTGCAGATGCAATTCCGCTCCTTCCTGCACGCGCGTCTCGTGAACGGAATAGCCGACGCCGTCCTGCTTGACGATCATGCGCTTGCTGTCCCAGCCCGGTCCGTGCGCGTGGCGTTCGGTATGGGCGATATCGGCTGACCTTACGACGATCATGAGCACCTCTGAATAATAACGATGAGAAATGGCAAGACGATGCTTGCCGCCGGAAATCGGTTCATTCGGAATCCGTCAATGCACGCTCGACCAGCACCGCCGCATCGAGCAGCCGCGCGTCGTCGCCGCGGCGGCCCGTCAGCAGCAGGCCTATCGGCCGCTTCTGTCGACAGTCGCCCGGCACACTGATGCTCGGCAGGTCCAGCCGGTTCGCAAATTCGGTCAGACGGAACGCGCGTGCGTTCGCCGCGAGATACGCGGTCTCGTCAGCCAGATCGGCAATGCGCGGCGGCAGCATCGGCACCGTCGGCGTCAGTACCGCATGCGCATCGCCGAGTTCCGCGTGGTACGCATCGGCCAGCGCCGCCAGGCGCAACAGCGCGGCCGCATAGTCGTGCGCGCGCACGTGCTCACCGGCCGCGATGCGCGGGCCGACCAGCGGATCGTAACGATCCGCGGCCGTTTCCATCAGCGTGCGATGCAGCATGAACGCTTCAGCCGCGATGATGCCTCCCGCCCGCGCGACGGCGCCGGCCTCGACCGCACAATCGAGCCGCTTGCGCTCGATGCGCGCGCCCTGTGCGGACAGCCGCGACAGCCACGTGTCGAATGCCTGTCCGACGGCCGGGTCGACGTCGTCCGTCGCGAAGCGCTCGGGGACGATGAAATGCAGGTCCTTGATGCTCGCCGGCACGGGCCGGCCAGCGGCGCGGCCATGCAGCACCGCATCGACCCGCCGGCACATGCGAGCCGTCGCGGCCAGGATCCCCGGCACGTCGAACGTCGTCGACAGGAAACGCATGCCCGCATCGGGATAGCGGCCGCGCGACGGCTTGAAGCCGGCCACGCCGCAGAACGCGGCCGGAATGCGCGCCGATCCGCTCGTGTCCGAGCCGATCGACAGATCGGCCGCGCCGAGCGCCACCGACACCGCCGCGCCCGAACTCGATCCGCCGGCCACGCGCTCGCGTCGCGCATCGAGCGGCGTCGCGGGCGTGCCGTATGCGCGGTTCACGCCGAGCGCGCCGTACGCGAACTCGGTCATCGCGGTTTGAGCAATTCGCACCGCGCCGGCGCGACGCAGCGCCGCCACGAGCGCGGCATCGGCTCGCGCAGGCGGGCCGCCGGCAAGGACGCGTGAGCCCGCGTGCGTGACCCAGCCTTCGCTATCGAAACACGCCTTGACCGTCAGCACCGCGCCGGCCAGCGGTACGGCGGACGCATCGCGGCGTGCCGATGCATCCGCTGCACGCGCCTCGTCCAGCGCCGCTTTGTCGCACCGTGCGAGCCATGCCGTCCCGATGTCGTCAGGATGTGCATCGGCACGCGCGAGGCTGGTGCGCAACCGCTCGACGCATGCCTGCCCGTTCGCGTCGGGATGCCGGAAATCAGGGGCGTCCATTGTCGTTCCTCGCTGATCGTTCGTTGCGGTTCATGCGAAATGGACGTGCCGCAGAAAGTCCTTCACGCGCGCATCGGCGCTGGCACGAATCCGCTCGGGCGGCACGTCGTACAGGATCCGGCCGTTCTCCATGAAGACGATCCGGTCGGATACCTTGAACGCAAAGTTCATCTCGTGCGTCACGATGATCATCGTCATCCCCTCCTTCGCGAGCGTCTCGACCACTTTCAGTACTTCGCCGACGAGCTCCGGATCGAGCGCCGACGTCGGCTCGTCGAACAGCATGATCGACGGCCGCGTGGCGAGCGCCCGCGCGATCGCCACACGCTGCTGCTGGCCGCCCGACAGCTGATGCGGGTACTTGTTCGCGTGGTCGAGCATCCCGACCTTCGACAGCAGCGACAGTGCCTGCAGCCGGATCGCCTCCGTATCGGCCTGCCGGTGATAGCACGGCGCCATCATCACGTTCTGCAACGCCGTGCGATGCGGGAACAGGTTGAAGCTCTGGAACACCATGCCGATGTCGAGGATCCGGTCGTGCGGCACACGCGGCGGATGCACGCCCGTCGCACGGATGAATGGCTCGCCGTACAGATCGATCTCGCCCGCGTTCACCGGCGCGAGGCCGTTGACGGTGCGGATCAGCGACGTCTTGCCCGAACCCGACGGGCCGATGATCGATACGACCTGCCCCGGCGCGACATCGAGATGGATATCCTTCAGCACTTCGTGGCGACCGTAGCGCTGCTGGACGCCTTTCAGCCGCAACGCGAATTCGGCACTCGCGCGTTGTCGCGGCGCGACGGCAGGCGTCGACAGCGGCAGTGCAATGGTCGCGGGGCCGGCCTGGGCCGGCGTGCGGAGGCTGACGTCGAGGTACCGTTCGAGATACCCGAGCAGTCGGCTGAACACCGTGACGATCAGCACGTAATAAAACGCGACAGCCAGCATCGTTTCGAACACGAGGAAGTTCTGCGTGTACAGCCGCTGCCCGACGAGCAGGATCTCGGCGAGCGAGATCACCGACACGAGCGACGTCAGCTTCACGATCGTGATGAATTCGTTCGCGAGCGCGGGCAGCGCGACGCGAATCGCCTGCGGCACCACGATCATCCGCTGGATACCCGTGAAGCGGATGCCGAGCGCGCGGCCGGCTTCGAGCTGCCCGCGCGGCACGGACAGGATCCCGCCGCGATGGATCTCCGCGAAATAGGCGGTCTCGCTCAGCACCATCGCGATCAAGCCGGCCGTGAATGGATCGGACAACACCGCGCTGGTGGCGGGAAACACCTGCGGCAGGTTGTAGATGAACACGAGCAGCACCAGCAACGGCAGACTCCGGAAGAACCAGATGTACATGCTCGCGGCGCGCTTCAGCAGCGCATGGTGCGACTGCCTCGCAAGCGCCACCGGGAAGCCGAGCAACACGCCGAGCAACCAGGCGGATACGCTGAGCTTCACGACGACGACGCAGGCACGCCAGAAATCCCTGTCCCACAAGAGTTGTAACGCGTAGTGCCAATCGAACTGCATCGAAGACTCCTCAACCGCGGATAGGTGATGCAAGCGCCCGGCGCGGGTCGTGCGTCCGGGCGGGCGAGCGCGCGCGCCGGCACGGCGCGCGGTTGCCGCTTCGCGACTACTTCGCCGTGCCGAGCGCGTTCGCGACGTCGGCATTGGTCGGCACCTGCAACCCGTACTTCTTCACGAGGCTGTCGTACTCGCCGCTGTGCTTCGCGTCGTCCAGCGCCCCCTCCAGCGCGCGTTGCAGGCCCGCGTCACCCTTCGTCACGCCGAGGCCGATGACGATCGGATACAGCAGCGTCGTCGAGCTGAGCTCGACACGCCCGTTCGTCTGCTTCGGAATGCCCTGCGCGACGGCCGTATCCTCGATCTGCACGTCGACGGCCTTCGACATCAGCGCGGACGTCGCTTCCGGCGAGGTCGGAAACTCGAGAATCGCGATCTCGCCGCGACCGGCCGCCTTGCAGGTGTCCTGCGAGACCGCGCGCAGCTTCGGCGTCCACGACGCGCCCTTGATCGTGCCGACACGCTTGCCGCACAGGTCCTGCGGCGTTTTCGGCAGGTACGCGCTGCCCTTCGCGACGAGCAGCGACGCGCCCGTCTTCAGGTACGGCACGAAATCGACCTGCTTCAAACGATCGGGCGTCACGTAGAGCGCCGACGCGACGACATCGAAGCGGCGCGCCTTCATCCCGAGGATCAGGTCGGGGAAGCGCGTGTCGAGGAAAACCGGTTCGAGCTTCAGGTGGCGCGCGAGCAGCCGCGAAAACTCGGCGTCGAAGCCGGCCGGCTTGCCGCCGTCCAGGTACGCGTAAGGCGGATAGGTCAGGTCGGAGCCGACCAGGAGCGTGCCGGGCCGCACCGTCTGCAGCGATGCCGCCGACGCGAGCGAGCACGCGAAAGCCAGCGGCACAAGCGCGCCGCCGAGAAAACGTCGAAACGAGAACTGACCGGGCATTGCGTGGCTCCTGAGGTTTTTCGGCTCCTGCGTACAGACATCGCAACGCTTCCCGCGCACCGCCACATGCGGGTTCGCGAGATTTTTCACCGAAAATTGTTGAACAATTTCGGCCGATTCTGACCAGTTAAAATTGATAACTGAATCCGGGTTTACGCGGGAAACGGCGTCGCCGTGCGCGAATCATCCGCGCGCAGATGCGCCATCGTCCGGTGCCGGACGCGAGTTTCAGGACGGGGAGAAATGAACGGGAGAAGGCGGCGATCCCGAAGGGTCACCGCCGAGGTGCGCGCGCCCATTGCGGACGCGACGATTTCTGCAACGCAGCCGAGATGAAAGCCGGCTCGTCAGCCGGCATACGCGGCGCGCATCGACTGCAGGGATCGGCAGAACGACACACCGGACCCTGCCACACTGCTAGATAACGATCAATACTGCGCCTGGTCCGTCGGATTCCTGAACAACTGCTTCATCTCCGCCGACAGCGGATAATCGAGACTCACGCCCTTCGGCGGAATCGGCTGCGTGAACCACTGGTTGTAAAGCTTCTCGGCCGCACCCGACGTCTGCATCTTCGCGATCACGCCGTCGACGACATGCTTGAACGGCGGATCGTCCCTGCGCATCATGCACGCGTAGTTCTCGTGGACGAGCGGCGTGCCCGTCACCGTGTACGCGCCCGGGTTGCGGTCCTTCGCGATCTCGCCGTACAGCAGCGGTTCGTCCATCACGAACGCCACCGCGCGCCCGGTCGTGACGTTCATGAACGCTTCGGCGTGATCCTTCGCGCTGATGATCGTCATGTTCATCGCCTTCTCTTCGTTGAGCTTGCGCAGCAGGCGCTCGTCCGACGTGCCGGCCGTCGTCGCGACCGTCTTGCCGGCCAGGTCCGCGAAGTCCTTCACGCCCGAATCCTTGCGCGTGCTGAAGCGGATGCCGTACAGAAAGATGCTGTTCGAGAACGCGGCCTGCTTTTGCCGCTCGAGCGTGTTCGTCGTCGATCCGCATTCGAAATCGATCGTCCCGTTCTGCAGCAGCGGAATCCGGTTCTGCGACGTGATCGGAATTTCCTTCACCGTGAGATTCGGCGCGTTCAGTTCCGTCTTCAACTGGTCGATGATGCGCGACGCGATGTCTCGCGAATAGCCGATGTTCTTCTGCTGGTTGTCCGAATACGAAAACGGCACCGACGATTCGCGAATGCCCAGCGACACGACGCCCGTGTCCTTGATCTTTTTCAGCGTGCCGGTAAGGGCCTGCGCATGCGCGGCACCCGCCAGCGCACAGGACAGCGCGACAGCCAGCCAACGGAAGCGGCGATCCATGCTTTTCTCCTGACGAAACGTTGATCGAATCGCGATCGTACGCCCGACAAAATTCGCATCGCATCAGGGAAAGCGTAAACAAGCTTCCACCGCGGCCCGGCCGCGCGACCTGTTTTCCGTGCCGCGCAAACCGGCCCGCGCCGCACGTTTCGCCCGACCGGCCGCTTGCGGGCTCGCCCCCGCGTTCTGTGCCACACGTTCCAAACAGGCGTTCATGCCGCAACGCCGCAACGTAATCGTTTGCGCGAACCCCGGTTTTTCTCGCGAAACGTACTCAAGAAGCCGCCGCGCAAGCCGTTACCCAGTGCATGGCGCGTCGCAGCAAGCCTGCCGCGACCACCACAAAAACGACAAGGTCCGGGTCAGCCGGACCAGCGCCACCGCCGGCACGACGGTTATCTACGAGGATCGAGTTTCAACATGAGAGCCAAACGTTTCAATTTCGCGCTGGCGCGCCCCGCTCATGCGCACGTGCTCGCCGGCATGCTGTCCGCCGCCGTCCTCCTGCCCCTCGCCGGCTGCGGCGGTGGAGGCGGCGACGGCAGCAACCCGTCTTCATCCAACGCGGCACCTGCGCCGACGCCTGCCCCCGCCCCCGCCCCCACCACGCCCACGCCCACGACCCCGCCCGCCACGACCGGCAGCAACGCGTGCTCGACGCAGCAGGCCGCCGCGCAGATGGCCGCGCTGACCGCGCCGGTCGAACCGCCGGTCGATCACCTGATCGTCAAGCTGAAGACGCTGACGGCCGCGCGTGCGATGGCGGCCATCGACAGCGGGACGCGGCTCGACGCGGTGATCCAGCGCTCGATGACGCGCTGGACGGCGCCGGTGACCGGCAGCGCACGCGCCTATGCGAGCTCGGTCGCGCAAACGCCGCTGAACGTGCAGGTCGAGCGGACGATCTCGAACGGCGCGGCCGTGCTGTCGCTCGGCCAGCGCATCGCGGCCACCGACGCGACCGCACTCGCGCAGGCGTTCGCAGCCGATACCGACGTCGACTACGCGGAACCGGATCATCCGATGCAGATCCGCGACACGCCGAGCGACCCGCTCTACAGCCAGCAGTGGTACCTGTCCGACCCGACCGCCGGCATCGACCTGCCGCCCGCATGGAACACGACCAAGGGTTCGCCGACCGTCGTCACGGCCGTGCTCGACACCGGCTATCGGCCGCATGCGGACCTCGTCGGCAACCTGCTGCCCGGCTACAGCTTCATCACCAACGTCAACACCAGCAACAACGGCCTGTCGCGCGGCCCTGACGCAACCGATCCGGGCGACTGGGTCACGCAGCAGGAACTCGGCAACGCCAACGGCCCGTTCTATCAATGCGAGTCCCAACCGAGCGACAGCAGCTGGCACGGCACGCGCGTAATGGGCGTGATCGGCGCGACCGCCAACAACGGCGCCGGCATCGCCGGCGTGTCGTGGCTCGGCCGGATCCTGCCGGTGCGCGTGCTCGGCAAGTGCGGCGGCGTAACGAGCGACATCGCCGACGCGATGCGCTGGGCGGCCGGCATCGCCGTCAACGGCGTACCGACGAACCCGACGCCCGCGAAGGTCATCAACCTGAGCCTTGGCGGTGTCGGTGCGTGCAGCACGACGTTCCAGCAGGCCATCGACGACGTGACCGCGAAGGGCGTGACCGTCGTCGTCGCGGCCGGCAACGACGGCCTGTCGACCGGGCTCGACCAGCCCGCGAACTGCCGCGGCGTGATCAGCGTCGGCGCGACCGACGCGACGGGCCGCCGCGCATCGTTCAGCAACTTCGGCGCCGATGTCGCGCTGAGCGCGCCGGGCGTCAACATCCTGTCGACGTCGAACACCGGCACGACGACGCCGGGCTCGGACACCTACGGCCTCGCGAACGGCACCAGCCTTGCGACGCCGCAAGTGAGCGGTGTCGCCGCGCTGATGCTGTCGGTGAACGGCAACCTCACGCCCGCGCAGATCCAGCAGAAGCTGCAAGGCGGCACGCGTGCGGCGAAGCTGGCGGCCGGCACGTCGTGCACCGCGATGCCGGCGGGCTCGGGCATTCTCGACGCAGGAACCGCGGTCGCGGCAGCCAACCCGTAACCGGCCCCCTGCTTCGACGCGACCGCGCGCATGCCGACATGGCGTGCGCGCGGCTGGTTTGTTCCGGCGGTCCGGCGATCGCGCATCGACCCGCTTACGTTTCTCGAAATAACGCCTGACAAAAGGGTTGACGCTTCGCACGACGAGCCTTTACCATCGCCCCCGTCTAGTTACATGGAGTGTTCTGTGAACACCGATGCGAGTTGTAGTTGGTGCTTGACCAACTTGACTGCTGCCTGAGGAAAACGCGCAGAGCCTCGTCTTCTGCCGCATCCCGGGAAGCAGGATGCGGCGTCCTTCCGGCCTGACTGGCCAGATTCCCCGCCGAATTTTTCGAAGTTGTCGAATGCACGCGACGCGCCGTCGTGCGTGTGCGTTCGTGTTGCGCGCGGCGCCGGCCGCGTGCGCTTTCCGTTCGCGTGCCGTCCGGCCGCGCGCCTTCGTGCGTGCGCCGCTGCCGATCGCCCGTGCCGACTATCCGCAACCGACAGGAGTGCAGATGAACTCAGACGACAGTAGTCGATTACCGCTCGCCGGTGCGACGCTGCGCATCGACACGCCGACCGCACTCCACGCGCCGGCGAGCGTTCCCGCCTTTTCCGATCCACAGCCGATCGCGCCTGACGCGACGCGGCGGGGAGCGCTCGTGCGTCGATAACGTCACGGTCGCTCCCCGCCCGCCGCCTCGTGCGCTAGGAGCGACTCATGACACAACACAATACATCGCAAAAGAAACAGCGCGGCTTCGTCAAGGCCGGCGCCGGCCACCAGAACGAGCCGCGCATCATGCGCGCCGCGCAGGAAGCGGCCCGCCCGCTCGAGGACACGCTGAAGTCGCTGCATACCAGCATGCGCGGCCTCACCTACGAGCAGGCCGCCGACCGCCTGCAACAATCCGGCCCGAACGAAATCGCACACGACAAGCCACCGCACTGGACCCGCCAGTTGCTGCTGTCGTTCCATAACCCGTTCGTCTACGTGCTGCTGGTGCTGGCCGCCATCAGCTTCTTCACCGACGTCTACTTCGCCGCGCCCGACGATCGCGACTATGTCGGCATGACGATCCTGCTGGCGATGGTCACGATCAGCGCGCTGCTGCGCTTCGTGCAGGAGTTCCGTTCGCTGCGCGCGGCCGAGAAGCTCAAGGCGATGGTCCGCACGACGGCCACCGTGCAGCGCGCGGTGACCGACACGTCCGAGCCCACGCGCCGCGAGGTGCCGATGCGCGAAGTCGTGGCCGGCGACATCGTGCACCTGTCGGCCGGCGACATGATCCCGGCGGACGTGCGCCTGCTCGCGTCGCGCGACCTGTTCATCAGCCAGGCCGTGCTGACCGGCGAGGCACTGCCCGTCGAGAAGTACGACACGCTCGGCGCGGTGGCCGGCAAATCCGCGAGCACGCGCGCGGCCGGCGCGGCGAACGATGCATCGGCGTCGCTGCTCGATCTCGAGAACGTCTGCTTCATGGGCACCAACGTCGTCAGCGGCACAGCGACGGCCGTCGTCGTCGCGACTGGCGAAGACACGTACTTCGGTTCGCTCGCACGCAACGTCGTGAGCCACAAGCGCATCGAGACGAGCTTCGACCGCGGCGTGTCGAGCGTGAGCTGGCTGCTGATCAAGTTCATGTTCGTGATGGTGCCGATCGTGTTCATGATCAACGGCCTGACCAAGGGCGACTGGCTGAGCGCGCTCACGTTCGCGCTCGCCGTGGCCGTCGGCCTGACGCCCGAAATGCTGCCGATGATCGTCAGCGCGAACCTCGCACGCGGCGCGATCGCGATGGCGCGCCGCAAGGTCGTCGTCAAGCGGTTGAACTCGGTGCAGAACTTCGGCGCGATGGACGTGCTGTGTACCGACAAGACCGGCACGCTCACGCAGGACAAGATCATCCTCGAACACCACCTCGACCTGTCCGGTCACAAGAACGAGGAAATCCTGCGGCTCGGCTGGCTGAACAGCTTCCACCAGAGCGGCCAGAAGAACCTGATCGACATCGCGGTCGTCGCGCGTGCCGACGAAATCGGCGAGCGCGTGAAGCCGCAGGGCTACAAGAAGATCGACGAGCTGCCGTTCGACTTCGTGCGCCGCCGCCTGTCGGTCGTCGTCGAGGATACGCGCGGCACGCACCTGCTGGTCTGCAAGGGCGCGGTCGAGGAAATGCTGGCCGTCTCCACGCATGTGCAGGATGAAGACGGCGTGCGTCCGCTCGACTTCGTCGCGCGCAAACGGCTGCTCGAACAGGCCAACGCATACAACGAAGACGGTTTCCGCGTGCTCGTGCTCGCGACCCGCACGATCCCGCGCGGCGACGAACGCGCGCAGTACCGCACGTCGGATGAACACGACCTCGTCGTGCGCGGCTTCCTGACCTTCCTCGATCCGCCGAAGGAATCGGCCGCGCCGGCAATCGCCGCGCTGCGCGAGAACGGCGTCGCGGTGAAGGTGCTGACGGGCGACAACCCGATCGTCACGATGAAGGTGTGCCGCCAGGTCGGCCTCGAACCCGGCAAGCCGATCCTCGGCGCGGAAATCGAGGCGCTCGACGACGCGACGCTCGCGCAGGTGGTCGAACGCACGACGGTGTTCGCGAAGCTCACGCCGCTGCAGAAGGCGCGCATCGTCAAGGCGCTGCAGGCGAACGGCCACACGGTCGGCTTCCTCGGCGACGGCATCAACGACGCGCCCGCGCTGCGCGACGCCGACGTCGGCATCTCGGTCGACAGCGGCGCCGACATCGCGAAGGAAACCGCCGACATCATCCTGCTCGAAAAGAGCCTGATGGTGCTCGAGGAAGGCGTGATCAAGGGCCGCGAGACGTTCGGCAACATCCTGAAGTACCTGAACATGACCGCGAGCTCGAACTTCGGCAACGTGTTCTCGGTGCTCGTCGCCAGCGCGTTCCTGCCGTGGGAGCCGATGCTCGCGACGCAGCTGCTCGTGTTGAACCTGGTCTACGACACGTCGCAGATGCTGCTGCCGTGGGACAAGATGGATCCCGAGTTCCTGAAGAAGCCGCGCAAGTGGGAAGCCGGCAACATCAGCCGCTTCATGCTGTGGGTCGGGCCCACGTCGTCGGTGTTCGACATCACGACGTACGTGCTGATGTGGACCGTGTTCGGCGCGGGCGCGATGTATCACCTGAACGGCGGCACGGGCGGCCAGATCGTGATGAACTCCGGCTGGTTCATCGAGAGCCTCGTATCGCAGACGCTCGTCGTCCACCTGCTGCGCACGCAGAAGATTCCGTTCCTGCAAAGCACGGCTTCATTGCCGGTGCTGCTGTCGACGTTCACCGCGATCGCGATCGGCTGCTGGCTGCCGTTCTCGCCGTTCGCGGACGCGATCGGCTTCATGCACCTGCCCAGCACCTTCTGGCTGTGGCTCGCCGCGACGATGGTCGGCTATTTCCTGCTCGCGCAGATCGTCAAGACGATCTACGTGCGCCGCTACAAGCAGTGGTTCTGATTCCGTTCGAATGACGACATGCCGGCCCGCGCGATGCGCGAGGGCCGGCCTTTCACGACGCTTCAAGGGTAATGCGATGAAAAGAATCCTTCCGCTCGCAGCCGCGAGCGCACTCCTCGCGCCGCTCGACGCCTATGCGGCGCATCCGCTCGTCAGCGACGATACGGGCACGCAGGGCAATGCGAACTGGCAGTTCGAGTTCAACGGCGAGGAAACCTCGAAACAGGAAGAAAACGGCCGCCACCAGCTATGGAACGCGACGCTCACGCGCGGGTTCGGCGAGCACGTCGACCTCTACGTCAGCGCGCCTTATACGCATCTGCAAACGCGGACCGACGAGAACGGCGCGGGAATCGGCGATGTCGAGATCGGCATGAAATGGCGCTTCGTCGAACGCGGGCCGCTGTCGCTCGCGCTGAAACCGAAGGTGACGATGCCAACGGGCAACAACGGTCGCGGGCTCGGCACGGGCCGCGTCGGCACCGGCGCGACGCTGCTCGCGCAGGCCGACGTCGCGCGCTTCTCGCTGCTCGCGAACGCGGGCCTCGCATACCAGCCGAATCGCCAGGGCGACCTGACGTCCGTCTGGGCCGTGTCGGGCGCGGCGATCTACAAGGCGACCGACCGGCTGCAGCTCGTGGTCGACGTCGGCATGTCGCGCAACACCGAAAGCACCGCCGGCGCGAATCCGGCATTCGTGCTCGCGGGCGCGATCTATTCGCCGACACGCTGGCTCGATCTCGACATCGGCTACCGGCGCGGGCTGAACGACCAGACCTATCGTCATTCGGTGATGGGCGGCGTGACGGCACGCTGGTGATACACGGCATGGCGCGGCGCACGCGTTGAGCCGACACACGACGGGCCGCGTCAGCGGCCCGTCGTTCATTCATCCAGCATCGTTCGCGCCGAACAGTTGCGCGCACACGGCGCGCCCTTCGTCGGTCAGCGCGGCGCTGCCGGTGCCGTCCTCGTTCAGCGTCGTCGCGCTCAAGCCTGCGGCGTCGAGTTGCGTCAGCACGCGCCGCAGCGTGCTCATCGGCAGTTGCGTGCGCTTCGCGATCTTCGGCAGCGACCAGGTCTTGCCCGCCGGATCGTTCGCGGCCTCGTTCAGCGTCGCGAGCGTCGCAACGAGTGCGGGATCGAGCGCGGCTTCGTCGGATTCTGAAGTCATCGGTTCCGTTTCGTGGGCCGGTGCGGGACCGGCCTTCATTCAAGACAAGGATGCAATCGCGGACACTATACGCCCGGTCACGCGGCCTTGATCGCGGCGCGCATGAACGACACGAAATGCGTCGTGACGGGATCGTCGCGGCCCGACAGCCATGCGAGCCCCACGCGCCACTTCGCATCCTTGCCGTCGAGCGGCAGCACCGTTGCGTCGCGCAGCAGGTACTGCGCGCGCGACGGGATGAACGCGACGCCGACACCGGCCGCAACCGACGTCAGCACCGACTGCACATCCTCCGCCTGCTGCGTCACGTGCGGCACGAAGCGGCGCTCGACGCACCATCGGTCGATCTGCGCGGCCAGCCCCGGACCGCGCGCACGCTGCAGCGCGATGAAGCCGATCTCGTTGAGCACATCGAGGTCGGCCGGCACGCGCTTGTAGCCGAGGTGCGGCGGCACCGCGAGCGCGAGCCCTTCGTCGATCACCTTGAACGACGACAGCCCGTCGTCGGACGGCAGGCGCAGGAAACCGGCGTCGAGCTTGCCGGCGCGCAGCCGGCGCGTCTGCTCGGACGACGACAGGTCGCTCAGCGTGACGGCGATGCCCGGATTGCGGCGACGAAATTCCGCGACCAGTTTCGGCACGAGCGTCAGCACGGACAGACAGATGCCGAGCCGCAGATGCCCGCGCTGCCCGCTGGTCGCCTCCCGCGCGCGCGCGAGGATCTCGTCGGCATCGCGCACGAGCGCCTGCGCGTCGGGCAGGAAGCGCTCGCCGAACGGCGTCAGCTCCGCGCCGTGCCGCCCGCGCTCGAACAGCTTGCCGCCGAGGCTCGCCTCGAGCGCGCCGATCTGCTTGCTCAGTGCCGGCTGGCTCATGTGCAGCGCATCGGCCGCGCGGCTGAAATGGCACAGCTCGGTGACCGTCAGGAACGTTCGCAGCAGTTTCAGTTCCATTCTTTAAAGGAATCGTAACGATCGAAATATTCATTTTACCGATCGAATGCGATGACGTTCAATACGGGCATGCCCTTTCCGGAATTCACTGTCATGTCTCTTGATCATTCGACCGAATGCGTGGCCGACTCGTCGTGCGACGCCGCGGTCGTGAATGAACGCGCCACTGCGGCCGATGCGTGCACACCGAAACGTCGTGCCGAACGCACCGACGGACGCAGCCGCCGCTTTCGTTTCGGCGATGCGATCGAAGACGCGCCGCCGCGCGCCGTGACAGGTTCGATCGCGATCAGTTTTGCGGTCGTGTCCCGGCGGAACTGGCCGCGCTGAACCACGCCACCTCCAGCGGCATGCCGGCCCGGAACGGCGCGCCTTTACGATTTTCACGACCTGCGCGCCGTTGACCGGCAGAAAAAAACGACCCGAATCTGCCCGCATCGCGCGCCATTGCACGCGATCCAATCGTCATCGCCACGCGATCGACCTTATAATTTCCCGCACCCGCTGACCGCCCATGCATTCCGCGCAGCCGCATCGCGCGTGAAAAGGAGACTTTCG
Source organism: Burkholderia pyrrocinia (assembly GCF_018417535.1). Taxonomy (NCBI): domain Bacteria; kingdom Pseudomonadati; phylum Pseudomonadota; class Betaproteobacteria; order Burkholderiales; family Burkholderiaceae; genus Burkholderia; species Burkholderia pyrrocinia. The sequence goes on along the minus strand of NZ_CP070978.1, from coordinate 196,143 downwards.
CTTGACCGGCCTCATCGCGCGCCTGCCTCGCGCCCGGACCACCCTGATCCTCGCCCTCTCGTTCCTGCTGCTCGCGTTCGCCGCGAACGCGTCCGCGCAGCGCGTGCAGCCGCATCGCACCGCGCATGCCCAGGCGCCGCATGCGCATACGAAGGCCGTCAAGAAGAAGCCTGCCCACCGCAAGAACAAGGCCGTCAAGCATCGCCGCCCGCGCGTAAAGCATCAGGCAGTCAAGCGTCATGCGGTGCCAGCCCCTCAGCAGCGCCGCGCGAAGCGCACGACCGCCGTACGCCCGTGCCCGCGCCCGGCGGCCGCCAAACCGCGCCTGATGGCAAGCTGCGGCTACACCCCGCGCGCGGTCGGGGCGCTGCATTCACGCGCGGCCTACGTGCTCGACGTCGACTCCGGCACGCCGCTGCTGGCCCGCAACGCGCGCACCGTGCGGCCGATCGCGTCGATCTCGAAGCTGATGACGGCCGTCGTCGCACGCGACGCCGACCGTCCGCTGAACGGCGTGCTGCGCGTCACCGCGCACGATCGCGACACGATCAAGTTCACCGGTTCGCGATTGCAGGTCGGCTCGGAGCTGTCGCGCCGCGACATGTTCCATATCGCGCTGATGTCGTCGGAAAACCGCGCGGCCGCCGCGCTGAGCCGCGACTATCCGGGCGGGCGCGCCGCGTTCGTCAAGGCGATGAACCGCGAAGCGCGCCGGCTCGGCATGCGCCACACGCATTTCAGGGAGCCGACCGGCCTGTCGCCGCACAACGTCTCGACGGCCGAAGATCTCGCGAAGCTCGTCGGCGCGGCGGCGCAGGATCCACTGATCCGTTATTTCTCGACGGATACGTCGACCACCGTGCGCCCCGGCGACGGCGAACTGCTGTACGTGAACTCCGACCCGCTCGTCCGCTACCGTCGCCTGCCGATCCGGCTGCAGAAGACGGGTTTCATCAATGAATCGGGGCACGGCGTCGTGATGCGCATGCGCGTGAAGGGCCGCCGCGAAACGGTCGTGCTGCTCGGCGCACCGACGCGTGCCGGCGTATCGAGCGACGCACTCAGGATCCATCGCTGGCTGACCTGCTCGATCCGGTAAGCGCGCGCAGGCGGCCGGCGCGTTCACGCTACGGGAGCGATGCCATGCAGGACGAATACCGCTTCATCGCGTTCGGACGGCTGCTCGCCGTCGTGCGCAAGAACGGCCGCTGGTCCGTGTTCGATCTCGGCGCCGAAGGCAAGCGGCGCCCGGCCGACCTGCACATTCCGTCCGCGCTCGCCGCGGACGAACTCGCGCAATACCTCGGCGACCTGCTGCACGAGGACGCCACGCCGAGATACTCCGAAGTCGTGCCGGTCCCCCCAACCGGTCGCATCTAGCGGATCACGCCCTCACCAGGTGCGCGGGCAAGAGTCGCGCCGCCTGCGTCTCGCATTCCCGCTGTATCAGCCGGTATCGTCACGCCACGACGTGAACGACACGTCGATCGCCGGACGAACCGATCCCGTTCACATCCCTTTTTAAATTAGACAGTTTAACTTGCAAGTTAAACTGTCTTAACCTATGATCCCGCCCATGACTGCTTCGCGTCCATCCGGCCTTTCCGCCCACACCGTCGCCGCCGACCTGACCCTGGCGGTCGGCCAGTTGATCCGTCGGCTCCGTTCCGAAGTCCCGGCCGACGGCCTCGGGATGTCGCAGACGAGCGCGCTCGCGCGCCTCGAACAGAACGGGCCGATGACGACCGCCGATCTCGCCCGCGCCGAGGCAATGAAGCCGCAATCGATGAAGACGATCCTCGCGAGCCTCGAAGAGGAAGGCCTCGTCGAACGCGAGCCGCACCCGACCGACGGCCGCCAGATCCTGTTCCAGCTGACCGCGGTCGGCCTCGAGGCGCGGCGCAAGCGCCACGTCGCGAAGCACCAGTGGCTCGGTGCCGCGATCGAGAAGCTCGATCCCGAAGAAATCCGCACGCTCGCCGCCGCGATCCCGCTGATCAGGCGGATCGGCGACAAGTGAATCCGGCGGGCGCGCGAATGCCGCGATGCGCGGCATTCGCGCGCCCGCCTCCCTTCGTCCATTCCACGGAGCCCCATCATGAGCGCAACCCGTCTCGACACGAACACGGCACTCGTCGTCATCGACCTGCAGAAAGGCATCGCCGCCCTCCCCACCGCACACCCGGTCGCGCCGGTGATCGCGCACGCCCGCGCGCTGCTCGACGCGTTCCGCAGCCGCGGCCTGCCGGTCGTGCTCGTCAACGTCGCCGGTGGTGCGCCGGGCCGCACGCAGCAGCAAATGCGCGTGGACGCGCTCCCCGCCGACTGGACCGAACTCGTGCCCGAACTGAACCGGCAGCCGGGCGACCACGTCGTGACGAAAAAGACCTGGGGCGCGTTTACCGGTACGGATCTCGACTCGCACCTGAAGGCGGCCGGCGTCACGCAGATCGTATTGACCGGCATCGCGACGAGCATCGGCGTCGAATCGACCGCACGGTACGCGTTCGAACTCGGCTACAACGTCACGCTCGCCGTCGACGCGATGACCGACCTCAACGCGGACGCGCACGTGAACAGCGTCGAGCGCGTGTTCCCGCGCCTCGGCGAAACGGGCATGACGCAGGACATCGTCGCGCTGCTCGACCGGCGCGGCGCGTGAGCGACCGGCGCGCGCAGCCGGCGCCGGGCCACGCGGCCGGCCGGCTCGATCCGTCGATCTGGAAGGTCAGCGCGGTCGCGACGCTCGGCTCGCTGCTGTCGCAACTCGACGCGACGATCGTCAACGTGTCGCTGTCGAGCCTCGCGACCGACCTGCATGCAAGCCTGTCGACGATCCAGTGGGTGACGAGCGGCTACCTGCTCGCGCTGACGCTGGTACTGCCGCTGAACGGCTGGCTCGTCGACCGCATCGGCGCGAAGGCGCTGTACCTGTGGTGCTTCTCGGCGTTCACGTTCACGTCGGCGCTGTGCGGGCTCGCGTGGTCCGCGCCGTCGCTGATCGCGTTCCGCGTGCTGCAAGGCGTCAGCGGCGGGCTGCTCGCGCCGATGGCGCAGATGATGATCGCGCGCGTCGCCGGCCAGCAGATGGCGCGCGTGATCGGCTACGCGGCAGTGCCCGTGCTGCTCGCGCCGATCCTCGGCCCCGTGGTCGCCGGCGCGATCCTGCAGTACGCGTCGTGGCGCTGGCTGTTCCTCGTGAACCTGCCCGTCGGCGTGCTGGCGCTTGCGCTGGCCGTGCGGTTCCTGCCCGGCGACCGGGACGATGCGCAACGGCGCACCCTCGACTGGGTCGGCCTCGCGCTGCTGTCGCCGGGCCTCGTGCTGTTCCTGTACGGCGCCGAGCGGATCGGCACGGCGCCCGGCATCGCCGCGATCGCGTGCTCGGCGCTGCTGCTCGCCGCGTTCCTGCGCTTCGAGCGACGCAAGGGCGAGCATGCGCTGATCGATCTCGCGCTGTTTCGCTCCCGCGTATTCGGCGCGGCGGCCGGCACGCAGTTCCTGTCGAACGGCGCGATGTACGCGGGCCAGATGCTGATTCCCGTGTTCCTGATCCAGGCGTGCGGGCGCTCGCCGGGCGAGATGGGCTGGCTGCTTGCACCGCTCGGGCTCGGCATGCTCGTCACCTATCCGTCGATGGGCGCGTTGACGAACCGGTTCGGCGTGCGCCGACTGGCCGCCGCCGGCGCACTGCTCGCCCTCGTCGCGACGCTGCCGTTCGTGTTCCTCGCGCTGGCCGGCTACGATCCGTACGTGCTCGTGCCGGCGCTGTTTCTGCGCGGCATGGGCCAGAGCGCGATCGGCGCGCCGTCGATTTCCGCCGCGTATGCATCGGTCGAGCGCCGCAACCTGCCGATGGCGACGACCTCGCTCAATATCGTGCAGCGCCTCGGCGGCCCGACGTTCACGACCCTGTGCACGCTGTTCCTCGCGTGGCGGCTGCAGGCCGAATCGGCTTCGGGCGGCGGCACGCAGGCTCGCGCGTACGCGTGGGCGTTCGGCCTGCTTTGCGTGCTGCATGCGGCGAGCTTCGTCACGACGCTGCGGCTGCCGTTGTGGTCGGCCGGCGCGGGCGGGCGACCGGCCGGCGTCGCGCGCGCCGGTTCGCGCTGAACGTGGACGCTGCGCCGCGATGCGCGCGCAGCGTCGTTACGGCAGCCACATCGGCACGATCGAGATCACGAGCAGCACGCCCAGCCCCGCATTCAGGCAGCGCCACTGCCGCTCCGTGCGCAACACGCGCGCGAACAGCAGCCCGGCGAAACACCACAGCGACAGCGACGCCATCGCGGCCACGCCGAACGCCAGCCCGAGCAATACGCCGAGCCGTGCCGGCCCGGGCGCGAGCGCGGCGAACGACGCGGCCGCGCCGAGCGTCATCGCCCAGCCTTTCGGGTTGTGCCAGAGCATCCAGACGCCGCTGACGAACCCCTGCGGCCGGTGCACGGCGGCATCGAGCCGCGGCTTGCCGCCGTGCCCGATGCGCACGGCCAGCCACACGAGGTACGACGAGCCGGCCGCCTTCATCGCGAGCTGCAACGCGGGCAGCGCAAGCAGCACGCCGCCGAGCCCGGCCGCGGCGGCCGCCGCCATCGACGCCAGGCCGGCCGCGATGCCGGCCATCAACGGCAGCGACCGCCGATAACCGAAATGGGCGCCCGACGCGGTTGCCAGCGTCGTCGCGCCACCCGGCGTCACGGTGGACACGATCACGAACAGCATCAGCGGCAGGTAGTCGCGAAGCAGCACGAAGGCTCCCGGTTGTCGTCGTCGAAGCCCCGTTTTACCCGCGATCGTCCCATTACGACAGCGAAAGCTTTTTATGCTTTCCATTAGCATTCATAATGCGACGCATGACACGCAATCTCGACATCGCGCTGCTGCGCGCCTTCGTCACGGTCGCCGATCATCGCAGCATGACGGCGGCCAGCCGCGCGCTGCACCTGACGCAAGGCGCGATCAGCCAGCAGGTCGCGCGGCTCGAAACGCTGTCGGGCCCGCTGTTCGTCCGCGAGCATCGCAACCTGCTGCTCACGGCGGCCGGCGAGCGGCTGCTCGAACAGGCGCGCCGGCTGCTCGCCGTGCACGACGCGCTGCTGACCGACGTGACAGCCGGCGCGGTCGAAGGCACCGTTCGCCTCGGCGCACCGCAGGATCTCGTCGGCACCTGTCTCGCACCGATCCTGAAAGGCTATGCGCAGGCGCATCCGCAGGTCGCGCTCACGCTCGTGTGCGCGGCGTCGCCGGAACTGCGGCGCGGGCTCACGCAGGGCGATCTCGACATCGCGCTGATCGAGGCGCCGGTCGGGCCGTCGCGCGGCGAATGCATCGCCGTCGATCGCCTCGTCTGGGTCGGCGCGAAAGGCGGCACCGCGCACCGCAACACGCCGCTGCCCGTATCGATGGTCGCGCAGACCTGCGCGTTCCGCCCGACCGTGCTCGACGCGCTGCGCGGCTGCGATCGCGCGTGGCGCACCATGTTCGAGAACGGCAGCTTCGACGCGACGGCCGCGACCGTGCGTGCCGATCTCGCCCTGACCGTCTGGCTCGCGTCCACCGTGCCGGCCGACCTCGACATCCTGCCGGCCGGCAGCGGCCTGCCCGCGTTGCCGAACTTCGCGATCAACCTTCATCTGCCGCGCGGCCAGCGCACGCCGGCCGCGACGGAACTGGCCCGCCACCTGCGCAACGGCTTCGCGCGCTTGCGCGCGGCCGCGTAGGGCCCGCTTCACGCTACACGGTACCCGGCTCCTGCGGCGCCGGCGTCGTGCCCGCCGCCTCCAGCGCCTGATGCAGCGTCGCGAAGATGCACGACGCGCCGACGATCTCGGTGATCCGGTGACGATCCATGTCCGCGCGCAGGTAGCGGTTCACGCGGCCGAACAGCACGCCGATCCCGCGCGCGTGCAGCGTGTTGACGAGATCGGTCACGGTCCGCGCGGCCGAATAGTCGAGATCGGTGATCGCGCCCGCGTCGACGACGAACCAGCGCGGCGGCACCGGCGCCGCATCGACGAGTTCGGTCACTTCGCCGGCGAACAGATGGTCGTTCGCGAAGAACGGGTCGGAACCGAACCGGTAGACGATCAGCCCCGGCGCCGTCATTGCGCCGCGCCGCGTGGGCACCGGCTGCCACCGCCCGTTGCCCTCCACCGGTTCGAGCACCATCGTGTGCGGCTGGTAGCTGTGGCGCACGTGCCGCATCAGCGACAACGCGATGGCCAGCAGGATGCCGTGCTCGACGCCGACCGTCACGACGGCCGTGGCCGTCACGAGCGCCAGCGTGAATTCGCCGGGGCTTTCCTTGCGGATCGCCGCGAGGCTGCGCACGTTGATCAACCCGAGCGCGATCGTGAACACGATGCCGGCCAGCACCGCATGCGGCAGATACTGCAGGGTCGTGCTGAAGAACAGCAGCACGACGGCCACGACGGCGGCGAACGCGAGATGCCCGATCTGGCTGCGCACGCCCGCGCCGTCGGCCATCGCCGTCTGAGTCGGGCTGCCGTTGACGACGAACGCGCCGCCGACCGCGGCAGCCGCATTCGCGGCCGCGAGCCCGAGGAGGTCGGCGTTGGTGTCGACGTCCTCGCCGTACTGCTGCGCGAACACGCGCGCGGCGGCCGCGCTCTGCGCGATGATCATCACGAAGCACGACGTGGCGACCGGCACGAGATCGAGGAACTGCTGCCACGTGACGGACGGCCAGCGCAGCGGCGGCAGCCCGCCCGCGACGGGCCCGAGCACCGCGATGCCGTGCGCGGCGAAACCGAATGCATGGCTTGCGGCGATGCTGCCCGCGACCGCGATCATCGGCATCGGCACACGCGGCAGGAACCGCTTGCATGCAAGGATCGCGACGACGACGAGTGCCGCAAGCGCGAATGTCGGCCGGTTCGCGTGGACGAGATGCGTGACGACATAGTCGAGTTGCGCGAGGCTGCGTGAGGCCGGATACGGCACGGACAGGCCGAGCATGTCGCCGAGCATCGCGATCGACACCTGCACGCCGACGCCGGCGAGAAAGCCGACCAGCACCGTGCGCGACAGGAAATCGGCGAGAAAGCCGAGCTTGAAGATGCGCGCGAGCAGCAGCATCGCGGCGGTCAGCAGCGCGACCATGCCGGCCAGCGCCGCATAGTCGGCGCTGCCGGCCGGCGCCATCGACGAAAGCCGGCTCGCGAAGATCGTCGCGGTCGCGGAATCGGCGGCCACCACGAGATGGCGCGACGCGCCGAAGCACGCGAACGCGACGAGCGGCAGGAACACCGTGTACAGGCCCGTGACGGCCGGCATGCCGGCGATGCGCGCGTAGCCGAGCACCTGCGGGATATCCATCGACGCGAGCGACATGCCCGCGAAGACGTCGCGGACGGCCCCCGCGCGACGGATCGGGAGGATGCCTTTCAGCAGCCGCACGCCTGACGGACGGCTTTCGTTGGAATCTTGCATGCGTGAAATGCGTGAGGTCGAAGTGACGGGGTGACGGGGTTCGCGACGTCGTTCGCGCATCGTGCCCCGGGCGCGCATCGCATGGCAAGTGCGCGAAGCTGCCGCGTATCGCTCACCGTCGGCGGATCGGGTGCACGCGACGGCGAGCGACACACCGGCAACGCATGCGATGCCCGCATGATTGCATGGATCGCCGGTCCGGCGCTTTCGCCCGCGAAGGCCCGCCGCAAAGGTTTCGAGCCGATCGCGGGCATGCGTGCGGCGCATCCGGCAACAGGCACGCACACCGGCTTGCGGTGATGCGGATTCGCCGTTGGCCATCACCCGATTACAGAGGATACCTGCGCAATGGTGAGGATTTTCGGGAGCCGCGCGACGCGCGTCCGACGCACGCGCCCGGAATCCGATGGCACAATCACGGTCCCTTTCATGTGCCCTTCACCGGGCGCGCGCCGCATCGCGGCGCCGATTCAACGCACGAGAAGGCCCCTGTCTGCCCCTATGACCCTGAACGAATCCTGGTTTGCGCCGCTCGTCGGCATCCTGGTCCTGCTCGCCGCCGCCGGTGCGATCGCCGCGGCCGTCCATTTCCTGCTGTTTCGCGTGGTGGCGCGGCTCGCGCGGCTGTCGGCCACGCGCGTCGACGACGCGTTGTTCGAATTCGGCGCATTCAAGTGGCTGAACCGCATCGTCCCGTTCGTCGTGATCAAGCTCGGCCTCGGCGCGGTGCCCGGCATTCCGGACCGCGCCGCGCAGGCCGCCGACAAGGTACTGTTCGCGCTGATCGTGTTCCTCGTGACGATGACCATCAGCGCGACGCTGTCCGCGCTCGAGCACACGCACCGCACGCACCAGCGCGACCAGCCGCGTCTGTCGCTGAAAGGCGCGATGCAGCTCGTCAAGCTCGTGATGTTCATCACGGCCGCGCTCGTCGTGATCGGCGATGCGACCGGCAAGCAGATCGGCCTGCTGCTGTCCGGCATCGGCGCGATGTCCGCGGTATTGATGCTGATCTTCAAGGACACGCTGCTCGGCCTCGTGGCAGGCGTGCAGCTGTCGTCGAACGACATGCTGCGGATCGGCGACTGGATCACGATGCCGTCGGCCGGCGCGGACGGCACAGTCATCGACATCACGCTGAACACCGTGAAGGTCGCGAACTTCGATCACACGATCATCACGGTGCCGACCTGGAAACTGATCACCGAGAGCTACCAGAACTGGCGCGGGATGACCGAAGCGGGCGGCCGCCGCATCAAGCGCGCGCTGTTCGTCGACGCGACGAGCGTGCGCTTTCTCGCGAACGACGAGATCGAGCGGCTCGAACGCCTGACGCTGCTGAAGGACTATCTCGAGGACAAGGTCGACGCGATCGAGCAATGGAACGGCACGCTCGGCGCGGCCGGCGACTGCCCGGCGAACCGCCGCCAGTTGACGAATCTCGGCACGTTCCGCGCGTATGTCGCGAACTACCTGAAGGGCCATCCGCGGATCCGCCGCGACATGACCTGCATGGCGCGGCAGTTGCCGCTCACGGCCGAAGGCATTCCGCTCGAACTGTACTGCTTCACCGATACGACGTCGTGGGTCGACTACGAGACCATCCAGTCCGACCTGTTCGATCACCTGATCGCGGTGCTGCCGGAGTTCGGGCTGCGCGTGTACCAGCACCCGTCGGGCTTCGACATGCGGCAGATGGCCGGCGCCGCGCAAGCCGGGCTGCAGGCGCCGCGCGCGGGTTGATTCACGCCACGGCGGCCGGCCACCGGCCGCCGCCTGTCACCCGGCATTGCGGCGTTCACCGCGCCGCACACTCCGACGCGAGCCGCCCCAGCACCTTCAGCGCGTCCTCGATCTGCCGCGACCACGGATAGCTGTAGTTGAGCCGGATGAAATGCCGGTAATCGGTGCCCGCCGAAAACATGTGCCCGGGCCCGACCGTGATCCGCTGCGCGAGCGCGAGCGTATACAGCTTCATCGCATCGACCTGCGGCGGCAGTTCGACCCACAGCACATACCCGCCCTGCGGCTGCGACAGCCGCGTGCCTTCCGGAAAGAAACGCCGCACCATCGCGCTCATCAGGCTCGCCTGCTGCGCGTACTGCTTGCGCATGCGCCGCAGGTGGAAATCGTAGCCGTCGAATTTCAGGTACTCGGCGATCGCGAGTTGTTCGATCGCGGGCGTCGCGAGCGTGTTCAGGAATTTCAGCTTCTCGACCTGGTCGCGATAGCGGCCCGGCATCGCCCAGCCGATCCGGTAGCGCGGCGACAGGCTCTTCGTGAACGACGCGCAATGCAGCACGAGCCCGTTGCGGTCGAACGATTTCAGCGCGCTCGGCGTCGTGTCGCCGAAGTGCAGCTCGTGATAGACGTCGCTCTCGATCGCCGGCACGCCGTGCTTCGCCAGCAACTCGACGAGCGCGCGCTTGCGCGCATCGGGCATCTGGAAACCGAGCGGATTCTGGAAATTCGGCATCACCATGCACGCGGCGATGCGCTCGCGCTCGAGAATCCGTTCGAGCGCATCGAGATCGATGCCGTCGACCGGGTGCGTCGCGACTTCGAGCGCGCGCATGCCCATCCGCTCGATCGCGTGCAGCATCGCGTAGAACGTCGGTGACTCGACGGCGATCGTGTCGCCCGGCTTCGCGACGGCCTGCAGGCACAGGTTGATCGCCTCGGTCGCGCCGATCGTCATCACGATCTCGCCCGGCTCGACCGCGATCCCGCGCTCCGCATAGCGCCGCGCGATCTGGCGGATCAGTTCCTGGTTGCCGGGCGGCAGGTCGTCGATCACGCCCCAGCGCGTGCGGCGGCGCCCGATCGCCTGCGCATAGCGCGCAAGGCGCTGCACCGGGAACTGCGACGCATCGGGATACGGCGAGCCGAGCGGCACCGCGTCGTCGCGCGCGATCGAGCGCAGCGTCGACAGCACGAGCCGGCTCACGTCCACCGCCGACGGCTCGGCGGCCGGCGCCGACATGTGCAGTTCGGCCTCGGCCGGCGCCGCCGCGCGCGCCCGCACGAAATACCCCGACTGCGGCCGGCTTTCGATGAGGCCGCGGCTTTCCAGCACGAGGTACGCGCGCAGCACGGTCGTGACGCTCAGCTGCTGCTGCCGGCTCGCCTGACGCACCGACGGAATCCGCTCGCCGGGCCGGTACACGCCACGCTCGATCTGCGCCTGGAGATCGTCGGCCAGTTGTTCGTAACGCTTCACGCGCCTCCCTTTCAACTTCCCTTCAACAACACAGTTGCGATTCGCACTGTCTGAATGGCCGCAACTGTACTCTTTTTTGAAGTGAACAGGTGTACACACAGCCGCACGGGTGCCGCGCGTACTCTGCACGCATCGACCCCGACACCTGCTGCATCATGAAAAAGAAATCCGTCACCGCGCGCATCGAACCGTACACCCACCCGGCCGCCGGCTGGGGCGCGCTGAAAGCCGTCACGATCAACCTGATCAAGGAAAAGGTCGCGGGCGGCAACTACCGCACGCTGCTGCGCCAGAACCAGCCGGACGGCTTCGACTGCCCCGGTTGCGCGTGGCCCGACCGCCAGCACGCGTCGACGTTCGAATTCTGCGAGAACGGCGTGAAGGCGGTGGCCGCCGAAGCGACGAGCAAGCGCGTGACGCCGGAATTCTTCGCCGCGCACACGGTCACCGAGCTGCTCGAACAGTCGGATTTCGAACTCGAACAGCACGGCCGGCTCACCGACCCGATGGTGTACGACGCGCACACCGACCGCTACGTGCCGATCGCATGGGACGACGCGTTCGAGCTGATCGCGCGCCACCTGCGCGCGCTGCCCGACCCGAACCAGGCCGCGTTCTACACGTCGGGCCGCGCGAGCAATGAAGCGGCGTTCCTGTACCAGTTGCTCGTGCGGCGGTACGGCACGAACAATTTCCCCGACTGCTCGAACATGTGCCACGAGGCGACGAGCCGCGGGCTGCCGGCGTCGGTCGGCGTCGGCAAGGGCACCGTCACGCTCGACGATTTCGAACACGCGGACACGCTGCTGATCTTCGGCCAGAACCCCGCGACCAACCACCCGCGGATGATGGGAGAGCTGCGCGAATGCGCGAAGCGCGGCGCGACGATCGTGTCGATCAACCCGCTGAAGGAGCGCGGCCTCGAACGCTTCGCCGATCCGCAAAGCCCGCTCGAGATGCTGACGATGTCGGGTACAAAAATCGCATCGACGTTCATCCAGCCGACGATCGGCGGCGATTTCGCGCTGATCAAGGGGATGGCGAAACGCGTGCTCGAACTCGACGACGCCGCGCGTGCCGCCGGTGCGCAGCGCGTGCTCGACACCGCGTTCATCGGCGAGCACACGGCCGGCTTCGACGCGTTCGCCGACGACCTGCGCAATGAAAGCTGGTCCGCGCTGACAGCCGAAAGCGGCGTGCCGTACGAGCAGATCGACGGCCTCGCGCAGCTCTATGCGCGCAGCGAGCGCGTGATCGCGACGTGGGGCATGGGCATCACGCAGCACAAGCATTCGGTCGCGACCGTGCAGATGCTGACCAACCTGATGCTGATGCGCGGCAACATCGGCCGCCCCGGCGCGGGCCTGTGCCCGGTGCGCGGCCACTCGAACGTGCAGGGCAACCGCACGGTCGGCATCGAGGAAAAGCCGACCCAGGCGTTCCTCGACCGGCTCGGCCACGTGTTCGATTTCGAACCGCCGCGCCACCACGGCTACGACGTCGTCGAGACGATCGAAGGGATGCTCGAAGGCCACGTGAAGGTGCTGATCGGCCTCGGCGGCAACTTCGCGATGGCGACGCCCGACACGCCGCGCACGTGGGAAGGCATGCGCCGCTGCGACCTCTCGGTGCACATCACGACGAAGCTGAACCGCAGCCACCTGATCCACGGCCACGACGCGCTGATCCTGCCGACGCTCGGCCGCACCGAGATCGACCTGCAGGACAACGTCGCGCAAGGCGTGACGGTCGAGGATTCGATGAGCATGGTCCACGTGTCGTACGGGATGAACAAGCCGGCGTCGCCGAACCTGATGTCGGAGCCCGCGATCGTCGCGCACATGGGCCACGCGCTGTTCGGCAGCGGCAAGATCGACTGGCTCGCATACAAGGACGACTACGCGAAGATCCGCGACGCGATCGAGGCGACGCTCGACGGCTTCTACGACTACAACACGCGCATCGCGCGGCCGGGCGGCTTCCACCTGCGCGTCGCATCGCGCGACCGCGAATGGCTCACGCCCACGGGCAAGGCGAACTTCATCGCGCACGCGCTGCCGACCGACACGCCGATCCAGCGCGCCCGCGCACAGCACGGCGAACGCCTGATGACGCTGATGACGACGCGCTCGCACGACCAGTACAACACGACCGTCTACGGGCTCGACGACCGCTATCGCGGCGTGTTCGGCCAGCGCCGCGTGGTGTTCGCGAACCGCGACGATCTCGCGATGCTCGGCCTGAAGGCCGGCGAATGGGTCGATATGGAAACCGTGTGGCACGACGGCATCGAGCGACGCGCGGACGGCTTCCTGCTGGTCGAGTACGACATCCCGCGCGGCTGCATCGGCGCGTACTACCCGGAAACCAACCCGCTCGTGCCGCTCGACAGCGTCGGCGACGTGTGCAACACGCCGACGTCGAAGTCGGTTCCCGTGCTGCTGCATCGCGCGGCCGCGCCGGCCTCGATCGCCGCCTGACGGAGCACGACGATGATCGTTCGTCCGCGCGAGCACTGGCTGCGGATGCTGCTGGTCTGGAACGGCTCGGTGCTGCCGACCATCCTGCCGCAGCTCGTGCTGACGCTCGCGATCAGCCTCGTCGCAGTGTGGGGCGGCGGCCGCGTGCTCGGCGAGAAGGTGCCGCTGAACCCGACGCCGTTCACGCTGATCGGGCTCACGCTCGCGATCTTCGCGGGGTTTCGCAACAACGCGAGCTACGACCGCTACCGCGAGGCGCGGCAACTGTGGGGCGGCGTGCTGACCGCCACGCGCACGCTCGTGTCGCAGGCGCTCTGCTACGGCGCGGTCGATAACGACGACGACGCGCGGCGCACGTTCGTGCGGACGGTCGTCGCGTTCGTCTATGCGCTCAAGCATCAACTGCGCGGCACCGATCCGGCCGCGGACCTGCGCGCGCTGCTCGACGACGGCACTTATGCGCAGGTCGCCGCCGCGCGGTTTCGCCCGGTCGCGATCGTGCACGGGCTGCGCGAAGCGTTCGCCGCGCGCGCCGATGCGGGCCGCCTCGCCGACACGCGCCTGTGGATGCTCGACGCGCGCCTCGACGAACTCGTCGCGATGGTGAGCGGCTGCGAGCGCATCGCGTCGACGCCGATCCCGTTCTCGTACGACGTGCTGCTGCATCGAACCATCTATGCATACTGCGTGCTGCTGCCGTTCGGCCTCGTCGACTCGATCGGCGCGGCGACGCCGTTCGTCACCGTGTTCGTCGCGTATACGCTGATCGCGCTCGACGCGATCGCACATGCGATCGCCGAGCCGTTCGGCGACGGGCCGAACCATCTCGCACTCGATGCGATCACGCGGCAGATCGAGCGCACGCTGCTCGAACTGAACCGCGAGCCGCTGCCGGCGGAAGTGACGCCCTGCCGGTCCTATCGGCTCACCTGACACGCGCCGCAAACGCCAGACGTAACGAACGCTTGCAATCGATACAGGCCGAAACGTCAACAGCCGGTGCCCGCTCCGCGTTTTTTCGTCAAGCGCCCACGATTCGGGCGCACAACGACAGGAGAAAACACCATGCGAGCACTTACCCGCCATCTCGCGATTGCCGCCACCCTGATGTCGGTGCTGACCGGCACCGCGTTCGCCGACACGCCGTGGCAGCAGGCGCATCCGCGCCGCGAAGAGGTCAACCAGCGCCTCGCAAACCAGAATCGCCGCATCCATCACGAAGTGAAGGAAGGCGAGATGTCGCACGCACAGGCCGCGCGCCTGCACCGTGACGACCGCAAGATCCGCCAGGAAGAGCGGGACATGGCTGTGCAGGATCACAGCCACATCACCAAGAGCGAACAGCACGTGCTGAACCAGCAGGAAAATGCGGTCGGCAACAAGATCGGCCAATAAGATCGACAACACCGGCAAGCGCCCATTCGCCTTCACCTGAAACGCCCGCTGCCGCCGCGCGGCAGCGGGTGCTTGTTGTTGTATCGAATCGTTTCAACGCTCCATCCGCGTCAAATGCCGCGGGTATACTCCGTCGTCAGCCGCTTGCCGTAATCGACCGTCAAAAACGGCCCGATTCCGGGCGGTTTCGTCGCGAAGCTTCGCGTTTCGCCTACCCCGCGCCCCAGCCTCGATACGAGACACTCGACGACCGACCATGAAACGATTCCTGCTGCTCCTTCCCACCGCCCTGCTCGCCGCCTGCGGTTCCGCTCCCTCGTCCGATTCGGCCTCATCCGGCACAGCGCCGATGATCTACGTGTCGTCGCAACGTCCGGCCCACGCGATCGCCAACTGCCTCGACAGCCGCCTGTCGGGCACCGAGCAGTCGCAGCACAACGGCGTGACCGACATCTCCGTCGGCTCGAACTCGTACTTCGTCACGCTCACGCCATCGGGCAACGGTTCGGTCGTCAAGGTCGTGCGCGGCTCGGGCAGCCAGCCGCCCGAGGAAGCGATGCGCTTCGCGATCGCGCGCTGCGTGATCTGATCCGACGCCTGCCGGCGCCGGGCGCCCGCCCGGCCCACTCGTGTGCGCCACCGCGCGCACGCCGAATATTTTCATCCGGGCGGCCGTCGATGAGAGAATCGCACCCACGATTCCCTTTCAACGGAGCCCGCATGAAGCACCTGCTGTCCCGGCTGTTCGTCAGCGCCGCGCTCGTCGCGCTTGTTCCGGCGCTGCCGGTGCAGGCTGCCACGCCGCCCGGCATCTTCGTCGTCGCCACGCAGCTCGGCGAATTCACGACCCTCGACCCGAGCGGGATCTACGAACTGGTGCCGTCCGAGTACGTCGCGAACACCTACGAGCGGCTCGTGCGCGTCGACCTGAAGGACCCGACGAAATTCAACGGGCAGATCGCGCAATCGTGGACGGTGGGCGCCGACGGCGTGACCTACACGTTCAAGCTGCGCCCCGGCCTCGCGTTCCATTCCGGCAACCCGGTGACCGCCGACGACGTCGCGTGGTCGCTGCAGCGCACCATCCTGCTCGACAAGGGGCCGGCCGGCGTGCTCGCCGATCTCGGCCTCACGAAGGCGAACGTGATGCAGAAGGTGCGCGCGATCGACCCGCAGACCGTCGTGCTCGAAACCGACCGCAAGTACGCACCGAGCTTCGTGCTCAACGTGCTGAGCGCATGCCCGGCATCGGTCTTCGACAAGAAGCTGCTGCTGTCGCACCAGCAGGGCAACGATTTCGGCAGCGGCTGGCTCAGGACCAACGACGCGGGCTCCGGCCCGTACCAGCTCGTCAAGTGGACGCCGAACGAAAGCATCGTGCTGCAGCGTTTCGACAAGTACCGCACGCCGTACCCGATGAAGCGCGTCGTGCTGCGCCACGTGCCCGAAGCGTCCGCGCAGCGGCTGCTGCTGGAAAACGGCGACGCCGACGCCGCGCGCAACCTGAGCCCCGACAGCCTCGCCGCGCTGACGAAGGCCGGCAAGATCAAGGTCGCATCGTGGCCGGTATCCGCGCTGCTGTACCTGAGCCTGAACACGAAGAACCCGAACCTCGCGAAGCCCGACGTGCAGCAAGCGATGAAATGGCTCGTCGACTACGACGGCATCCAGCGCAACATCGTCAGCACGACCTACAAGGTGCATGAAACCTTCCTGCCCGAAGGCTTCCTCGGCACGCTGAACGCACGGCCGTACAAGCAGGATGTCGCGAAGGCGAAGGCGCTGCTCGCGAAGGCCGGCTTGCCGAACGGCTTCGACGTGACGATGGACATGCCGAACGACTATCCGTACCTCGAGATCGCGCAGGCGCTGCAGGCCAACTTCGCGCAGGGCGGCATCCGCGTGAAGCTGATCCCCGGCGATGCGAAGCAGGCGATCGGCAAGTATCGCGCGCGCCAGCACGACATCTTCATCGGCGAATGGTCGCCCGACTACATGGACCCGAACAGCAACGCGCGCGGCTTCGCGTGGAATCCGGACAACTCGGACCAGTCGCCGACCAAGATGCTCGCGTGGCGCAATAGCTGGGATATTCCGCAACTGACGAAGGACACCGAGGCCGCGCTCGTCGAGCCGTCGCCCGCGAAGCGCGCGCAGCGTTACGAGGCGCTGCAGAAGGCCGTGCTCGCGAACTCGCCGTTCATCATCATGTTCGAGAAGGTCGTGCAGGTCGCGACGCGCCCCGGTGCGACCGGGCCGGAAATCGGGCCGATCAACGACCTCGTGTCATACCGGACGCTCGCGAAGTAATCGCGGCTGCCCGCGCGGCCGGCCATGCCGGCGCGCGGGTAATCGCCGCAGTCCGCCGCGCCGGCGCTATGCCGTGCGACGCCGGCGATCTACAATGGCCGACGCCACGGGGCCGGCCGCGCCCGGCGGTGATGAAAGCCACCGAATTCGACTCAACAACGAGAACAGGACGCGCACGCCCGGGTGCGCGCAACGGGAAGAGAACATGCCTCCGAGCGAGCACGCGGTCTGCGTGGCGATCAACGACAACAACCGCGCATGGTACGAAATGCTCGTGCCGTTCCTGCTGTCGCTGCGGCACACCGGCTACGACGGGCGGATCGCGGTGATCGGCTACGGGCTGTCCGAACGCAAGCGGCAGATCCTCGCGAGCCAGTCGGTCGACGTGATCGACGCGTCGAGCGCGTATGCGCTGCCGGTCGGCCGTTTCATCGAGGCCGCCGACTACTGCGCCCGCAACCCGCAGATCCGCAAGCTCGCGCTGTACGACGCCGACATCTGGTTCTGTGCGCCGCGCTTCGACCTGTTCTCGCAGATCGGCGACGACCGGATCCACGTGTGTCCCGACCCGCTGTTCTGCACGTTCATCGTCGCACCGCTGATCGGCGAGCGGCGCGACCATCACTGGCGCCTCGTCGTCGACGAAGTCACTGCCCGCCACGGCAACGCGCTGCAGGCCGGGCTCGTTGCCGGAACGGCCGACGCATGGGCGCGCTACGCGAATCACCTGCGCGACTGCATCGTCCGCATCGGCACCGATTTCCAGGAATGCTTCGGCATCGATACGACGTTCCTGCACCTGTGGAGCGCACAGGGCGAAACGGCGCTGCTCGATCCGGTCCAGAACTTCGTCAGCAAGTACGGCATTCACGAATCGTTCGATGCAAGTGACGGCAGCACGACGCTCCGGTATCAGGGCGAGCCGATCCGCGCGCTGCACATGACCGGCGATATCCGCTTCATCGACCGGTGGCGCTACTACGCAAACCACGTCGATGCCGCGCTGCGCGACGGTGCGCCATTCGCGCTGTCGGACGGCACGCCGGCGCAGTCCGATGCCATTGCCGCACGCATCGCGGCGACGGACTACGTGCGATCGGCCGGGTTGACCGTGTCGGCCGCGGCGATCGAAGGCAGCCCGGGCGCCTACCTCCAGGCCATCGACGAACCGGGCGGCACGATGCTCGTCGGCAGCGGAAACCACGAAATCGTGTTCACCGCGACACGCGACATTGCGCGCCTGAACATCTACATCACGCACCCGTCCGGCTCGCCGTCGCCGCTGCGGTGCGACGTGCTGATCGACGGGCACGCGCAGCGCAAAGGCACCGAGCTGATGGCGCATTTCTGGTATCAGGTCGCGGCCGGCACCGTCATCACGCTGCGCTCGACGAGCCTCGGCGGCCAGCAGTGCAACGCGATCTGGCGGCTTCGCGAAGCGCCGGACATGCAGCAGTAGGCGGCGCCCCTGCGGTCGCCACGCACCGCTGCCGTTCAATTGAAGGCCGCCCACACCAGATACGCATTCAACCCGACGATCACGATCGTCGCCGCGCCGGCGACGATCCGCAACGGCATCCGCATCGCGTAGGCGCCCATCACGTCCTTGCGCGCCGACAGCATCAGCAGCGCGATCATCGGCATCGGCAGCACGAAACTCAGCACGACCTGGCTCGCCACCATCGCGCGCGTGACGTCGCAGCCGAGCGCGACCACCGCGAACGCGGGCGCGATCGTCACCGCGCGCCTTACCCATATCGACATGCGACGGCGGATGAAACCCTGCATCACGACCTGCCCGGCCATCGTGCCGACCACCGAACTCGACACGCCGGACGTCAGCAGCGCGACGAGAAACAGCGCACCGGCCGCCGGCCCGAGCACCGGGATCAGCGTGTGATACGCGTCGCCGATGTCGGTCATGCCCGGCGCGTTCCGGTGGAACGCCGACGATGCCATCATCACCATCGCGAGATTCACGAACCCGGCCAGCCCGAGCGCGACGACGACCTCGCGGTTCGAGAAACGCACGAGCCGCCGCCGCTGCGCATCGTCGCGCGGCGCAGTGCGATCCTGCGTAAGGCCCGAATGCAGATACAGCGTGTGCGGCATGATCGTCGCGCCGATGATCCCGACCGCGATCGTCAGCGCCGCATGATCCGGAATCTGCGGGACGACCAGGTGGAACGCGGCCGCGTGCCAGTCCTGCGGCGCGATCAGCAGTTCGCCGAGATAACACGCGCCGATCACGCCGACCAGCGCCGCGATCGCGGCTTCCAGCGGCCGGAAGCCGCGCTTTTCGAGCGCGAGGATCGCGCAGGTCGCGCACGCCGTCGCGATCATTCCCGCGAACAGCGACAGGTGGCACAACAGCCCGAATGCGAGCGCGCCGCCGAGGAATTCGGCGAGATCGGTCGCCATTGCGGCGATCTCGGATGCGGCCCACATGACCCACACGACCGGCGCGGGGAAACGGTCGCGGCACAGCTCCGCGAGATTGCGGCCGGTCACGATGCCGAGCTTCGCCGACATCGCCTGGAACAGCATCGCGATCGCGTTCGCGGCCAGCACGACCCACAGCAGCCGATAGCCGTACGCGGCGCCGGCCTGGATGTTGGTCGCGAAGTTGCCGGGGTCCATATATCCGATCGACGCGATCACGGCCGGGCCGACGAACGGCAGCAGCGCGGCGACGCCGGTGCGGCGCCCTTCCAGCGCGGCCCGCGCCGCGCCGTCGGCGCGCTCGGGAGACGGGCCCGGCAGCGCGAGGCCGCCGGCGGATTTACTCGTGACGGGAATCATGTCGTGTCGTGTTCCGTTCGGATGAGGAAAGCTTGCCCGGAAGCGGGCGCCGCGGCCGGCCTGCCGCGTGCCGGCCACGGCAGGATGACGGCCGCGTTACAGCGGCACGACGTCGGGACGGTTGCGCGGAAACTGCGCGATCACGTCCGGCGCGACGTTCAGGTGCGCTTCGACGAGCTTCGGCGGCGTGTGCGCGAGCCAGTCGGACAGCGACACCTCGGCGTAGCGGTCGGTCTTGAAGATCTCGAGGAACACCAGGTCGGTGTTGCCGGTGTTCTGCACGTAGTGTCCGAGGCTCTTCTTCACGTAGCCGACGTCGCCCGCGCGGAAGTCGGCCGTCTGCGCCTTCGGCCCCGTGTCGAACACGGTCATTCGCGCGTCGCCCTGCAGGTAGTACTGCCATTCGTCCGCGTTCGGGTGCCAGTGCAGCTCGCGCATGCCGCCCGGATGCACGGTGACGAGCGCCGCCGCGACGGTCGTCGACACGTTGAAGTTGGTGCTGTCCGCGATCCGCACTTCGCCGCCGCGCGTCTTCCTGACCGGCTTCATGTCGCCGAGCGGGAAGATGAACGGATGCGGCGGCGCACCGGCCGACGAAGCCGACGCGCGCTGGGCATCCGCGAGCGGGCCGGGTTCGTCGCCCTGGAAGATCCACAGGTTGTCGATCGGGATGTTCCTGAACACATCGGCGGGCACGCCGAAGTTCAGCGCGAGCACATCGGGCGGTGTATGCGCGACCCAGTCGGTCAGCAGCAGCGTATTGAATTCCGACGCACGGCCGTTATCGAACGCGAGCAGGAATTCGGCGCCATCGGTGCCGAGGCCCTGCAGCGAATGCGGCAGGCCGGGCGGGAAATACCACAGATCGCCGGTTTTCACGTCCTGCACCGACGGCCGCCCCAGTCCGTCGAGCACCGTGATCCGGCAGCGGCCGTCGAGCATGATCGCCCACTCGGCCTGCTGGTGCCAGTGCATCTCGCGAATGCCGCCGCGCGTCAGGCGCATGTTGACACCGGAAATGGTTTCCGAAATCGCAAAATCGTCCTGCGTGACTTCGCGCGCCCACCCGCCATTTTGAATGCGTTTATGGGCATTATTGAAAGACGCCCAGAATAATGGCATCCCGTTGATATCGGTGGCCGGCGGATCCTGAAAAGACGGAAACTGGTTGGCGATTGCCGGATTTTTCGGGCCGGGGTCGGTCAGGCTCTGGCGGTTGTGCGCATTCACCGCGCCTTCCGGCGGACTGTCCGGATTGCCGAACGAGGCGGCCTTGGCCGATACGGCAATGCCCGCGGCGGCAATGGCGCCGGCCGTACCCGCCAGCATCTTGCGTCGAGAAAGATTCGTCATGATTTCCTCTTCATTCTTGCGATTGAGCGAATTCCAATTACGGAATACTTGCCGCTTTTCGGATTATCGAAAATCGAACATCCCGTGACGCAAGTTAAATCCAAAACTTCGCAAAAATTAAATGAATTATTAACCTGAATTAATGACTTAATCTGATCGACTTTAATTTTGTAATTATTGCGGTGCAGCGAGGTGCCGCGTTGAGGCAGATGCCGGCGAGTGGATCAGGTCCGGTGAATGCGGAAATGCGACCGCGCCCGGTCGTGATGCCTCGAATGGCGACGAGAGGAGATCGAGACACGCAACGACACGGATAAACGCAAATTATTCCTCACAGGCATAAACGCAAAATATGCCTGACAGACATGAAGCGCTTCCTTGCACACCACCACCCGGTCCACGAACGCGTTTTCGACCCTATCACCTATCCTCACACCATAGTTTTTATCCGCTGGCGCGAATGATTTTGGCTTTGTTAGATGGATGACATTCGATCATCAGACGACAACGATCTAACAGCCGATGACCTGCGCATTCGCCCTTGCCGTCGAATCCCGCTATGCCGAGCTGACGCCGACCGCGAAGCGCATCGCGAGCTACATGCTTGCGAACCTCGACCGGCTCGGGCTCGAGACGGCCGACCAGATCGCGCAGCAGGCCGGCACGAGCGGCATCTCGGTCGGGCGCTTCCTGCGCAGCGTCGGCTACCGCAATCTCGACGACCTGAAACGCGAGCTGCGCGGCGGCGGCGATCGCCCGTGGATGATCACCGACCGGCTCGACGAATACCGCCGCGTCGCCGGCACGCAACCGGCCGAAGGCAACGGCAGCGCCCGCGACGGCACGCTCGTGTCGTCGCTCGAACGCGAGCTCGATGCGATCCGCCACGTGTACCGGCTCGCCGAAGGCCCCGTGTTCGCGCAGGTCGCCGACCGCGTCGCGCATGCCGATGCCGTGTTCATCCTCGGCATCCAGTCGACGCGCGGAATCAGCAACGCGTTCAGCAGCTACCTCGAATACCTGCGCCCGCGCGTGTTCTATTCCGACGGCCAGTCGGGCTCGTATGTCGATTCGCTGAACTCCGAATTCGAGCGGCCGTACTGCATCGTCACCGACACGCGCGCGTATTCGCGCAGCGCGCGCCGCTATTGCCAGGCGGCCGCCGAGCGCGGGCAGCCGTTCGCGCTGGTCACCGATCTCTCGTGCCCGTGGGCGCGCGAATGGCCGGCCGACCTGCTGCAGGTGAAGACCGACGTCGGCCAGTTCTGGGATTCGCTCGCGCCGCTCACCTGCCTGTTCAACCTGCTGATCACGGCCGTCGTCGACCGCCTCGGCCCCGCGATCGACCGGCGCGTCGCGCGCAACCGCGAACTGCAGCACACGTTCGACCAATTCGAATCCTGAGCGAGCCCGAGCGAACCTGAACCGCCGATGAACGACCACCGCCTCGTCGAAATCACACCCGCCACGCATCGCGTCGACCTCGATCTCGTCTACGCGACCGACCGCAACCTGACCGGCAAGCCGATCTACCGCCGCGCGCACTGCCTGCTGCTGGAGCCGGCCGAGGCCGCGCTGCGCCGCGCGGTGGACGTCGCCGCGCAGGCCGGCTTCACGCTGCGCATCTACGACGCGTACCGGCCGCCGCAGGCGCAGCAGGTGCTGTGGGATTTCCTGTCCGATCCGAACTTCGTCGCCGATCTCGGCCGCGGCTCGAATCACAGCCGCGGCACCGCGCTCGACCTGACGCTCGTCGGCGCGAACGGCGAGCCGCTCGACATGGGCACGGGCTTCGACGAGATGGTCGCCGCGTCCGGCCACTTCCACGCGGGGCTGCCCGACGCCGTGCAACGCAACCGCCTGCTGCTGCTCGGCGTGATGCACGCGGCCGGCTTCGCGCACATCGACAGCGAATGGTGGCACTACGAACTGCCCGGCTCGCGCGCGTTGCCGCAGATCGACAACGCGGCGAGCGGCCCGTGGCGCCTGATGTGATGCATGTCCCGTTGCCGTTTTACGTTCACTTTTTGCACGTTCACCTCACGATGGAGCGCACATGAAACCCCTGACATCCCGGATTGTCGCGGCGCTGGCCGCCGCGTCCGTGCTCGCCGCCGTTCCGCTTTGCGCCGCGCACGCGGAGACGCCGAAGGACCTGTTCGTGATGGCCACGCTGCTCGACGAATTCACGACGCTCGACCCGGGCGAGATCTACGAGCTGGTGCCGGAGGAATACGTCGCGAACACGTACGACCGGCTCGTGCGCGTCGACCTGCGCGATCCGTCGAAATTCAACGGCGATGTCGCGCAGTCGTGGACGGTGAGCACCGACGGGCTGACCTATACGTTCAAGCTGCGCGCCGGCCTCAAGTTCCATTCGGGCAACCCGCTGACGGCCGACGACGTCGCGTGGTCGATCCAGCGCGCGGTGCTGCTCGACAAGGGCCCGGCCGCCGTGCTGACCGGCATCGGCCTCACGAAGGCGAACGTCGTGGCGAACGTGAAGAAGCTCGACGACCTGACCGTGTCGGTCACGACCGACCACAAGTACGCACCCACCTTCGTGCTGAACGTGCTCGGCTCGTGGCCCGCGTCGGTGCTGGACAAGAAGCTGCTGCTGTCGCACCAGCAAGGCAACGACTTCGGCAATGCGTGGCTGAAGACCAACGAGGCCGGCTCCGGCGCGTACAGGCTGGTCAAGTGGGCCGCCGGCGACAGCATCGTGCTGCAGCGCTTCGACGGCTACCGGCTGCCGCTCGCGATGAAGCGCATCGTGCTGCGCCATGTGCACGAAGCCGCGAGCCAGCGCCTGCTGCTGGAGAACGGCGACGTCGACGCCGCGCGCGACCTGAGCCCCGACGATCTGGCGTCGGTCGTGAAATCCGGCAAGGCGAAGGTCGCGGCATCGCCACAGGCGACGCTGCTGTATCTCGGCCTGAACACGAAGAACCCGACGCTTGCGAAGCCCGACGTGCAGGAAGCGCTGAAGTGGCTCGTCGACTATGCCGGCATCCAGGGCAATGTCGTGAAGACAACTTACAAGGTGCACCAGGCCTTCCTGCCCGAAGGCTTCCTCGGCACGCTGAACACGAATCCGTACAAGCTCGACGTCGCGAAGGCGAAGGCGCTGCTCGCGAAGGCCGGCGTGCCCGACGGCTTTTCGGTGACGATGGACGTGCGCAACGACTACCCGTACACGGAGATCGCGCAGGCCGTGCAGGCGAACTTCGCGCAGGCCGGCATCAAGGTGCAGCTGATCCCCGGCGACAACAAGCAGACGCTCGCGAAATACCGCGCGCGCCAGCACGACATCTACATCGGCGAATGGTCGGCCGATTACATCGACCCGCACAGCAACGCGCAGGGTTTCGCGTGGAATCCGGACAACTCCGACAAGTCGAGCTATAAAATGCTGGCCTGGCGCAACAGCTGGGACATCCCGCAGCTCACGAAGGAAACCGACACCGCGCTCGCCGAACCGACCGCCGCGAAACGCGCGCAGCGCTACCAGGCGATGCAGAAGGAAGTCCTCGCGCACTCGCCGTTCGTGATCATGTTCGAAAAAGTCGCGCAGGTCGCGACGCGGCCCGGCGTGAGCGGGCTCGAAGTCGGCCCGATCAACGATCTCGTGTCGTACCGTAACCTGAAGAAGCAATAAGATTCGCCGCATGTCGACTCCCGCCTCCTCCCTCGAAGCACTGCGCACGCTGCCCGCGCGGCGCCCGGCCGTGCGCTGGGCACTGCGCGTGCTGCGCTGGGCGCTCACGCTCGCCGTCACGTTCGCGGGGCTGCTCGCGCTGACCTTCGTGATCGGCCGCAAGGTGCCGATCGATCCCGTGCTCGCGATCCTCGGCGATCGCGCGTCGGCCGACGCGTACGCGGCCGAACGCATCGCGCTCGGGCTCGACAAGCCGCTCGTCACGCAATTCCTGATCTACGCGCGCGACGTGCTGCACGGCAATCTCGGCGTGTCGCTGCTGACGGCGAACCCCGTGCTCGACGACATCAAGCGCGTGTTCCCGGCCACGCTCGAACTGGCGACGATCGCGACGCTGATCGGCATCGCGATCGGCGTGCCGCTCGGCGTCGCGGCCGCCGTGAAGCACAACCGGCCGATCGATCACATCGCGCGCTTCGTCGGGCTGATCGGCAATTCGGTGCCGGTGTTCTGGCTCGGGCTGATGGGGTTGCTGCTGTTCTACGCGCGGCTGCACTGGGTCGGCGGGCCCGGCCGGCTCGATCCCGTGTACGACGGGATGGTCGATCCGCGCACCGGCAGCCTGCTGATCGACGCGGCGCTCGCGGGCGAGTGGGACGTGTTCCGCAACGCGGTGTCGCATATCGCGCTGCCGGCCGCGATCCTCGGCTACTACTCGGTCGCGTATCTCAGCCGCATGACGCGCTCGTTCATGCTCGACCAGTTGAGCCAGGAATACATCGTCACCGCACGCGCGAAGGGCTTGTCCGAGCGCCGCGTGATCTGGCGGCATGCGTTCGGCAACATCGCGGTGCCGCTCTTGACCGTGATCGCGCTCACGTACAGCAACCTGCTCGAAGGCTCGGTGCTGACCGAGATCGTGTTCGCGTGGCCGGGGCTCGGCTCGTACCTGACCGGCGCGCTGCTGAACGCCGACATGAACGCGGTGCTCGGCGCGACGCTCGTGATCGGCGCGATGTTCATCACCGTCAACCTGCTGACCGACGCGCTATACCGCGTGTTCGATCCGCGTGCGCGCTGAGGGCCGCCCCGACATGACCACCTCCCACCCGCTTCTTTCATCGTCCATGCCGAAGGTCGTCCGATCATGAACGCCGAGCACCTCCCACTGCGCGCGTGGCTGCTGTCCGATGCGCCCGCGTCGCGCTCGCAGGCCGCGCTCGGCCTCGCGTACCGGCGCTGGCGCCGTTTCGCCACGAATCCGCTCAACCTGTTCGGGCTCGCGATCCTCGTCGCGCTGATCGTCGTCGCGATCGTCGGCCCGCTGATCATGCCGCACGATCCGCTGCGCCAGGTGCTGTCCGACCGCCTGCTGCCGCCCGGCTCGCCGTCGCACTGGTTCGGCACCGACCAGCTCGGCCGCGACATCCTCTCGCGGCTGATCGACGGCTCGCGCCTTACGCTCGGCATCGCGCTGCTCGTCGTCGTGATCGTCGTGCCGATCGGCCTGCTGATCGGCACGACGGCCGGCTATTGCGGCGGCTTCGTCGACAGCGTGCTGATGCGCATCACCGACGTCGCGCTCGCGTTCCCGAAGATCGTGCTCGCGCTCGCATTCGCGGCCGCGCTCGGGCCCGGCGTGATCAACGCGGTGGTCGCGATCTCGATCACCGCATGGCCCGCGTATGCGCGGCTCGCGCGCGCGGAGACGATCCGCATCGCGCAGGCCGACTACATCCATGCCGCGCGCTTGCAAGGCGCGTCGGGCCCGCGCATCCTGCTGCGCTACATCGTGCCGCTGTGCATGTCGTCGGTGATCGTGCGCGCGACGCTCGACATGGCAGGCATCATCCTGACCGTCGCGGGCCTCGGCTTCCTCGGCCTCGGCGCGCAGCCGCCGAGCCCCGAGTGGGGCTTCATGGTCGCGTCGGGCCGCAACGTGCTGCTCGACGCGTGGTGGGTCGCGACGCTGCCCGGCATCGCGATCCTGCTCGTGAGCCTCGCGTTCAACCTGCTCGGCGACGGGCTGCGCGACGTCTTCGATCCCCGCCATGGAGCGTGACATGCCGATCAATTCCGCCACCACGCCCGCGCCGCTCTGCGAGATCGACGGGCTGAAGATCGGCTTTCGCGGGCACGACGGCGTCGTGTCCGATGCCGTGCGCGACCTGTCGCTGACGCTCGCGCCCGGCGAACGGCTCGGCATCGTCGGCGAATCGGGTTCCGGCAAGTCGCTGACGGGCCGCGCGCTGCTCGGCCTGCTGCCTGACGCCGCGCGCTGGTCGGCGCGCACGATGCGCTTCGCCGGGCACGACCTGCTCGCGATGTCGCCGCGCGAACGCCGGCGGCTGTGCGGCAGCCAGATGGGCATGATCCTGCAGGACCCGAAGTATTCGCTGAACCCGGTGATGACGGTCGCGAAGCAGATGGGCGAAGCGTTCCGGCTGCACGAGCCCGGGTTGCGCGGCCGCGCGCTGCGCGAACGGATCGTCGACGCACTCGCGGCCGTGCAGATCCGCGACCCGGCGCGCGTCGCCGATGCGTATCCGCACGAGCTGTCGGGCGGCATGGGCCAGCGCGTGATGATCGCGATGATGGTATCGACCGGCCCGCGCCTGCTGATCGCCGACGAACCGACGTCCGCGCTCGACGTCGCGGTCTCGATGCAGGTGCTCGCGGTGCTCGACGCGATGATCGCGCGGTACGGCACCGGCCTGATGTTCATCAGCCACGACCTGCCGCTGGTGATGTCGTTCTGCGATCGCGTCGCGGTGATGTATGCGGGCCGCGTAGTCGAAACCTGCGCCGCGCGCGACCTGCGCAACGCGACGCATCCGTACACGCGCGGGCTGCTCGCGGCGAACCCGCCGCTCGCGAACCCGCCGGACGAACTGCCGGTGCTGCGGCGCGATCCGGCCTGGCTCGATCCCGCGCCGCCTGCGTCCACCCCCGCCGATCGCCAGGAGGCTGCACGATGATCGACGTCGATCACGCATCGATCCGTTTCCCGACCCGCACGGGTCACGTCGACGCCGTGCGCGACGCGAGCTTCTCGGTGCGCGACGGCGAGGTGTTCGGGCTCGTCGGCGAATCGGGCTCCGGCAAGTCGACGCTGCTGCGCGCGCTGACGGGCCTCGTGCCGCTCGCGTCCGGCAGCCTGTCGATCGACGGCCGGACGGTCGGCGGCACGCCCGACCGTGCGTTCCGCCGTCACGTGCAGATGGTGTTCCAGGATCCGTACGCGTCGCTGCATCCGCGCTTCACGGTCGACCAGACGCTGCGCGAACCGCTGTCGATCCACGCGATCGGCGACGCCGACGCGCGGATCGCCCGCGCGCTGGCCGAGGTTGGCCTCGGCCCCACGTTCCGCTTCCGCTATCCGCACCAGTTGTCGGGCGGCCAGCGGCAGCGCGTCGCGATCGCGCGGGCGCTGATCGTCGAGCCGCGCGTGCTGCTGCTCGACGAGCCGACGTCCGCGCTCGACGTATCCGTGCAGGCCGAGATCCTGAACCTGCTGCGCCGCCTGCATCGCGAGCGCAACCTGACGATGATCCTCGTCAGCCACAACCTCGCGGTGATCGGCTTCCTGTGCCAGCGCGTCGCCGTGATGCAGCATGGCGAGATCGTCGAGCAGCTTCGGGTCGAGGACGTTCGCGCCGGGCAGGTCGCGCGCGACTACACGCGCACGCTGCTGCAGGCGACCGAAGGCTACCGCCGCCTGGAGCCGGTGCCGGGCGCGCCGGCCGCGTGACATCTGCACGTCGCGCCGCCATGCGATACTCGCCACGCCACGCGACGGCTTGCCGCCGCATGGAACCCTTGTGCGCCGCACGGGTCAATTTCCTTTCGTCAACAGATCAACAGCAATAGGGAGGCGTTCATGCTGCAATTCATCGAAACCCTGGTCGTCGGGCTCATCGTCGGCCTCCTCGCCCGCGCGCTCAAGCCCGGCGACGACAAGATGGGCATCCTGATGACCATCGTGCTCGGCGTCGTCGGCTCGCTGGTCGCCGGCTATGTCGGCCGCGTCGCCGGCTGGTATGCGCCGGGCCAGGGCGCGGGCTGGATCGCGTCGATCATCGGCGCGATCGTGCTGCTGATAGTCGTCGGCGCGGTGCGCAAGCGCATGGCCTGATCGTACCGCCACACCACACCACCGCACCACGCAAAACGGCCGCTCGTCATCACGAGCGGCCGTTTTCTTTTGGCGAACGACGATTCGCGGCACGACCGACTCGTTGACTCCGCAACGATTCACCCGCAACAACCGGCATCCGCCGGCGGCCGCCGGCGGCCGCCCCTCTGGTTTACTACACCGGCATTACCCGAGCTTGCGGCCGCTCAAATTTGAGATAAATTGATTGAAGGAATACGGCGCTGTTTGCTTATTCCCGTCATTTCCGCTTTTTCATTCAAGAGGTCCGATGGTTTTGCCGTTTACGCATACAGCACCGCAGCGTTGACGGACTGCCATTCGAGCGGCCCGCTGCGACGCGCTTCCTCTCTGGAGCCTGTCATGAAGCATCGCCTGTTCGCCGCCTCGTTCGCCCTGGCTGCCTCGCTTCTGGCCACGTCCTCGTCCTTTGCCGCCGGCGCGTCCGGCATCATTTACTTTTCCGGCATGATCGTCGAGCCACCCTGCTCGTTCGCGCTCGATACGGCCGACGCCGCGCATGCGCATGTGCGCGCCGACTGCCCGCGGCCGGCGACCGGCCAGATCGCGTTCATCGACGCGGCGAGCCAGCAGGCCGTCAAGACCACGACCTTTACTCAGGCTTCGCGCGCAATCGTTTTACCGAACCGTCCGGGCAACCATCTCGCGCCGATGATCGCCGTCGTGACGTACCAGTAACACCGGCTGCCCGCGCGGCGCGCGGCGGGTCCGGCGCGGCCGCGCGTCAGTCGCGATGGCGCGCGATCCAGTCGCTGAACGCGCGGATCTTCTGCTGGCTGCCGATGTTCTCGGGATAGACGAAGAAGTAGCGCGCGCCCGTCTCGAGCACGATGTCGAACGGCCGTTCGAGCCGGCGCGCGCTGACGTCGTCGTCGACGAGCGTCACGTCGCCGATCGCGACGCCGAAGCCCTGCATCGCCGCGTTCGTCGCGAGATCGAGCGTGTCGAACGTCGGCCCGCGCGCGGGATCGACGCCGCGCTCGCCCGCATGATCGAGCCAGGCACGCCAGTCGCGATGGTCGCGGGTCGGATGCAGCAGCGTATGGCGCGCGAGATCGCCGACCGCGTCGAGCGGCGATGCCTGCCGCAGTTCCGGTGCGCATACCGGCGTCAGCCGTTCGTCGAACAGCGGCAGCGCGAATACGCCCGCGCCGGGCGACGTGCCGTAGACGATCGCCGCGTCGAACGGCTCGGTCGAGAAATCGACGACGTGCTGCCACGCGGTCGTGATCTGCACATGGAGATCGGGATGCTCGCCCTGGAAGCGCATGATGCGCGGCAGCATCCAGCGCATCACGCAGGTCGGCACCTTCAGCGCGAGATCGGTGCGCTGCCGCGTGAGCTTCATCGAGATGTCCTCGATCCGCGCGAAGCTCTCGTTGACGACCGGCAGCAACTGCTCGCCCTCCGCCGTCAGCGTGAGGCCCTTCGCATGGCGCTTGAACAGCGGAAAGCCGTAGTGCGCCTCGAGCGTCTGGATCTGCCGGCTCACCGCGCCCTGCGTGATGCAGAGCTGCTCGGCCGCGCGCGTGAAGCTGCGGTGGCGAGCCACCGTCGAGAAGATCTGCAGCGCGTGCAGGGGCGGAAGTCGGCGCATGACGAGGCACATGAAACGGAAGGACCGCGCGCCGACGCCGGCGCACGCTGACCGACACGATAAGCCAAACGCCGGCTTTGCGCGAGGCGCGCGACGCTCAGGCCGTCGCGGTGAACGCGCCCGCCGCGATGCGCGCCGCCGACGCGACGACGTCCGCGCGGGCCGCCGCGTCGGCCTGCGGCTGCGTGAACGACACGGCCATCACGATCGGCGCGCGCGACGGCGGCCACAGCACCGCGACATCGGTCGTCGTGCCGTACCCGCCGGTGCCGGCCTTGTCGGCAACGCGCCAGCCGGGCGGCACGCCCGCCGCGATGCCGGTCGCGCCGCGCGCACCGCCGACCATCCATTCCGTCAGTTGCGTGCGCTGCGGTTCGTGCAGCGTGTCGCCGAGCAGCAGCCGCTGCAGCGTGTCGACCATCGCGACCGGCGTCGACGTGTCGCGTTCGTCGCCCGGCGCGGCCTGGTTCAGTTCGGGTTCCCAGCGATCGAGGCGGAACGTCGTGTCGCCGCTCCCGTGCGCGAACGACGTGACGGCCTGCGGGCCGCCGAGCACGCCCATCAGCAGGTTGCCCGCACCCTTGTCTCCCGACTGCAGCATCGCCTCGCAAAGCTGCGCGATCGTCATGCCCGTGTCGACGTGGCTTTCCGTGATCGGCGAGCCCGACACGACTTCATAGCGGCGATACAGGATGCGGCGCGGCAGCAGCGACGCGTCGAGCGAGCCGCGCGCGAGTATCGCGGCGGCCGCGACGACCGCATACGTGCCGCACAGCGGGAAGCGCTCGCGCGCGTGGTGGGCGATGCGCACGCCGTTCGACGTATCGAACGCGGCGACGCCGAGCCGGCCGTTCGACGCTTTCTCGAGTGCGGCGAGTTCGGCTTGCGCGGCGTGGGCACGGCCCTGGTCGGCAACCGGTGCGGACGTGCACGCGGCGACGAACGGCGCGGCAACGGCGGCAAGCAACAGCGAGCGGCGTGTCGGAGAGTGGTCCATGGATGAGTAGTGTTCTGTCGGAAACGAGGGCACGAAGCAACGCGGGCGCGCATCGACGATGCACGCCCGTTCACGCCGACGGCCGGCCCGCGACGGCATCCGCCGCGCATCCCCGAAAGACGCCCGTCGGCCCCGCGCGAAGCGCGGGACTCGCAAACAGACCCTAGCCTAGCAGCGACCGCCGCCGCGTTCCAGCGGAACGGTCGCGCTTCACCCTTGCGACGAAGGCAGGTACGGCATCGGATTCACCGGCTTGCCGTCGCGCCGCACCTCGAACAGCAGCGCGACGCGCGAGTTGTCGAGGTCGCCCATCTCCGCGATCGCGTCGCCCTGGCGCACGATGTCGCCGGTCTTCACGAGCAGCTTGCGGTTGTGCGCATAGGCAGTCAGGAAATCCGCGTTGTGCTGGACGATGATCAAACTGCCGTAATCGTTCAGGCCGGTGCCCGCGTACATCACGCGACCGTCGGCCGCCGCCCGAACCGGGTCGCCCGGCCGGCCGGCGATCTGGATGCCGCGGTTCTGGCCCGGCCGGAACGCGTCGACGATCTTGCCGCGTGCGGGCCACTTGAGCGCGACGCCGCCCGCATGCCGCTTCGTTTCCTTGACGACCTGACGGTCGCTTGCCGACGACGCCGTGGCCTGCGCGGCTGCCTGACTACCCGCCGCCGCATCGCTCGCGACGGCCGGTGCGGCAGCCTGCGTGCCGGCCGCGCCCGACGGCGGCAGCGGTTGCTGCCTGACGATGCGCAGTACCTGCCCCATCCGCAGCCTGCTGTTCGCGTCCAGCTTGTTCCAGATGCGCAGGTCGGCAATGCTGCAGTCGTTCGCGGACGCGATGCCCGTCAGCGTGTCGCCGCGCTTCACGACGTACTTTTGCGCGACGAGAATCGGTGCCGGCGGCGGTGTGACGGCCGACGGCGCAGCAGCGGGCTGGCTCGCCGGCGACGACTGCCCCGCCAGCGTGTCGCTCGGCGGAACGGACTGCGTGCTTGCACAACCGGCCATGACGAGCACGGCGGCCAGGCCCGGCAGCCATGCCGCCTTGCGGTGAATCTCGCGCGTTTCCATGGACGATCCGACTCCGGTTTGACAATCTTTCAAGCATCTCAAAAACGGAACGGCCGACGTGTAACCGGATGCAAACAATGATGACAAACGATCACGAACCGGACGCCGGCCGGCATTTGCTACCGGTAATACGGCCCGATCCGGAAAAACTTGATGGTCTTGTCGCGCGAAAGCGGAAGAATTTTCGTCGCAAGAAACTATGACGGATCTGTTTCAATAGGCGCGTGACGGCGACAGGCGAGCCATGCGGCGCGCGCGCACCGCCACGCTCAACGCAACCATGCGACGAGTTCGGAACAGGCCCACGCGATGCCGATACACAGGCACAACACGTGCAACGCGATCTTGAACGACACGCCCCACGACGAATCGATCTGCATGACAGGCTCCCCGGTCGAGATGCAGCCATGATCGGGCATCGATCGCGCCCCGAAAATGCGGAACCGGCGAATCGGGCCTCAGGCTGCGCCTGAGACCGACGCTCCGGTTCCTGCTAACTTATCGGCCATTCCAACGCTATCGCTCCCCGCCCATCATGCGCTTCGACCTGACCGACCTGCGGCTCTTCCTGAACATCTGCGAGGCCGGCACGATCACGAGCGGCGCCGAGCGGACGCACATCACGCTGCAGGCCGCGAGCGAACGCATCCGCGGCATGGAGGACGAGCTCGGCGTGCCGCTGCTGCACCGGACCAAGTCGGGCGCGCAGGCGACCGATGCCGGCCGCGCGCTCGAACACCACGCGCGCACCGTGCTGCAGCAGATCGACCACATGCGCGGCGAACTGCAGCAATACGGACAGGGGCTGCGCGGCCATATCCGGCTGCTGTGCAACACGGCGTCGCTGAGCGAATACCTGCCCGACGCGCTGGCCGATTACCTGCCGCATCATCCGAAGCTGTCGATCAGCGTCGAGGAGCGTTCGAGCCAGGAAATCGTGCATGCGATCCGCAACAAGACGGCCGAGGTCGGCATCGTTGCCGATTCGGTCGGGCTCGGCGGGCTCGAACAGAAGCCGTTCCGCGAGGACTGGCTGATCGTCGTCGTGCCGGCCGCGCATCCGCTCGCGTCGCACGGCAAGGTCGCGTTCGACACGATCGCCGACGCGGACTTCATCGGCCTGACCGACGGCAGCGCGCTGCAGGTGCATCTCGCCGACCACGCGCGCGCGCTCGGCAAGCGGATCCGCTATCGCGTGCAACTGAAGAGTTTCGATGCGATCTGCCGCGTGATCGCAAGCGGCGTGGGCATCGGCATCGTGTCGCGGCACGCGGCCGAGCGTGCGATGCAGACGATGGACGTGCGGCTCGTCGAGCTGGCCGATCCGTGGAGCCACCGGAAGCTGACGCTCTGCGCGCGGTCGTTCGATGCGCTGCCGAAGTACACGCGGGAATTCGTCGCGTTCCTGTCCGGCGAAGCAACGCCGCGGTGACGCGCGCAACATTCGACCCACCCCGTCGCCCCATCGACACACGGAGGCATGCCCAAGGCCGACACCGATCTGGCCACCCGCTACCGCGCGTATGTCGCCTGCCTGAACCGGCAGGTCTGGCCGGTGATCGACAAGGCGGCGATCGAGGTGCAGCTTTAGCGTCGCCGGGCCTGATTCATTTCGATCCTTATGGATAACGTTTTCTCTCAAATCCCATCGGGAACGCGTAGCCAGATTGCCTTCCCGCCTGCCACATTCCCGCCTGCATCCTGTGTCGCTCTGCACCAAATGTCGAAAAAATCCTCGGCAATTCGCGCGTAATCTCGATCTCTCCGCCGCCTCCTTCATTCCCACCATTCGGGTTTCTACCGGCGCATTCGGCGTGAAAGTTCATTGACATCGCACCGTTCGATGCCTAAATTTGGAAAACGTTTTCCAATGCATCAGCGCGACGCCGGCCACGGCCCGCGCAGGGAGAACGCTTGCCCGCTCGAGTTGTGATTCGGGCCACCGTCGTCAGGGATCAGGGTTGCGAGACGGAGGTCAGGTACGGGCACCGAGCGCGGCAACGGCCACACCCGCCCGTCCCTCATTACTATTCAAACTGGAGACACAATGCATTCGCGCAGCAGATTCGCGCTCGGCGCCGCGCTCAGCGCCCTTTCCGTCCTGTTCGTCAGCGCCTGCGGCGGCAACGACGTGACCGACACGCCGTCTTCATCGGCGCCGCCGTCGACCTCGACGCCCACGCCCGCGCCCGTGCTGGCGGCGAACTCGCTGCAGGCGCTCGTCTACGGCGCGCCCGACACCAGCGTGCCGGCCGGCACCAACATTCCCGTCACGATGATGGGCCAGATGCGCGCGCTGTTCGACCTGATCCGGAAATCGCCCGATTTCACGAAGGTGGTGATGGATCTCGGCGACGGCACGCCGGTCCACGTGCTCGACACGAACACCGGCGACAAATTCCTGCCCGGCAAGCTCGCGCTCGGCCTGTCGGACATCCTGATCGACATGAAGTCGAAGGGCGACCCGCAATACGCGAGCTATCTCGCGACGTACCAGACGATCACGACCGCGATGATGGCGCAGTCGGGCAGCAACTACGCGTATGCGAATACGTCGTGGGGCGAGTACTACTACCTCGTCGCGCTGAACAACCTGAAGGCGCACGGGATGCTCAACGAAGTCTTCAGCGACGCGATGCTCGCGACGCTGCAGCAGCGGCTCAGGTTCTGCGACATGTTCGGCCCCGACGCGAGCGGCAAGACCGACACGTGCCCGGCCGCCGGCACGCCGATCGACATCGCGTCGCTCAACACCGCGCAGAACTACTATGCGGTGTCCTACGGAATCGCCGGGCTGCGGCAGAAGCTCGGCTGGAGCAGCCCGTCGTTCGCGTCGGCGACCGATCCGTCCGTCGCGACGATGGGCGCGCGCGACGCGCTGCTGTACACGCTCACGAACCACATCCGCAAGGATTCGTCGGGCGGTTTCTCGGACGAAGCGTCGAACACGCACACGACCTATTCCGACCAGGCGCGCTTCGACCGCTACAGCACGCTGCTGATCGGCGAAGTGACCGAGCGCACGTTCGAGATGGGTAACGAGGCGAACCTCACGCCGGAACTGAAGGGTTATCTGCGCAAGTCCGTCGACCTGATCCTCCCGCAACTGAACGGCGACGGCCAGGGCTTCAACTACGGCCGCTCGATCGGCCCGTACGGCGATTCCGCGTTCATGG
The DNA here is from genome assembly GCF_018417535.1 of Burkholderia pyrrocinia. NCBI lineage: Bacteria > Pseudomonadati > Pseudomonadota > Betaproteobacteria > Burkholderiales > Burkholderiaceae > Burkholderia > Burkholderia pyrrocinia. The sequence goes on along the minus strand of NZ_CP070978.1, from coordinate 160,458 downwards.
AAGTGCTGACGGCCGCGGCCAACGCCGGCGTGCTGTCCGACCAGGAGAAGCAGATCGCGTACGCGTTCATCTTCAAGGCCGCGCATCGCTTCGACACCTACTGGTACGACCCGTCGCTGCCGACGTCGTCGGTGAACATGTGGGTCAAGGGCCGCGGGACCGACGCGTATCGCGGCAAGCCGCGCGTGATGGGCGAGAACTTCAGCCTGCTGCACCAGTACCTGTACGTGAACGCGTGGTGGAACAAGCTCGGCTTCGGCGGCAAGGCGCCGATGGCGGATGCGGACTACAACGCGTGGCTCGACGCGCTGCCGCGCTACACGCTCACCTGGTACAACCAGCCCGGCGACGCCGCGCATCCGTACAGCGCGGCGCTGGTGACCGTGCGCGACGGCCGGCGCGTGATCAACCTGAACCTCAGCCAGGCGCCCGACTACAACTCGTTCACGCCGTACTACCCGGTGCCGTTCTCCGACAAGCTGATCTACGGCACGACCGATCTCGGCTACGCGTTGCTGGTGCCGCAGGTGTCGTACAACGGGAAAACCTACATTCCCGTCACGTACTACAAGAACCTGAACGTCCAGCAGGCCAACGGCCAGGTGATCGTGTCGTTCGATACGGCGAAGTTCCGTCTCGCGTCGAAGAACGCGGCGTATACGACCGATCTCGACCTGCAGGTGCATACGGTACTGACGTTCGCGCACGGTACGGTCGCGCGCAGCGATACGCTGAGCTCGGGCTCGCTCACCGGCAACCTGTCGGTCGAGACGGACTTCACGTCGTTCGCGGACTTCGCGTCCACGCAGGCCAACGGCGACGGCGTATCGGTGGCGTACGCGAACAGCGCCGCGACCGGCTATGCGGCGTCCGGGTTCGACAACTGCGCGCTGTCCGCCTTCGACACGGTGAACGGCACGACGAATCCGCTGTCGACGACGCCGATCGGCCAGTTGCATTCGAACTTCGCGTGCACGACGAAGCCGTTTGCGCTCGGCACGGGCACGACCCGCACGTTCGGGTGGACGCTGAAGTACGCCGATCCGGCCTGAGCGGTGTAACCGCCGTCCTGTGACGGTTCCCGAAGCCGGCAGCAGCAACCGGCTTCGGGATGCTTCGGGACGGCGGGCGTCACGCGCCCCGGCGATGCGCGCTCACAGCCACCCCGAAGCGGCCATGTACGCACCCAGCGCAATCAGCCCGACGAAGAAGCAACGCCTGAACGCCTGCTCGCTCATCACGCGCCGCGCATATTGCCCGCCGGCCATTCCCGCCAGCGCCGGCACGAGTGCGAGCGCCGACACGCCGAGATCGACCGTCTGCAGCGCGCCCGTCACGCGCAACTGCAAGCCGAGCGCGATCGTCGATGCGGTAAACGACAGCCCGAGCGCCTGGATCAGGTCGTCCTTCGACAGCCGCAGCGCCTGCAGGTACGGCACGGCCGGCACGACGAACACGCCGGTCGCGGCCGTCACGACGCCCGTCAGGTAGCCGACCGCGGCCGACAGCCAGGTTTCGTGCCGCCCCGGCGCGGGCAGCCGCGCGGCGGCCAGCCCCCACAGTCCGTAAGCGATCAGCACCACGCCGAGCGCCGCATGCGTCCACGTGCTGCCGGCCGCAAGCGCGGGCAGCCCGCCCGTCAGCGTGCCGATCGTGAGACCGGCGAGCAGCGGCCACAGCCGGCGCAGCAGCGGCCCGAACGACGGGCCGAGCCACAACTGCCACACATTGGTGATGAACGACGGCACGAGCAGCAGGCTGGCCGCGGCCGACGGCGGCATCGCGAGCGTCAGCAGCCCCATCGCGATCGTCGGCAGGCCGAGCCCGATCATTCCCTTCACCGCGCCGGCCAGCAGGAAAACCAGCACGATGATCGTCAGCGTATGAATTTGCATGGAGGGCGTTCCGTCCGGTTGAGTACGGCGCCGATGGTGAACCCCTGCCACTCCGCCCGCCATCTGGTTTTGCCTGAGGCTGGCTAGGGCCTGTCGGGCGGGCCGCTGACACCGCACGTAAGCGGACGCCCGGCGGGGGCGCGCCCCGGCGGCCGCCGCACGGGCCGGCCAGCGTGCCGCCCATGCCATTCACGCGCCGTGTGCCGGCCCTCGGCCCTGCTCGCTGTCGAGGTGCGCCATCTGCGCGGCCGGATAGCGCTCGCCGGCAGCCGCCCCGGCGGGAACCGCCGCTTCGATGCGTGCGAGATCATTGACCGTTAGTTGCAATTCAGGCGCACGCAATGCGTCCTGCAGTTGCGTGCGCTTGCGCGCGCCGATCAGCGGCACGATGTCGGCGCCGCGCGACAGTACCCACGCGATCGCGACCTGGGCCGGATTGCTGCCCTTCTCGTCGGCGATCGCGCGCAGCGCGTCGACGAGCGCGAGATTATGCGCGAGGTTCTCGCCCTGGAAGCGCGGGCTGGCCGCGCGGAAATCGCGTTCGCCCTGTCGCGCGGTGCTCCAGCGCCCGCCGAGCAGCCCGCGCGACAGCACGCCGTAGGCCGTCACGCCGATGCCGAGCTCGCGGCACGCAGGCAGGATCCCGGCCTCGATGCCGCGCGACAGCAGCGAGTATTCGATCTGCAGGTCGGAGATCGGCGCGACGGCCGCCGCGCGGCGGATCGTGTCGGCGCCGGCTTCCGACAATCCGATGTGGCGCACGTACCCGGCCTTCACGAGATCGGCGATCGCGCCGACCGTCTCCTCGATCGGCACCGCCGGATCGACGCGCGCCGGCCGGTAGATGTCGATATGGTCGGTGCCGAGCCGCTTCAGCGAATACGCGACGAAGTTCCGGATCGCGTCGGGCCGCGCGTCGTAGCCGGCAAACCCGCCGGCCGGATCGCGCAGCGCGCCGAACTTCACGCTGATCAGCACCTGGTCGCGTGCCCGGCCGCGCAGTGCGTCGCGGATCAGCATCTCGTTGTCGCCCATCCCGTAGAAATCGCCGGTGTCGAACATCGTGATCCCGTTGTCGAGCGCCGCGTGCAGCGTCGCGATACTTTCGTCGCGGTCGGCCGGCCCGTAGAAATCCGACATCCCCATGCAGCCGAGCGCGATCGCCGAAACCTGCGGGCCCGTGCGGCCCAGTCGACGCGTGTCCATGTCCGTTTCCTTCCAGTGGTGAGTGGATGGACCGGATTGTCGGCGCATCGCCGCGCGCGATAAACGCGAAACGCTCCACCAAACCATTCGACGCTGATTAACAATGGAGCCTGTTCCCACCCGCCAACGCTCCCGCCCCGCATGGACCATTTGCAAGCAATGCGCATCTTCGCGCGCGTCGCCCATCTCGGCAGCTTCACGAAAGCGGCCGAGCAACTGCAACTGCCGCGCCCGACGGTCAGCAACGCCGTCCAGTATCTGGAAAGGCACCTGAATATCCGCCTGCTGCAACGCACGACGCGGCGCGTCGCGCTGACCGCCGAAGGCGCGACCTACTACGAGCGCTGCGTGCAGTTGCTGGCCGATCTCGACGATGCGGAATCGCTGTTCGAGGACGCCCGCGCGTCGCCGCGCGGCGTGATCCGTGTCGACCTGCCCGAGCGCTTCGCGCTGAACCAGGTGATCCCGGCGCTGCCGGATTTTCACGCGCGCTACCCCGACCTGCGCGTCGCGATCAGCACGACCGACCGCTTCGTCGATCTCGTCTCCGACGGCATCGACTGTGCGGTGCGGGTCGGCGTGCTGTCCGACACGTCGCTCGTCGCGCGGCGCATCGGCGAGATGGCGCAGATCAACTGCGCGTCGCCCGCGTATCTCGCGCGCCACGGCACGCCGAGATCGCCGGACGAGCTGCCCGACCACGTCGCGGTCGGCTATTTCTCGAGCCGCACGGGCCGCGAACTGGATTGGGAATATGCGGACATGGATTCGGGCGAACTGCACACGGTGAAGATGCAAAGCATCGTGTCGGTCAACAGCTCGCAGGCGTATCTCGCGTGCTGTCTCGCGGGCCTCGGGCTGATCCAGGCGCCACGCGACGGGCTCGCGCCGCTGCTCGCCGACGGCTCGCTGGTCGAGGTGCTGCCGGAATGGCATGCCGAGCCGCTGCCCGTGTCGGTGGTGTTCCCGCACGGACGGCATCTCGCGCCGCGCGTGCGGATCTTCGTCGACTGGCTCGCGGCCACGCTCGGCGGCACGCGCCAGCCGGACTGACGACCGCCGCCGGGGCGCTCGGCCCCGGCCGCCGCCCGGTCAGAACTTGTGGCGGATCGCGGCGCGCACCGCGAACTGGTTCGACGACGACGACGGGCCGTCCGTCCCGACGACGTAGCCGCCGTCGGCCGCCGTACCGGTCTTGTCGCCGCCGACCTTCTGCCACGCGCCCTGCAGATAGACGTCGGTGCGCTTCGACAGGCTGTAGTCGGCCATCAGGCCGACCGTGTGGTACTTCGGCTTGAACGAACCGGCCGCGGCATCGAACTTGCCGTCCGTGTACACGTACTGCGCGCCGAGATAGAAATCGGGCGTGAGCTGGTACTTGCCGTTGATTTCGAAGTTCTGGAACTTCGTCGCGGTCAGCCCGAGGCCGGCGAACGTCGACGCCGGCAGGTAGACGGTCGACACCGGGTTCTTCACGTCCGTCTTCGTGTAGACGAAGCCGACCGTTGCCGGGCCGAACGTGTAGTTGACGCCGCCGCCGAAGATGCGCAGGCGGTCGGCGACGAAGTTCGCGTCGTCGGCCGAGATCGCGCCCGCGCTGCCGACGCCCGGGTTGTTCGCCTGCAGGTACGCGGCCGCGACCTGCAGCCCGGCCAGCGAATACTGCGCGCCGATGCTGTACTGGCGGTTGTTCGAGAAACCGGTGCTGTTGCTGAAGCTGTACGTGCCGCCGAACGTCAGGCCGTTCCAGTCGGCGCTCGCGTACTTGACCGTGTTGTTGACGCGGAACGAATTGTCCGTGTTGTCGTTGTCGAACGGGTGCGAGAACAGCGTGCCGCCCCAGTTGCCGTTCGCGGTCAGCGGCGCGAGATAGTCGACGACGGAATCGTACTGGCGGCCGAAGGTCAGCGTGCCGAAACGCGACTCGCTCAGCCCGACGAACGCCTGGCGGCCGAACATGCGGCCGCCCTGGCCGAGCCGGCCGTTGTTCACGTCAAAACCGTTCTCCAGCGTGAAGATCGCCTTGAGCCCGCCGCCGAGATCCTCGGTGCCCTTCAGGCCCCAGCGGCTGCCCTGTGCATAACCGCTCGCGAGCTGGTAATTCGTCTTTCCGACCCCATTGACGTTCACGTTGTTCGTGTAATTGAAGCCCTCGTCGATCAGGCCGTACAGCGTCACGCTGTTCTGGGCAAAGGCCGGCGCGGCGAAAGCGGCGAGCGCGGCGGCAAAAATGACGTGCTTCTTCATGACGGTTCTCCGGAGCCGAGGGCCGGGCAGGCCAAGCGCCCGGCGATTGTTTGGTCTGTTTTATGTGTGGCCCGCAGGGCGGACGACGCGGTCGTGCGGCCGCGTGAGGACAAAATGGTGTCACGTCGCAAACCGTCCGTCCATCGGGGTAAGGAAACCGCGCGCAAAGCGTTGCGCTCTCCCAACTGCCCCGTTGCGCACAGAGCCTGACCGGGCTTATCGGCAGCGGCGGGCCGGCTCGCCATCCGCGTAAACCCGGCAGGCGTCGCATCGGTGGCACAATGCGCATCCGTTCGCCATTTCTTCACGAAGTCATGCTTCACCCCGATTCATGCGCGGCATGTGCCGGCCGCGCACGCGGCCCGCGCCGGGACGCGGTCCGATGACCGCGCCGGCCCGGGCCGGCCGCTACGCCGAACTCGATTTCTTCCGCGGCCTCGTGCTGCTCGTCATCGTCGTCGACCACATCGGCGGCAGCATCCTGTCGCGCGTGACGCTGCACGCGTACGCGCTGTGCGACGCGGCCGAGGTATTCGTATTCCTCGGCGGCTTCGCGACCGCGATCGCGTACAACTCGCTCGCCGAGCGGCACGACGAGGCCGCCGCGCGCCAGCGCTTCATCCGGCGCGCATTCGAGATCTACCGCGCGTTCCTCGTGACGGCCGGCCTGATGCTGCTGATCACGGCCGCGCTGAACGCGTTCGCGATCGACGGCCCGAACATGCCGACCAACGACCTCGACGGCCTGCTCCACAAGCCGCTCGCCGCGCTGCGCGACATCCTGCTGTTCCGCCGCCAGCCCTACCTCGCGTCGGTGTTGCCGATGTATGCGTTCTTCGCGCTGCTCGTCCCGCTCGCGCTGCCGCTCACGCGCACGCAGCCATGGCTGATGCTCGCGTTCAGCGGATCGATGTGGTACGCGGCGCCGCACGTTGCGCGTTTCCTGCCGACTGTCGAAGGCGCGCCGTGGGACTTCAATCCGTTCGCGTGGCAGTTCCTGTTCGTGCTCGGCGTGATCGCGCGCTGCCAGCCTGTTTACCAGACGCTCGCACCCAAGCCGCAGGGCTGGCTGCTGACGGCCGTCTCGCTCGCGATCGTCGCAGCCGGCGCGTACTACCGGCTGCGCATCGAGCCGTTCCCGACCGATCCGTCGATCAAGCAGAACCTCGGCGCGCTGCGGCTCGTGAACTTCCTCGCGATCGCGTGGCTCGCGGCCAAGCTCGTGCACCTCGGCTGGATGAAGAAGGTCGCGCACGCGATGCCGTGGATCGGCACGATCGGCCGGCAGGGGCTGCTGTGCTTCGTCGCGGGCACCGGCATCTCGCTCGCGGTCGATTCGCTGCTTTACCAGGCGACCGAAGGCTATCTCGACGTGCCGCTCGGCCTGGCCGCCGATGCCGTCGCGATCGGCCTGCTGTATCTCGTCGCCAAACTCTACGGGCCGCTCGTCGCGCGGCTGCCGTTCCGTTCGCGGCGATGACGCGCCGCGCCGTCATGCGCCGCTGCTACGATAGCCGGCGCCTCTCCTGAAACGCTTCGCCATGCGCCGACTCGCCCTTCCGTTCGCCGTCGCCCTGATCGCCGGCTCCATCGCCACCGCCCGCGCCACACCGGCCGCGCCGACGGTAACGCCCGTATCGCCGCCCGCCACCCAGGCCGCGCCGGTCATGCCGGCCGCCCAGGAACCGCCGGTCAATCCGGGCAGCAGCGTCGTGCTGCGCACGTTCCGGTCGGCCTCGCTGAAGCGCGACTGGTCGTACACGGTCTACTTGCCGCCCGGCTACAACCCGGAAGGCGCGCGCTACCCGGTGATGTACCTGCTGCACGGCAATGCCGGCAATGCGAACGACTGGATCACGCAGGGCCGGCTGCAGGCCACCGCCGACACGCTGATCGAGCGCCGCGAGATTCCGCCCGTCGTGATCGTGATGCCGCAGGGCGGCACCGACTGGTACGTCGATCGCAAGGAGAAGATGCAGAGCGCGTTCCTCAACGACCTGCTGCCCGAAGTCGAAGCGCACTTCGCAGTGTCGAACCAGCGCGCGGGCCGCGCAATCGGCGGCGTATCGATGGGCGGTTTCGGCGCGCTGCGCTTCTCGCTGCTCGAACCCGGCCTGTTCTGCGGCGCGATGCTGCTGAGCCCCGCGATCTATGCGAACGAGCCGCCGCTCAATTCGGCCGCGCGCTATGTCGGCGTGTTCGGCGACCGGCAGTTCGACTCGCGCGTATGGCACGAGCTCAACTACCCGGCGCTGATGCGCGGCTATTTCGCGCGTAGCTGGCGCGTGCCGATGTTCATCGCGGCCGGCGACGACGACCTGACGATCCAGGCGGAATCGAGCGTGCTGTACACGCAGCTGCGCCGTGCGCAGAACCCGGCCGAGCTGCGCATCGTCGACGGCGGACATACGTGGGACGTGTGGCGCGGGTTGCTCGGGCAGGGCTTGAAGTACGCGCTCGAGTGCGTGAAGTGACACCCTGGCGATAAGGCATCAGGCAACCGCACGACAGGCATCCGGCGCCGCGTCATCTGCCGGCCCGCAGTCTTCGCTCCATGCGCGCATCGACCGGATCGCGTGCGCATCAGTTCCACGCATGCCGCGCGGGGCGCACGCCGTTCAGGTAGTAGTTGCCGACGAGGTGATATTTCCACCGCACCGGATCGTGCAGCGTATGCGTGCGCGCGTTGCGCCAGTGCCGGTCGAGATTGTGCTCGGCCAGCGTCGACTGCGTGCCGGCCAGTTCGAACAGCTTCTCGCTCGCGAGCAGCGCGATTTCGGTCGTCAGCACCTTGGCCTCGCCGACGGCGACCGACGCACGCGCGACATCGTCCTCGGTCACGTCGCCCCGCGCCGCGATTTCGTCGAGCGCGCGCGCCGCGCGTTCGAGCAGCGCTTCGGCCGCATGCAACTGGATGTGCAGATGGCCGATCTCGCGGATCGTCAGCGGATCGTCGGCTGCCCGCTCGACCCCGCTGTCGACCCACGGCCGCGTGCGTGTGCGCACGAATGCCAGCGTATCGTCGAGCGCGGCCTTCGCGATGCCGGCATCGATCGCCGCCTGGATGATCTGCGACAGCGGGCCGTTGAGCGTCGGCAGATCCGACACGCGCTGGGCCGGCAGCACGTGCGAAGCGGGCACGCGCACGTTGTCGAGCACCACGGTGCCGCTCGCGGTGGTTCTCTGCCCGAAGCCCGACCAGTCGTCGATCACGGCCAGCCCCGGCGTCGGCTGGCGAATGTACGCAAGCCATGCCTGGCGATCGTCGTCAAGGCCCAGCACCGGCACGTAGTGCGCGAACAGCGCGCCGGTCGAATAGAACTTGGTGCCGTCGACGACATAGTCGTCGCCGTCGCGCCGCACGCGCGTCTTCAGGTCGAGCACATGCTTCGTGCCCTTCTCCGAAAAGCCGTTGCCGAAGCGCTTGCCGCTCAGGATCTCCGAGAAGAAGTGGCGCTTCTGCGCGTCGGTGCCGGTCAGCGTGATCACGTCGACCAGCCCGAAATGGTTCTGCGGCAACTGCCCGAGCGACGGATCGGCCGCCGCAACGATCCTGACCACGTCCGTCAGCGTCACATGCGACACGCCCGCGCCGCCGTAGGCCTTCGGCACCGTGATCGCCCACAGCCCCGACTGCGAGAACCATTCGATCTCGTCGCGCGGCAGCCGGCGCTCCCGATCGCGTTCGGCCGCGCCTGCCGCGAGCCGTTGCGCCAGCGCGTGAGCCGCCGCGATGGCCTGCGCGTCGTCGGCGATCACGCGGGCCGCTTGCGGCTGCGTGTCGGCCGGCCGTTCCTGAACCGTGGTGCTCGTGTCTGACATCGGGCGCTCCTGCTGATGGACGGAAACGTTCAATCTAGCAGCGCGCCGCGGGCCGGCAAACCGAGCGATTCGCAGAACGATATTCCTTCGGATCACAAACGGCACGCCGCGGGGGCGTGCGACGACTCGCGCAACAACAGCGCAATCGACGTCAAATCGTCGAGATGGCGCGACATCGCCGGCGTAATGCGCGGCGACGATAACGATGTGCGAATCCGTTATTGGAACATCCGCGCCGCGCTTCCTATACTGGCCTCCCGGTGCAAACGGCCCCGCCCTTCGAGGAACACCGCATGACTTCATCGCACGCAGACACCGAACTGTCCACCGGAACCGACTACGACGCACTCGCGAGCCGGTTCCGGCCGATCTTCGAGCGCATCGCCGCCGGCACCGCCGAACGCGAACGCCGCCGCGAATTGCCGCACGAAGCGATCGGCTGGCTGAAGGCAGCCGGCTTCGGCGCGGTCCGTCTGCCGGTGCGCGACGGCGGCGATGGCGCATCGCTGCCGCAACTGTTTCGCCTGCTGATCGAGCTCGCCGCCGCCGATTCCAACCTGCCGCAAGCGCTGCGCGGCCATTTCGCGTTCGTCGAGGACTGGCTGAACGCGCCGCCGGGCGCGGACCGCAAGACCTGGCTCGATCGCTTCGCGAGCGGCCAGCTCGTCGGCAATGCGTGGTCGGAAGCCGGCGACGTGCCGCTCGGCCAGACCGTCACGAAGGTCTCGGAGAAGCACGGCCGGCTCGTGCTGAACGGCCGCAAGTTCTACAGCACCGGCAGCCTGTTCGCCGACTGGATCGACGTGTTCGCGCAGCGCGCGGACGACGGCAGCGACGTGATCGTCGCCGTCGCGACCGCGCAGCCGGGTGTGATCCGCGAAGACGACTGGGACGGCTTCGGCCAGACGACGACCGGCAGCGGTACGACGCGCTTCGAGGATGCGGCGGTCGAGCCGCGCAACGTGATCGACTTCGCGCGCCGCTTCAAATACCAGACCGCGTTCTACCAACTGTTCCACGTCGCGACGCTGGCGGGCATCGGCCATGCGATCGTGCGCGACGCGGGTGCGCTCGTGCGCAATCGCACCCGCGTATACAGCCACGGCAACGCCGCGCGCGCGGGCGACGATGCGCAGCTCCAGCAGGTGATCGGCGAGATCGCATCGTGGGCCTATGCGGCCGACGCGCTCGCGCTGCGCGCCGCGCAGCCGCTTCAGCGCGCCTACGAAACCCGCTTCGGCAGCGACGAACAGGCCGAGCACGACGCGAACGTCGCGGCCGAGATCGAATCGGCACAAAGCCAGCTCGTCGTGTCCGAACTCGTGCTGCGCGCGGCGACGCGGCTGTTCGACGCGCTCGGCGCATCCGCGACGCGCAGCACGACCGCGCTCGACCGGCACTGGCGTAACGCGCGCACGGTATCGTCGCACAATCCGCTCGTCTACAAGGCAAGGATCGTCGGCGACTGGGTCATCAACGGCCGCACGCCGCCGTTCGTCTGGCGCGTCGGCAACGGCACGAGCCCGAGTACGGAAACGGGAGCCGTTCAATGAGCAAGACCATCCGCTTCAACGCGTTCGAGATGAACTGCGTCGGCCATCAGTCGCCGGGGCTGTGGGCGCATCCGCGCGACCGTTCGTGGCAGTACAAGGACCTCGATTACTGGACCGACCTCGCCCGCATCCTCGAACGCGGCATCTTCGACGCGATCTTCATCGCGGACGTGATCGGCTACTACGACGTCTACAAGGGCAGCAACCATCACGCGCTGCATCAAGCCGCGCAGATCCCGGTCAACGACCCGCTGCAGCTCGCCGCGCCGATCGCGATGGCGACCGAGCATCTCGGCATCGGCATCACCGCGTCGACGACGTTCGAGCATCCGTACACGTTCGCGCGCCGGCTGTCGACCGCCGACCATCACACGAAGGGCCGGCTCGCGTGGAATATCGTCACGTCCTACCTCGAAAGCGGCGCGAAGAACGTCGGCGATCACGGGCTGCGTACGCACGACGACCGCTATGCGGTCGCGGCCGAGTACGTCGAGGTGCTGTACAAGCTGTTCGAGGGAAGCTGGGAGGACGGCGCGGTGGTGCGCGATCGCGACGGCCGCGTGTTCACGCATCCCGAGAAGGTGCACGAGATCGGCCACAAGGGCCGCTTCTTCGACGTGCCCGGCTATCATCTGTGCGAACCGTCGCCGCAGCGCACGCCGGTGCTGTTCCAGGCCGGCGCGTCCGGCCCCGGCAAGGCATTCGCCGCGCAGCATGCCGAATGCGTGTTCGTGGCCGCGCCGACCCGCCCGCAGCTCGCCCGCTATGTCGCCGACGTGCGCGCGCAGGCCGCCGCCGCTGGACGCGACGCGAGCAAGGTGCTGATCTACAACCTCGTCACGGTGATCGTCGACGAGACCGACGAGAAGGCGCAAGCCAAGTTCGACGAGTACCGCCGCTACGTGTCGTACGACGGCTCGCTGGTGTTCATGTCCGGCTGGACCGGCATCGACTTCGGCCAGTACGCGCCGACCGATCCCGTCCGGCGCGTCGAGACGAACGCGATCGTGTCGGCCGTCGAGCACCTGTCGGGCGGCGACACCGCGTGGACGATCGAGGAACTGGCGGCCTGGGGCGGCATCGGCGGGATGGGCCCGGTGTTCGTCGGCTCGGCGGCGACCGTCGCGGACATCCTGCAGGAATGGGTCGCGGCGACCGATGTGGACGGCTTCAATCTCGCGTATGCGGTCGCGCACGAAACCTTCGAGGATGTCGTGCGCTACCTCGTTCCGGAACTGCAACGGCGTGGCGTATATCCGACCGGCTATGCGCCGGGCACGCTGCGCGAGAAACTGTTCGGCGGCGCGGCACGGCTGCCGGACGAGCATCCGGCCGCGCAGTTTCGCGACATCGAGCAGGTCAAGCGCGATGCCGTGCCGACAGAGGCGTTCGCGTAATCGTCTAAGCGGTCACGCTCGCGCGTGACCGCGCCGCTGCCCGCTCAAAGCCACGTGCCCCCCTGACGCTCGTTCGGTTCGTCGGCGAGCGCATCGAAATCGTGGATCCAGTCCAGATGGTGCAGCACGCTGTCGCGTTCGGCCAGACGCGCGTTGCGCGCCTGCGCGGCCGGCCCGTCGGGCAGGTGCAGCACGTCGGCCGCGGAAATCGACGCGTACTGCACCTTGCGCGTGCGGCCCCGCCGCAGGCGCTCGTACGCTTCCTGCGCTTCGCGCCAGTTGCCCGGGCCAGCCTTCGCCAGTTGCGCCGCCAATACCACCGCATCCTCGATCGACTGGTTCGCGCCCTGCCCGTGATGCGGCACCAGCGCATGCGCGGCGTCGCCGATCAGCGTCACGCGTCCGCGGCTCCAGCGGCCGAGCGGCGGACGATGAAAGAGCCCCCAGCGCTGGCTGATCGGCACGGCCGTAATCATCTGCACGACCGCCGGATGCCAGTTCCTGAACACGCGCAACTGCTCGCCCTCCTCGGCCGGCATGACCCAGTCGCGCGACGGCCACGGCGACGGATGCCGCTCGACCAGCAGGAAATTCTGGTCGCCGTTGTCGCCGATCGGATAGTGCAGCAGATGCCCGTGCGGCCCGACCCAGAACTGGATCGTGTCGGGATCCGGCAGCAAGTCCATGCGTTCGGCCGGCACCACGCCGCGAAAACCCGAACACCCCGAATACAGCACGTCGTCATAGCCGAGCATCCAGCGTCGCGTGATCGAACGCGCACCGTCCGCACCGATCACGAGATCGGCCTCGACTTGCGCGCCGTTGTCGAAACTCAGCACGACGCGATCCGGATGCTGCGCGAGATCGACCAGCCGATGGCCGAGATGGATGCGCTCGACGCCGACCGCCTTCGACAGCACGGCCTGCAGATCCGCGCGATGCACGCCCCAGTACGCGCCGCCGAATTGCCGGCGATAGTCGGGTTCGCCGCGATGATGGCCGATCACCGCGCCGCTGCGCCCGTCGCGATAGACGAGGCCCGGGATGTCCGCGCACACCGCGTCGAAGGCCGCGCGCAAGCCCATGCGCTCGTAGAAGCGCGTCGCATTGGCCGACAGCGCGACGGCCGCGCCGACTTCCCGCAATGCGTCGGTCTGCTCGTAGAGCTGCGCGTCGATGCCGTGCTCGCGCAGCGCGAGCGCGAGCGTCAGGCCGCCGATGCCGGCGCCGACGATCGCAATCTTCAGGTTCGTCTGCATGATGAAGGTGTCTCCGATATTCAGATGTGGGGCTGCGGGCTGCGCAGCGGTCAGGTCGAATGCATGCGCGGTATCGGTATTTTCAGGAGTGGACTTTCATCCCGCAATAAAATGAAATGAATCTGCTTCATCACTGGATGCAATGAACCGGGCAACGCGAAACCCATGGAACTGTGCGATATCGACCTCAACCTGCTGCTGCTGTTCCAGCGGCTGATGCAGGAGCGGCGCGTGTCGAGCGTCGCCGAACAGATGAACATGAGCCAGCCGGGCGTCAGCAACGCGCTCGCGAAGCTGCGCCGCCGGCTCGGCGATCCGCTGTTCGTGCGCGGCCCGGGCGGCGTGGTGCCGACGCCGTTCGCACTGCGGCTGGCGGAACCCGTATCGCACGCGCTCGCGACGCTGCATGCCGCGCTGAATCCCGAGACCGGTTTCGATCCGCTGCGCGCCACGCGCACGCTGACGATCGGCATGACCGATATCGGCGAGGTCGTATTCCTGCCCGCGCTGCTCGAACACCTGTCGCACGCGGCGCCCGGCATTGCGCTCAATACCGTGCGCAACACGAGCGTCAACCTGAGCGACGAAATGGCCGACGGCCGCGTCGATCTCGCGATCGGCCTGCTGCCGCAACTCAAGGGCGGGTTCTATCAGCGCCGGCTGTTCGATCAGCGCTATGTGTGCCTGTTCCGGCGCGGGCATCCGCTCGAAGATGCGCCGCTGACGGTCGATGCATGGCGCGACGCCGAGCACCTCGTCGTGGTGTCGGCCGGCACCGGCCACGGGCAGGTGGATGAATGGCTGAAGCGGCGCCGCGTGACGCGCCGGGTACGGCTGACGGTGCCGCATTTCATGAGCGTGGGCTACATCCTGCAGCGCACCGACCTGATCGCGACCGTGCCGGAGCATCTCGCGCTGCAACTCGCCGCGCCGTTTTCGCTCGGCTGGCGCGCGTTGCCCGTCACGCTGCCCGGTGCGCCGATTCATATGCTGTGGCATACGCGGGTCAATCAGGACGAAGGAAACCGGTGGCTGCGCGGTGTCGTGGTCGACCTGTTTACGGAGACGGGCGCGCGGGCACGGAAGGCGGCGCCCGGGCGGAAGAAATAGTCGCGGTTATCGCGCAACCGGGCGCGCTGTACGATGTCGCTTGAACTTGCGCCGGGCACATTTCGAATGCATTGACCGGGTGGCGAAGACATCGATCGTTCGCCCCTCTTTCCCAATTCAACCAGCAGGGAATCAAGCCATGTCTGTCACGAAGCAATTCGCAGCCGTCACGGGCGCCGGATCCGGCATCGGTCGTGCGGCGGCCATCGCGCTCGCCCAAGCGGGATTCACCGTCGCGCTGCTCGGACGCAACGGAGCATCGTTGCGCGAAACGCAGGACGCGATCCGCGCCGCCAACGGCGACGCGCACGTGTTTCCCGCCGACGTCACCGACGAAGCATCGGTCGACCGCGCGTTTGCGCAAATCGCGCAGCAGTTCGGCCGGCTGGATGTCCTGTTCAACAACGCCGGGCGCAACGCCCCGCCCGTTGCCCTCGACGAATACGAATTCGACGTATGGAACGGCGTCGTCGCGACGAACCTGACCGGCGTCTTTCTGTGTGCGCGGGCCGCGTGGCGCCTGATGAAAGCGCAAACGCCGCAGGGCGGCCGAATCATCAACAACGGCTCGATCTCGGCGCACGCGCCGCGCCCCGATACGATCGCGTACACGGCCACCAAGCACGCGGTGACGGGCATCACCAAGTCGCTGGCGCTGGACGGCCGTGCGTACAACATCGCGTGCGGCCAGATCGACATCGGCAACGCAGCGACGTCGCTCACGGAACGGATGACGCAAGGCGTCCCGCAGGCCGATGGCAGCCTGGCGCCCGAGGCGCGCATGGACGTCACGCATGTGGCGAACGCGGTCGTCCAGATGGCGAATCTGCCGCTGGACACGAACATCCTGAACATGACGATCATGGCGACCGCGATGCCTTTCGTGGGGCGCGGATAAACGCGAGCGGCGCGACAGACGGGCACGGCGCTACCGTCGTATCCGTCGATGCAGGCAGCGCCCCGGCCATGTCTCGTCAACCTGACTTGGCTTTCTTGCCTGCGGGCGGCGGCTTGCGTACCACGAACTGACGGCGGTCCTTGCCCCTGATCCAGAGCGGCGCATTGCCGCGCCCGCTCCATTCCTTCCCGCTCGCCGGGTCGCGATACCGTGCCGGCAGTACTTTCACGATATACGAACCTCGGCGACCGTTGCGGCCGACCAGGTCGCGATGCTTGATCGCATAGGTATCCATCAGCGAGTGAACCTTCGCGATCGCATCGATGCGTTCACGTGCGCGTGCGCGCTCGATTTCCTCGTCCAGTTCGAACAGCTCGACCACGAGCTGCGCATAGGTCTTGCTCACGCTCATCTTCTGCTTCCTGCCCTGCATCCGAATGCGAATCGACATGATTCGCATGACTAATGGACTGTTTTACAACGCCCCGTGACAGCGACATTCACT
This sequence comes from Burkholderia pyrrocinia, assembly GCF_018417535.1. Lineage (NCBI taxonomy): Bacteria > Pseudomonadati > Pseudomonadota > Betaproteobacteria > Burkholderiales > Burkholderiaceae > Burkholderia > Burkholderia pyrrocinia. The sequence continues at coordinate 144,566 of NZ_CP070978.1, read as the reverse complement.
TGATCGCATGCGACGCATCGCTGCGCGCCGGACAACGCGACGCGAAGAGACGGACAATCCGCGGAACGCCGATGCCGCGGCATACACCCCGATGCCGCAAACAGACAGGCGCGTCCTGCCGAACCGATCGTCCACCCGGGACAAATCCCCCACTGGAGACATCCGGAAGCACCATCGCGCGCCGCATTTCACATATCAAGTGATATTTGAAGCGCAATCGTAATGGTATCCATCTCAAATATCAACTGATATCCTTCCCGCCATGAACATGGCGCCCCATCCGCCGCGGCTGAGCCGCGAAGACAGTCGACTGCAGACCCGCGCACATTTGCTCGCCGCGGCGAAGCGGCTGTTTGTCGACCGCGGTTTCGGCGCCACGTCGCTCAGGGATATCGCGGCCGAGGCCGGCTATACGCAGGGCGCGTTCTATTCGAATTTCGCGAGCAAGGAAGCGCTGTTCGTGGAATTGATGCGGGAGCGCTCGACGACGCAAGTGGCCGCCATCGCCCGGACGCTGAGCGACCCGTCCGCCTCCGCGGACGACATCCTGAATGCGCTGGAAGTCTGGTCGCGGACCGTCGACGCCGAGCCCGAGTGGTCGGTGCTGGGCGTCGAGTTCAAGCTCCAGGGGCGTCGCAACCCCGCGTTCGCAGCGGCGTCGCAGGCGTTGCTTGACGGCCACCGCGATGGCCTCGCCTATTGCATCGAACAGATTTTCGCGAGGATGAAGAAGGTCCCGCCCGAATCGCCGACCGTCCTGGCCGTGTCGTTCATGGGGCTCTCGCAAGGCCTGTCGCTGCAGCAGTCGATCCTGTCCGACGTGCCCATCGGGCACATGATCATGGTGTTCCTGCGCAGCCTGCTGGCGACGGCGGCGCCGGTGCGCTGACCGGCGAGATCGAGAGCGATCGCGAGGATGGCCGGCGCCGCGATGGGGCCGGTTCGCGCGTGACGCGGTTCGGTTGAGTCGAGATGTGGCGTGGTAGCAGCAGGTTCGGTTTGTCTGTTGCCGCCCCTTTCGTCTGGCGGTGCCGGAATAACCTTGCCTTAACCCCGTTTCCACATCCCGCTAATCGAACCCAGCGTGCAGATCTCCCGCACTGGGCTCTCGGACAAGACATCACGCCTTCACACACGCCAGGCTACGCCTCCACCGGCGCTCAGACGTACGCCGATGTGCCCGTAGAGGTGCGAGGATGGATAGGTCCCGCCCCTGCGCCGTCTGAGCTTGCACTTGTTGCGTAACCACCGGCGCAACCGCGTAGCGGTGTAGCTGTCGAGCGCACGGTATGCGCGGCTAACGCTCCCTGCCTGGAAGTAGTTCGCCCAGCCTCGCAACGTGCGGTTCAACCTGCCCACCAACTCCGCGGTCTCTTGCCATGCCATCTTGAGGGCGGTCATTGCATGAATCTTTTCAGAATCAACCGCAGCGAGGGGCGTGGCATTCAGGACAACAAACTCGTTTGTGTCGTCCCGATGAAGCACGAAATCCGCGATACGAGGCCTCTCGTCAACCAGGATGAAGCCGGGGTATTCGCAGAACGTCAGAATCGTCGCATGGGATTCAATCATGGCCCAGAAGTCGACCGCCTGTTGCGAATAAAGTACGAGGCGTCGGGACAGCTTCGGGCTCCAGACATGAAATTGGTGCAGCCATTTCGAGCGCTGGATGGTGATCGGCTGAAAGGCAAAGCGCTGTGTGGGATCGTCCGGACAGAAATCTTCCACCACCACCTCCTCCTCGCAAAGTCACGGCTTTACTTCTCATCATCAACAAGATCGAAAGTTAGTTCGCATCTGAGGAAATTAAAGTTAGACACGTGAGCTGGACGCCTCACGGAATGACGGGGCTTTATTTAGGGACATATGTTGCGACTTTACTTCGCGGGACGGCTGCCTCCATCAACCTGACAGTGCCTCGCCGCGCTATCGTAATCGAGTGTAATTGAACGCTCGGTGCGTTCAGCCTAACTTCATGTCCGGGCGAGCATCTTCGCGCATGGATAACCCGAGTCATCACGGAGCCTGATCGAAGCTGTCTGGAATGCGGTCCTCTTCGATCGATGAGGTATCCGCATCTATTGCAAATATTTTGTCCTCTCCACCTGTTTGTGCAAAAGCTGGTGCGGATCCGGTGTTTTCTCGGGACAGAATTAGTCAGGCAATGTAGCTAAAAGGAGTAACCGTCATGTTCGACAACCAGATTCGTCAATGCGTTGACTGGCGGCGTACCTTCGCACGCGTGGCAACTTCAACGTGCATCGCGGCATATCCGCTGATCGGATTCTGCGGGCCCCAGTCCCAGTGCGAGGCGTTGGATGATCGAGAGATTACGATCAGTTGTACGTTGCCTGCCGATATACCTGGTGGCGCACCGTCCGCGTCGCCAGCGGAAGCTGCGAAGTTCGCCTGGCAAGAATTTATTGCGCTGAACTGGCCCGCGCTCGCGAGAAATAACAATAGTGAACCACGCGATAAACCGGATCCGGGTCAGCCATTCGGCAAGGCTGGATATACAGACCCGCTGGTATGGCATACCTATCGAGGGAAGGTTGAGATATATCCCGGCACGGGCATGCCAGCAGGGTACGACGAGGGGAAACCGAGGGATTACGGCTACGACGTCCGTCCCGTCTATACGTACGCGGTACCGGTGCGCCCGCTGGCGTTGGTTTCGCGGCCTAGCGCATCTCCTGAGTCGAGGCCTTGGATCAATCTTGATGAAAACAGCCAGATCGGCCTGGATCAGATTTATGCTGGGAAGATCACAGATCTGGATACCCAAATCTTATACATGGCGAAGGCGAATCGTAAAGAGTACACATATGTTGCCTCCAATAATTTTTTTGGTGGCGAAAAGGATAAACACGTTCGGTTGATCTTTGAGGCCACGGCGAAATATGTTGACCAGCACAAGGATGACCCGCTACAGGGAAGCGCCAACTTGATATCCTTCCCCAATGGCACCATTGAAGTCAAGGCGGCTTGGCGGAAATTAACGCAGCGGGAGACTCAATCCGGGCGCTTCTATACCACGAATGTGCGGTATTACGTCAAGGGGCCGGATAATGCCGCGCGCTATGTTGACAGTGAGTTTGGCCTCGTTGGATTGCACATCATTCAAAAAACAGCCACTGCCCCTTACTTTATTTACGCGACATTCGAGCAGGCGGACAACATCACGGATTTTAAAGAAAAACCTCTTGAAGACGTTAATGGGAATTATCTTGGAGGAGACCGAGCGCCGCTGTGGCCAATTATTCTGTCAAAAAACGCCACACCCACAACTACGCAGCAATTTAGTCACGAGGGGGATTTCGGCTTTCCAGCCGGACAGCTTTACTATCAAAATACCCCGAACACCGGACTTGTTTCAAATGGCAAGATCATTGTCAACAAAAGAATTAACAAAATTCCTCCATACATAATCGATATCAACCAGCGTGCCCATGATGCAATGACCGCCTATGCAGACAAGCATGGCATTAATAGACCAGTGTGGATGTACTACAAGCTCGTCAACGTTCAAAATGCGCCGATTAACAAACCCAAAGCTGGCTACGACTACGATGCCGACAATGCCTCAACATATTATCAATCCAACAGTGTAATCGAAACGGATTATAATTTGCAGAAATTTAGCGGGAGATTTACCAATTTTCCCAAAAACGAATTCACCATCACTGATTTTACTGATTGCAAATTTAAACCTGGCGCCAGCAATCTCGATAAATGCGCGAAAGAATTTGATAACGTCGCTTTCGACGGTGATCGTGTGAACATGGGCGGATGTATGGGCTGCCATGGTAATGCCCAGGTAAGCGCCGGCTCCGAATTCAGTTTTATTCTGCTGCACGGAAGAGTACCCATGCCGGATTTAGCAGGACAGCCAGTAACACTGGAGCAGGTCAATCGATTCGCACAATACTTCAATAAGTAGGCTAGCTGCAGGCGTTCACAATTGGCGCTAGCAGTGTTCACAGACGCGCTATATGTCCAGTAACCCTGCTAGCGTAGGGTTCTGAGCCGTGAGAAGCGGCGTGTTCGATAGCGCGTTATTGCCCGTAGACCGGCATCGATATTTGCGGCTTTTCGGAAATCGGGTGTACGAATGCAGTTTCCCAACGTTCGCTCGCCGAGAACGCGATGTATCGGTTCAAGACACTCACCGGCCCCTGCCTGTGGGCTCGACGCATCGACTCGCAGGCCACTGAGGTCGCGATTCGTGTGGGTGTGCTCAACCGCATGACTGAGCTCGCACGCCCGCAGTCCGTCCGCATCGCCTGAGATCATGAACAAAGGCATCACTTCGTCCTTGTGCCTGATTTATGCAACAACGCCCCTCAAACGCAATAGAGTCTCCCTGCTCATTGGGCTGTAGAACAACCAAGTAGAGTTCGTCACCCGAAATTTGGATACAGTTGGCAATCGTCTGTATCGTGTGCACCGGCACGACGCCGAAGCACTAGAAATAAAATGAAAAATCGAGAAAAATAATTGCCATAATTATTTTAAAATACTACGAATTATCAAACATCCGCATCCGGAATCCGCGCCGACTGAATCACCACCAGCGTATCGCCCGCCTCGATCCGGCACGGCGGGTCTTCATAAAACGACTGGATCTTCCCGCAGCGATCGAGCCCGACCACGATCGCGCCCGGCACGACATTGGTCATGCAGCCGATCTCGTGCGGCAACGCCTCGCGCTCGAGCAGCGTCGCGCGCCCGCGCGTCGACAGCATGTCGTTCACGAACGGCACGATGTAGCGGCTATGCACCGCATCCGCGAGCAGCAACGCGCCGATCTTTGTCGACGACACGATCACGTCCGCGCCGGCCTGCCGCAGTTGCCGCTGGTACAGGTTCTCCTGGATCCGCACGACGATCTTCGTATCGGGCGCGATGCTGCGCACCGACAGCGTCAGCAGGATCGCGGTCGGATCGTCGGTCACCGAGATGATCACGGCCTTCGCGGCGCGCACCTGTGCCTGCTGCAGCAGATCCTCGTGCGCGGGATCGCCGAGCAGCCCCGTCACGCCGAGCGACGTCGCGGCTTCGAGCGCCTGCTGCTGCGAATCGATCACGATGATCGTCGCGGCATCGACGCCGCTTTCGAGCAGTTCGCGCACGGCGATCGACCCCGACAGGCCATAACCGCACACGACGATGTGATCGGACAATTGCTTTTGCAGGCGTTTCATGCGGAATTCCTCGACGACACGCTGGATCACGAACTGATACGCCGTGCCCAGGAAAATGAACCAGATGCCGATGCGGATCGGCACGATGAAGAACGCATCGATCAGGCGGGCGCGCGCGGTCACGGGCACGATGTCGCCGTAGCCGACCGTCGCGACGGTGACCATCGTGAAGTACACGAGATCGGCGACGGTCATCGGCGTGCTCTTGGTCGAATCGCGCAGGCCGTCGCGATCGAGATACAGCACGAGGAACGCGAGCACGCACAACAGCACGACCGCACCGACACGGAACAGCAGCGTGCGCCGCGGCGACGTCGCGGGACGCGTGAACAGCATGCGCGCACGCGGCGCCTGCCACGGATCACGGGCACGACGCAAGCGTGAGCGCAACGAACGGCGCTGGGCGGAAGGCGAGGCCAACGGGGAATCTCCTGAAGGATGCGGGCTCGATTCTACGACGGGAAGGCGGCGATCCGGCCCGACGTCATCGCATCGATTCGTCCGTTACAGCATGCGGCGCGGCCGCACCATCGTCCCGTCGACGAAACGTTGCGCACGAAACGCCGACAGGTCGAGCGACGGCGCACCCGTGTCGATCCATTCGGCGAGCAGCCGGCCGACGATCGGCCCCATCGCGAAGCCATGGCCGCAGAACCCCGTCGCGATCGCGAGCCCCGACGGCGTGCCCGGCGCATCGATCACCGGAATGCCGTCGGGCAGCACGTCGATCAGGCCGGCCCACGCCTCGACGATCTGCGCATCCTTCAGCGCAGGGAAGATCGCCTTGAGCTTCGCGAGCGCGCGCGGCGCATGCGCACGATTCGGCTGCGGCTGAGGATCGCGCGGCTCGATCGGCCCGGCCGCGCCGTTGACGCGCGCGAGCGCATCGCGCCATGCAGCCGAATTCACGTGCAGCCGGAATTTGTCGCGCTGCGACCAGAATTCCGGCCAGAACAGACTCAACCCGCGCAGGTGGCCGAGCGTCAGGTCGACGTCGACCTGCATGTCGTCGGCGAGATTGATCGCGCCGTTCTGGCGCTGCCGAATGCCGAGGCCGTGCCCCCAGAGCGTCGATGCGGACACCGGAGGCACCACGTTGGTGCGCATGCAGGTGCCGCGCACGGCCTGCTGCGGCAGCCGGATGCCGACGCCGTCGAGCAGCCGGAAGCTGGTCGCGCCGGCCGCGCAGATCACGCGCCGCGTGCGGATCGTGCCGCGCTCCGTCGCGGCGCCGACGACCGCGCCGCCGGCCGTCTCGATCGACGTCACGCCGCAGCCTTCGAAGAAGCGCGCGCCGGCCTCGGTGGCGCGCGCGGCGAATGCCGCGGCCACGCGGCGCGGCTCGGCCTGCCCGTCGGTCGCGGTATAGAGCCCGCCGAGCGTGCGCGCCTGCGGCGAAAGGCCGCTGACGCGCTCGTCGATCTGCGCGCGCGTCAGCGTGCGCGTGTCGAGCCCGTGCTCGCGCGCGACCGCGAGCCACGCCTGGAACGACGACCAGTCCGTTTCGTTGTCCGCAATATAGAGACAGCCGCCCTGCCGCCATTCGAGATCGAAACCGAGGGTTTCCTCTAAACCCTCCCAGATCCGCATGCCGGCCATCATCAGCGGCACCTCGGCGGCTTCGCGGCCCTGCTGTCGAACGAAGCCCCACGCGCGCGTCGACTGCTGTCCGGCGATGCGCGACTTGTCGAGCACGACGGCCTTCAGGCCACGCAGGCCCAGGTAGTACGCGGCCGCGCAGCCCATGATGCCGGCGCCGGCGATCACGACATCGGCCTCGGCCGGAAGCGCCGTTTCGGCGCGGGTCAATGCATCGTGCAGCGGATAGGTTGTCGTCATTGCTTCTTGTCAGGCGTCAATACATTCGAGATACGGGCAGCCGCGGTAACGTCGTGACACACCTTTCACAGAAACGCACCTTTCGCGACACTGAATGACGACCATTTTGCGGTAAAGTTATCTTTTCCGCGCGTGGCCGGTCGGCTCGCCATTGGACGTCATGAAGACTGTCCGTCGAGACTGCCGCAAGGCGTCGTTCTGAACGTCACGATCCGTTCCCGTAGCATGACCACTGAAGCAATCACCACGGATTCCCTCGCGGTCGCCGAGCGCGTGCGCGAGCTGATGACCCGCAACGGCATCGGCAAGCGCCAGCAGACCACCGAGCTGTGCCGCATCCTCGACCTGAGTTTCTCGCAAGGCCATCGCAAACTGCGCGGCAGCAGCCCCTGGACGCTCGCGCAGATCAAGAAAGTCGCCGAAGCGTACGGCGAACCCGCCGCCCAACTGTTCGGCGCGCAAACGCTCGACCCCGGCATGGTCGGCGCCTATTCGCAGGAAGCCGTGCTTTATGCGGGCGTCGCCGAGATTCCATGCACCGCATGGATCGGCGCGCCGCTCGAAGCCGGCGCGCGCCCCGAGTTCGTCGCATACGAACAGAACGGCCGCTGGCGCGTGCTGCGCCACACGGGCGTGCTGTACCAGAACGCGTACGACGTGCACAAGATCGAGATCTATCCGCGCCGCGCGGAGAGCGACAAGCTCGTCGTCGCGGTGATCGATCCCGATCGCGTCAGCGCGACCGAGCTGTGCCGCTATCTCGAACGGCAGGGTTTCGCGACGGCCGCGTTCGACGGCCTCGCGCCGTTCGTCGACGCGCTGCAGGGCCAGGCCTTCGACGCGGTGCTGACTGAATGGCTGTTCGACGACAGCACGGCCGCGACCGCGATCAAGGCCGTGCGCACGTCCGACAACCCGGGCGCGCCGATTTTCGTGCTGACGGGCGACCTGCTCACCGGCCGCGCGAGCGAGGCCGACATCAGCGAAGTGATTCGCGCGTTCGACGTGGTCTGCTACGAAAAGCCCGCGCGCATGGCGATCCTCAGCGCCGATCTCGCGAAACGGCTCGCGCGCGGGTAACACCCGCCCGTCTCCCGGACGGCCAGCGTCCGTGCGGCCGTGAACAGGTACTCGGTACAATGGCCGCACCTGTTCACGCCCACGCCGGCATCCGCCGCCCGACTCCATGGCCCGCCTCATCCCCGACGACTGGAAAAGCCTCGCCGCGACCGGCGCGGCCGAGCGCGAGCGCGAAACGCTCGCTGCCCTCGAACACGCGCTGCCCGACAGCTACACCGTGTATCACGGCGTGCACTGGACGCGCGCCGAGCAAGGCTTCTCGGTGTTCGGCGAGGCCGCGTTCGTCGTCGTGAGCCCGACCGGCCGCGTGCTGCTGATCGAGCAGAAGGCCGGCTTCCTGCGCGAAACGCCGAAGGGGCTCGTGAAGGTCTACCTGCAAAAGGAGCGCAATGTCCCGATCCAGCTCGCGCGCACTCAGGAAACACTGCACCGGCGCCTGACGGCCGCGCTCGGCGCGGGCGTCTACGGCGTCGAAGCGCTGCTGTACTGCCCCGACTACTCGATCCGCGATGCGTCGATCGCCGGCGTCGCGGCCGACCGCATCGTCGACGCGTCGCGCAAGGCGCGGCTCGCGCAGGTGATCCTGCAGATCCTGCCCGAGGACGACGAACAGTTTCCAAACGCGCCGAAGCTCCACCATTTCCTCGCGGACGAGCTCGCGCTCACGCCCGACACGAGCGCGCTCGTCGGGCAGGCCGGCACGCTCGTCACGCGGCTGTCGGGTGGGCTCGCCGCGTGGGCGCGCCAGCTTGAATTCGCGCCGTTCCGGCTGCGCGTCACCGGCACGGCCGGCTCGGGCAAGACGCAGCTCGCGGTGCAGGCGATGCGCGATGCCGTCGCGGCCGGCAAGCGCGTGCTCTACGTGTGCTTCAACCGGCCGCTCGCCGACTACATCGCGCGCATCGCGCCCCCCGGCGCGAAGATCGCGAACTACCACCAGTTGTGCGACTGGGTCGCACGCGACGGCGGCTATACCCCCGACTTCCAGGTGCCCGGCGAATTCGAGCGGCTCGAGGCGCGTTTCGCGGAAGCGCCAATCCCCGAGCGCTGGCGCTTCGACGTGCTGGTCGTCGACGAGGGGCAGGATTTCCACGCACCGTGGGCGGCCGCACTGGAGCGTTTGCTGGCGCCGGACGGCGCATGGTGGTGGCTCGAAGATCCGCTGCAGAACCTGTACATGCGCGAGCCCGTCGCGCTGCCCGGCTGGGTCACGCTGAAGGCGCTGACGAACTACCGCAGCCCGCGCGACCTGCTCGAATTCGTGCGCGACGTCGTCGGCCGCGTCGAGCCGCTCGCGGCCGAGTTGCGCTCGGGCAGCCCGTTCGACGGGTCCGATCCGTCGGTGTCGGCATACGGGGAAGCAGGCATGTCGGACGACGCATTGGCGCAAGCCTGCATCGACGCGACCAAGCGCGCGATCACGCACGCGCTGTCGCTCGGCTTCCGCAAGCAGGACATCGCGGTGCTGTCGTACCGCGGCCGCGAAGGCTCGGTGCTCGCGCCGCTCGACCAGCTCGGCCCGCACCGGATCAAGAGCTTCACCGGCAAGTACGACCTGTTCGGCAACCCCGAATATCGCGAAGGCGACGTGCTGCTCGATTCGATCTACCGTTTCAAGGGCCAGTCGGCGCCGTGCGTGATCCTCACCGAGGTCGACTTCGACACGCTCGACGCGCGTGCCGCGCGCAAGCTGTTCGTCGGCGCGACGCGCGCGACGATGAAGCTGTTGATCGTCGCGTCGTCGCGCGCGGCCGCGCAGCTCGCGGCGGGTTGATCAGGCGCCACGGCCCGTTCGACACGACGACGAGCTCCGTCGTGATGCTCGTCGACACAATCGGGCACATTTCTTTCTGCCCCGCGCCCTGAGCCACCCGCCTTTCGCGCGGTTCCTGCAATACCTGATGGTTTATCCGCTTGCGGCCTGTCGTTACGATGCCAAGCCATTCCGTATGCCATTTGAAAGGCGTCGGCCGATGGCTGCAGTGAAAATCGAATTGTGTTTCGGCAGGCAAGCCACCTTGAACAGACTCGTTTCTCCAGGCGCGTTGACGTTCCGGCAGAGACGAGATGCAGACGAGTTCCTGCGGGTTTGGCCGACGGTAGGTGTTGGGAATGAAACCCATAGGGCGCTGGACCATATTCGACGGCTTGGTCTTCATGCATCGTATAGCGCGGATGGCGTGGCCGTCGGCGATGCTGTCGCGGCGCTTCGCTCGGCCATACGAAGCGGACGTGTTTCCGTCCTGATCGAGCGATCAACCACCCAATCGGGCGACGCCAGTGTCGCTCTCCCCACTACACGGCGAGCGATGATGGCTGGACCGTCATATCGGCCATTCTCTGATCTCGCAAGCGGCAATCCGATCAGCCTGCAATCGCCGCTGGCCGACGCTGCAGCGACTGCCTGTAGCTGGGCGATCCCTAGCGACGTGAGTGCCGACGAGCTTTTCAGCTATTTGCAAAGCGTTGTCGATGGTAGCTTGGCGTCCCGCGGAATCGTCGCGCAAGCAGATGACCAAATTGCTTCCGCCGGTCTGCTCGGTGAAGCGCAATTGTTCTCATAAGCAGGAAGCGAAGCGGCGGATGGCATAGGACAGCTCGCAGCATTGGATCGGGGTGGCATGATGGCATGCGACATCATCTCGTCTGAATGCAAAGGGACCGTATTGCGAGAATTCCCCGGACAATATCTGAATTCCCCATTGAACAAGATTCAGGACGATGCAAACGACGGCGTCAAGGCCGCGCGCAAAGCACTGAAGTTGCTGAACGACAATCGGTTTAAGAAATAGGTAATCTGCACCATGACCACAAACACCTTGTTCGACCTGCTCGACCGGCTCGATACCGCGAAAATTCACTACACCTTGAGCCGTAATCGATCCGATAGCGTGCTGGTCTCGATCACCGTTGTCGGCATGCGCGTCGAGGTGGACGTGTTTCGTGACGGGCACATCGAAGTGTGTACGTTCACGGGATCGGAGGAGCCGTCGGATGCCGCCGATCTGCTCGACCAGATCATCCGCGAGAACACGGACTGATCCGTGAGGCGGGTCGCGCCAACCGACAAACCCGCCACCATTCGACACGCGCCCGCTCACGCCACCCGGAACGCCCCCACCGCGCGACGCAACCCGTCCGCCTGCTCTTCCAGCGACGCCGCCGCAGCCGCGGCCTGTTCGACGAGCGCCGCATTCTGCTGCGACACCTGGTCCATCTGCGACACCGCGCGATTCACCTGCTCGATCCCGTCGCGCTGTTCGCTCGATGCGGCCGCGATCTCCGTCATGATCCCCGTCACGCGCCCGATCGCCTGCTGGATGTCCTGCATCGTCGTGCCGGCCACACCGACGAGCCGCGAGCCGTTCGCGACGCGCTCGACCGATTCGCCGATCAGCGTGCGGATTTCCTTCGCCGCGGACGCCGAGCGTTGCGCGAGCGTGCGAACCTCGCCCGCTACCACCGCGAAGCCACGGCCCTGCTCGCCTGCGCGTGCGGCTTCGACCGCCGCGTTCAGCGCGAGGATGTTGGTCTGGAACGCGATGCCTTCGATCGTGCCGATGATGTCGGCGACCTTCTGCGAGCTGTGGTCGATCTCGTTCATCGTGCCGATCACCTCGCCGACCACCGTCGCGCCGCGCATCGCGATCTCGCTCGCGCTGTCCGCGCAGGCCTGCGCCTCGAGCGCATGATCGGCGTTCTGCTTCACGGTCGCCGTCAGTTGCTCCATGCTCGCGGCCGTTTCCTGCAGCGCGGACGCCTGTTCCTCGGTGCGCTGCGACAGGTCGGTATTGCCGGCCGCGATCTGGTGCGTCGCCGTCGAGATCGCTTCGGAACCCTGGCTGACCTGGCGCACCGTATCCGCGAGGCTGCGCTGCATGCCCGTCACGCCCTTGACCAGCTCGGCCATCTCGTCGCGCGACGACCAGCGCACTTCCGACGTCAGGTCGCCGTCCGACAGGCGGCGGAAATGCGACAGCAACCGGTTCACGGGCTGCGTGATCGCGTAATGCAGGCCGATCGCGCAGCCGACGCAGGCGGCCAGGCCGAACGCGATACCCGCGATCGCGCCTGCGCGCATCCAGCCGTAATAGGTCTGCGCGGTGTCGTAGACATCCTTGCCGCGCGCCGCCTGGTACGTATCGAGCGCATCGGTCGCCTGCGTGAGCGCGACCGACAGCGGCGGCGCGACCGCCATCAGCAAGCGGTCGGCCTCGTCGCGCCGGCCGTCGCGGATCGCGTCGATCAGCGGCTTCAGCGCCTGCCCGATCAGCGCCTGGCGCGCGGCGTCGAGACGGCTCGCGAGCGGGCCTTCGTCGCCGTCGTGCGGCATCGCCGCGTAGCTGCGCCACGCGGTGTCGGCCTTCGCGAGATAGTTCTCGGCCTTCTTGACGAGATCGGGCACGTCTGGCGCTTCCGGATGCAGCAGTGCGCGGTCGAGCGTCGTACGCACGATCGTCAGGTTCAGGCTCGCCGCAGACAACGCGGTCTTCGCAGCCAGTTGCTGCGTATAGGCCTCGTCGAGCGCGCGGTTCGAGCTCTGCATGCCGGCGAGGCCGATCAGCCCCGACACGACGAGCAGCACGGCGACGAGACCGAGCGTGGAGAAGATCCGCGTACGGATCGAGAAACGGGAAAACAGGGCGTTCAGGTTCATGGCGGCACGTGAGCGATGAAAAATGCCGCGGCAATCGGTCCGCGGCACTCTGGATTACGGATTGCCTGCAGAAAACTTGAGTCCGTCCCCGCTTTCCGTCTGATCCCGGTCAATTTTCACGCCGGCAACCTCCTGTTACAGTTGCAACATATCGAGGCTGGGCAGAAATTGACTAGTCAATCACTGGTCGCTATATTTCGAACCAATTCCCTGCCATGGCAGACATCTCGATGACAACCGATACCCTCCTTACTCCGCCGGCCGCCGAAACGGCCCGCCGCGACGCGCCGACCGGGCTGATCGTCGCCGCGCTGCTGCTCGTCATGCTGCTGTCCGCGCTCGACCAGACGATCGTGTCGACCGCGCTGCCGACGATCGTCGGCGAGCTCGGCGGGCTCGACCAGTTGTCGTGGGTCGTCACCGCGTACCTGCTGTCGTCCACCGTCGTGCTGCCGCTGTACGGCAAGCTCGGCGACCTGTACGGCCGCAAGATCGTGCTGCAGGCCGCGATCGTGCTGTTCCTCGCCGGCTCCGCGCTGTGCGGCGTCGCGCAGGACATGACGCAACTGATCGTGCTGCGCGCGCTGCAGGGGCTTGGCGGCGGCGGCCTGATGGTCGTCACGATGGCCGCGATCGGCGATCTGGTCCCGCCCGATCGCCGGGCGCGCTACCAGGGGATGTTCGGCGGCGTCTACGGCCTCGCGACGATCGTCGGCCCGCTGCTCGGCGGCTTCCTGGTCGAGCACCTGTCGTGGCGCTGGATCTTCACGATCAACCTGCCGCTCGGCTTTCTCGCGCTCGCGGTGATCGGCATCGCGTTCCGGCCGCACACCGCGCACGTGAAGCACCGGATCGACTACATGGGCGCCGCGTTCCTCGCGACCGCCCTCACCTGCGTGATCCTGTTCACGAGCGAAGGCGGCTCGCTGCTGCCGTGGACGTCGCCGCAACTGTGGATGACGCTCGTGCTCGGCCTCGTCGCGATCGGCGGCTTCATCTACGAAGAACGGCTCGCGGCCGAGCCGATCATCCCGCTCGAACTGTTCCGCCATCGCACCTTCGTGCTGGTCAGCCTGATCGGCTTCGTGGTCGGCACCGCGCTGTTCGGCTCGGTCACGTTCATTCCGCTCTATCTGCAGGTCGTGAAGGGCTCGACGCCGTCGCAGGCCGGGATGCAGTTGCTGCCGATGATGGGCGGGATGCTCGCGATGTCGGTCATCAGCGGCCGGCTGATCTCGCGGCTCGGCTCGTACCGGATGTTTCCGATCGCGGGCACGCTGATCGGCGGGATCGCGCTGGCGCTGCTGTCGACGCTGTCGCTCGATACGCCGCTGCATACGATGTACGCCTACATGGCGCTGCTCGGGATCGGTCTCGGGATGGTGATGCCCGTGCTCACGCTCGCGGTGCAGAACACGGTCGAGTTCCGGCACATGGGCGTCGCGACATCGGGCGCGACGCTGTTCCGCTCGATCGGCAGCTCGATCGGCGTCGCGGCGTTCGGCGCGCTGTTCTCGCACGGGCTGCAGGCGCGGATGCTGCAGGCGCTGCCGGCCGGTACGGAGCTGCCGCCCGCGCTCGGCCCCGGCGCCGTGCACCAGTTGCCGGATGCGGTGCGCGATGCGTACCTGCATGCATTCGCGGGCTCGCTGCACGTCGTGTATCTCGCGGCGGCCACCGTGGTCGCGGTCGCGTTCGTGCTCGCGTGGTTCGTCGAGGATGCGCCGCTGCGCAAGCACAACTGACCGGCATGCGAGCTACGCCAAGCCGCGCCGCGACCGGTACCGGAAGCGCGCCGCGACGCGGCCTTTGATCCGCATCGCAATCCATCCACGGCGGCCCGCCGTTACGGCACCAGCACCACCGCCCCCGTCGTTGCCCGCGACTCCAGCAACCGGTGCGCATCGGCCGCCTGTTCGAGCGGCAGCCGCGCGCCGATCTCGACGTGCATCCCGCCAGCCAGCCGGTCGAGCGTCGCGCGTGCGGCTTCCCGATATCCGGCCACGTCGCGCGCGATGAAGCCGAGCACGCTCGGCCGCGCGAGCGCAATCGAACGGGCCGGCCCCAGTTCGTCGAGATCGAACGTCTGCCGAGCACCGATCGCGGCAACCTGCCCGATGCTCGCGACCATCCCGAACGGCCGGATCGCGCCGAGCGTGCGCGTCAGCACGTCGCCGCCGATCCCGTCGATCGCGTAATCGACACCCGCGCCGCCGCCGAACGCGCGCGCGGCCGCAACGAAATCCTCCTCGCGATAATCGACGACCGCATCGGCGCCATGCGCGCGCACGAGCGCGGCTTTCGTGGCCGACCCAACCGTGCCGATCACCCGCGCACCGAGCGCGCGCGCCCACTGCGTCGCAAGCAGCCCGACGCCGCCGGCCGCCGCATGCACGAGCACCGTGTCGCCGGCGCCGACCTGCCGGACGCGATGCAGCAGCATGTAAACGGTAATCCCTTTCAGCAGCCCGGCGGCGACTGCGTCGTCGCTCAGGCCGTCGGGTATCGGCACCACGCGCCCGGCCGGCATCGTCCGCAGGCTCGCATAACTGCCGGTCGGCATGCCCGCATACGCGACGCGCTGGCCCGGCACGAGATCCGTCACGCCGGGCCCGACCGCGTCGATCACGCCGGCCGCCTCGACGCCGAGCGCGTCCGGCAGCGCGGGCAATGCGTGCGCCCCCGACCTGAAATAGATGTCGACGAAATTCACGCCGACGGCGGTCTGGCGAATCCGCACCTCGCCGGCGCCGGGCGGCGCGACGGGCGCATCGACGCGGCGCAGCACGCCGGCGTCGCCGTAGCGGTCGATCCCGATCCGGATGGCGGTGGCAGTTTGGGTCATGACGTTCCTCGCAATCGAATGAAGTGACACGATCATCCCATCGTGCATAATCGATCGGAATTCCCGTTAATCGCCCATCTACTGTGCAAAATTCGACCGATAAGGCTCCCGTTCCCGCGTCCGCGTCGCCAATGAGCTGGGACGACATCCGCACCTTCCTCGCGGTGATGCGCGGCGGCAGCCTGTCGGCCGCCGCACGCGCGCTGCAGGTCCAGCATTCGACGATCGCGCGGCGCATCGACGCGCTGGAGTCCGCGCTCGGCATCCGGCTGTTCGACCGGCTGCCGCGCGGCTGGCCGCCGACCGACGAAGGGCTGCACCTCGCCGAGCACGCCGCGCGCCTCGAAGCCGACGCTCATGCGTTCGCGCGCGCCGCGCAGGGCGCGGCAGCGCTCGACGGCGTCGTGCGCGTGTCGGCGTCGCCGGTGTTCGCCAGCCATTTCCTCGCACCGCGCCTTGCCCGCGCGCAGCGCGCATGGCCGGCGCTGCGGATCGACCTGATGGGCGAAATGCATGCGGCGAACCTGTACGCACGCGAAGCCGATCTCGCGGTGCGGCTGTCGCGGCCGAGCGAGCCGGGCCTCGCCGCGCGCCGACTCGGCACGATGCGCTTCGCGCTGTGTGCGTCGCCGGAATGGGCGGATGCGCCGCCCGACACCTGGCCGTTCGTCGGCTACGACGACGCGCTCGCGCAAACGCCGCAGCAGCAATGGCTCGAACGCTTCGCGGCCGGGCGCCGTTTCGCGTTCGTCGCGAACGACCTCGCGGCGCAGCATCGCGCGTGCGCGGCGGGGGCCGGCGTCGCGTTGCTGCCGAGATTTCTCGTCGACGATCCGGCCGCGCACGCCGGTGCGCCGCTCATCGAGCTGACGGCCGCGCCGCGTTGTGACATCGAGCGCGAGATCTGGCTCGTCGTCCACCCGGACGTGCGCCGGTCACCGCGCGTGCAGCGCGTCGCCGACGCGATCGCCGACGCGGTTCGCGCAGCGGACGGCCGGCTCTGACTCCTCGCTCCCGTCAGAACCGCTGCTGCAGCCCGGCCATGATCCCCAGCTGGTTCCGCCCCATGTCGACCGTCCCGCCAGCGGCGACCGCCTTGGCGGCCGTCGCGCTGTTCAGCATGTAGCCGACCGACGTGTAGACGCGCGTCCGCTTGGACAGCTGATGGTTGGCGCGCCCGACCAGCAGCGTCGCGTTCGCGTTGCGCGCGGGCCCGCGTTGCAGATAGCGCGTGCCTTGCGCGTCGAACGATACCGCCGGGGTCAGCGTATAGGTAACGCCGGCGAAGAAGATGTCGGTCTGCAAATGGGTGGCCGCCGCAACGTTGTTCCGGATCCATCCCGCGCCGAGCTTCGCGCGCCCCATCGCCGCGTAGCCGTCGACGACGCTGTGCGTGCTCGTATGGGCGCTGCTGTCGAGCGGCGCCGCTGCGCCCGCCCCGCCGCGCTTCACGTCGTAGGACGCCGCGACGCCGAAGCGCGGCGCATCGTATGCGACCAGCAGCGTATATTGCCGGCACGCGAGCGGATTTCCCGGCACCTGCCCCGCGCAGCCGGTGGCCGAGGGCCCGGCCGGCCCGGCGGCGTCGCGGCCGAAGCTGTAGGTGCCGCCGAGCGTGAGCCCGCGGAACTTGCCCAGATAGCCGATCGCGTTGTCGCTGCGCGCATTCGGCAGATACGCGTCGAAGCTGCTCGGCGAATGAATCGACGGCCCGATCACGTCGGCGTTGGCAAGCGCATAGGCCGTCATGTTCATTTGCCTGCCGAGCGTGAGCGTTCCGGCATCGCTGCTCAGCCCCACGTTCGCCTGCCGGCCGAACAGCCGCCCGCCGTAATTGAACCCGCCCGTGCCGGGCTGGAAGCCGTTTTCCAGCACGAAGAACGCCCGGTAGCCGCCGCCCAGGTCTTCGGTACCCCTCACGCCCCACCGCGACGGTACTTCGCCGGTCAGGTGCGGGATGCCCACCGCAGCCCCGCCCTTCGCCGCATGGTTGTAGTACGAAATACCGGTATCGACGATGCCGTACAGCGTCACGCCGTCTTGCGCATGCGCAAGGCCCGATGTCGCCGTCAGCGCCCATGCGAGCGCACGCCCCTTCACCATCGCCTTGATCGCCCCCGAATCGATATGCACGACTGCGTCTTTCCATGCGGCGAACGACAGCGCGTTGCCGCACGCGATCGGCCGCCGGCCGTGCGCCCGCACCCCGCCGATGCGCCGCTCAGGATTGTTCGACATGCGCCACCTGCTGCTCGCGTGTGGAAGCCGGACGGCCGCGATGCGACGCCGAGCGACGATGATCGATCAGGCCGACCGCGACGGCCGCCGCCAGCGCGGGCAGGCCGATCGCCATGAAGTTCTGTTCCAGCGGCAGTTCGATGCCGACCAGCAAACCGATGACGATCGGCGCCAGGATCGCGCCGCTGCGACCCACGCCCAACGTCCAGCCGATGCCGGTCGAGCGGATCGCCATCGGGTAGAACTGCCCCGCATACGCGCAATTGACGATCTGCGTGCCGATGGTCGTTGCGCCCGCGATGCCGACCAGCACGAACAGCAGCGCGGTCGGCATCCGGTAGCCGAGCAGCGTGATCGACACCGCGGCGAGCAGATACATCGACACGAGTACCGTCTTGATCGGAAAGCGATCGGCCAGCCAGCCGCCGCCGATCGCGCCGATCATCGCGCCGGCGTTCAGCACCAGCACGAACGTCAGCGCGGAGCCGAGGCTGTAGCCGGCGCTCGCCATCAGCCGGGTCAGCCACGAGCTGAGCGCATACACCATGAACAGGCACATGAAGCAGGCGATCCAGAACATGACCGTGCTGAATCCGCGACCGTCGTCGAACAACTGGCGAACCGGCGCGTTGCCCGCGTTGCCCTCGCGCGGGACGACATAGCAGTCGCCCGGTTCGGGCCGGTACGCCGGATCGAGCCGGCGCGCGATGCGCGCGAGCTCGTCGGTCCTGCCGCGCCGGATCAGGAACGGCAGCGATTCCGGCATCCATTTCACGAGCAGCGGGACGAGCAGCACCGGCGCGGCCGCCGCGACGAACACGGACTGCCACCCGTATGCCTCGATCATCCCCTTGCCCATGACCGCCGCCAGCATGCCGCCGACGGAATAGCCGCTGAACATCAGCGTCACCAGTGTGCTGCGCATGCGGCGCGGTGCGTACTCGGTCATGTGGGCAATCACGTTCGGCATCACGCCGCCGATGCCGATGCCCGCCAGGAAGCGGGCCGCACCGAACAGCGCCGGCGTCGGCGCCAGCCCGGCCGCCGCGGTAAAGACGCTGAACAACGTCAGGCAGATCGCGATGGCCCAGCGGCGCCCGATGCGCTCGGCGACGGTCCCGAACACGATGTTGCCGAACATCATGCCGAACAGCGCCGAGCTGACCATGAAACCGGCCTGCGCCGGATTGACGCCCATCTCGTTCATGATCGCCGGCAGCGCGATACCGGCCACGGCGAGGTCGTAGCCGTCGAACACGATGATCAGCGCGCACCAGAACAGCACGACGCCGTGCAGCGGGCCCAGCCGCGCATCGTCGGAGAGCGCCTGCAGATTGATTTGACGCATGGAACTTCCTTCCTTTTTCCAGATGGGATTCAGGCCCGGCAGTAGCCGTCGCATCACAAGCTTTCGAAGTAATACGATCGTTCAGCCCATCGATTTAGTAGCTGTACGAAATATTGTCGTGAGATGCTCCGCTTTCCTTCCGGATGCCGGCGCAGTGTAGGAAGCCACAATGATTCCCACTATCCGGAATTTGCACGTCGCTCGCGAATTCAATCCGCTTTTTCTCGCGCCGCGCGCCGCGCGCTATCCGGATTTTTCCCCGGCGGGGGCGGGACTATCCGATTCTTGCGAAACTTTCGACAAGCCTGACGAAGATCAATATCATCCTTTCAGGATATCTCGCTCACAAGAGAAACCGATGTGGCACGACGCGCATCCGCGGCCAGCCGGTTGCGCTGCACGAATAACGCCACACAGGAGACACCCCATGCCCCTCACCCCGAATGCGGAAGTGCTGTCCGCGCTGTATCGGAATTGCGTGTTCCGATCCGGCTTGCGCACGGATGCGCACGCGCAGGTCTCGGCGGAACTGGCCGAGCATGCGCTGCGCTGGAAGCGGGGTGTGCCGGACGCGGCGCTTTTCAAGGGAGAACTGAATCATCTGAGCGTCTACGCGCTGCAGTACGGCGCCGAAGTCGAGGTTGCCCCGCGCCCGTTCGACGGTTTTTCGCTCGTCCACACGTCGCTGGCGGGCGGCGCCGAAATCGAGTGCGACGGGCACGTGATGGGTGTATCCGAAGGGCGCACCGCCGTGCTGGCGCCGAGGACGCACATCCGCCTCCGCTGGCGGGCCGGCACCCGGCAACTGATCGTCAAGGTGCCCGATTCGCTGATGCGCGCGGTCTCCGGCCGCCCGCCCGACGACGCGGCGCCCGGCCTCGCGCCGGGATTCCTGTTGCCGACGGCGCTGGCGTCGCAATGGGATCTGATCGCGCAGTCGCTGCTGAACGTGCTCGCCGTTGCCGACGACGGCGCCATCCGGGCCGAATGGCGCGACCACTTCGAACGAAGCCTCGCGCTATTCCTGCTCGTGCATTGCCCGCCCTCACCCGCCGCCGCGCTGGCCGGCCCGGCGCTGCAAGCGCGCGGCGCGCCGGCGAACGCCGGAACGCGCGGCGGCATCCGGCAGATGGATGCGCTGCACGAATTCATCCACGCGCGGCTCTGCGCGCCGATCTCGCTCGAGGATCTCGCCCGGGCGGCCGGCGTCAGCCTGCGGACGCTGAACGTGCTGTGTCGGCGCTATCACGGCGCGACCCCGATGGAGCTGCTGCGCAACATCCGGCTGGACGCCGCGCGCGTGCACTTGCTGACCGACCCGATGACCAGCATCACCGATACGGCGCTGACGTTCGGCTTCGGGCATCTCGGCCGCTTTTCGGCGTACTACTTCTCCCGCTTCGACGAGCTGCCGCGCGACACACAGAAGAAGCGGCCGCCGAACTGAACGCCGCGGCGCCGGACGCGCGCCGCCGCTTTACGCGTCGGGCAATCGCCCGCATAGTAATGGTTTGCCCGCATCCCCGCCCTGTCGCCCCGTCACCATGTCCGCCACGCCAGCCGCCTGCATCGTCCGCGACGCGACCGACGCCGATCTCGCCGCCATCCACGCGATCTATGCGCACCACGTCCGCCACAGCGTCGCGTCGTTCGAGGAAACGCCGCCCGACGCCGCCGAGCTGCGCGCGCGCCGCGACGCGGTACTGCGCCACGGGCTGCCGTATCTCGTCGCGCAATGCGACGGCCGCGTGGCCGGCTACGCGTACGCGACGCCTTACCGCACGCGCAGCGCATACCGCTTCACGATCGAGGATTCGATCTACATCGACGATGCGCAGCGCGGGCGCGGGATCGGCCGCGCACTGCTCGCGGCGCTGATCGCGCGCTGCGAGGCCGGCCCGTGGCGGCAGATGATCGCGGTGATCGCCGACGGCGGCACCGGCGGCTCGACGTCGCTGCATCGCGCGTTCGGCTTCGAGCCGGCCGGCATGCTGAAAGCGGCCGGTTTCAAGCACGGCCGCTGGATCGACACGGCGCTGCTGCAGCGGCCGCTCGGCGACGGTGCACTCACGCCCCCCGCCTCGCCCGAGCCTGCCGCGTCGCGCTAGAATGGCCGCATGTCAAAACAGACTCATTCCACCCCCGACGAGGCCGCGGCGGATTCCCGCAACGAGTACACGGTCGACGAACTGGCGCGCGTGTCCGACACGACCGTGCGCAACGTCCGCGCATACCAGGATCGCGGCCTGCTCGCGCCGCCCGAGAAGCGCGGGCGCGTCGGCATCTACGACGACACGCACGTCGCGCGCCTGAAGCTGATCAACCACCTGCTCGCGCGCGGCTACACGCTGTCGAACATCCAGGACCTGATCAAGGCGATCGACGAAGGCCACGACCTGCGTTCGATCCTCGGCCTCGAAAACGCGATCGGCGGCCGCTGGTCGCACGAACTGCCGAAAACCTATTCGCTCGCCGCGCTCGCGCAGATGTTCGGCCCGCAGGCGACCACGCAGCTTTCGCGCGTGACCGAGCTCGGCCTGCTCGAACGGCGCGGCCTGTCGTTCGTCGCGAAGAGCCCCGCGCTGCTCGAGGCGGCGGCCGCGATGACGAAGGAAGGGATCCCGCCGCGCGAGCTGCTCGACGTGATCAGCCTCGCGCGGCCGCACTTCGACGCGATCGCGCGGCTGCTCGTCGATCTCGTCGTGAAGCGGCTCGACCGCTACGACGCCGGCACGCTGCCGCCAGCCACCGACGTGCCCGAACTGGTCGACGCGATCTGGCGCCTGCGCCCGCTCGCGGCCGTGTTCGTCGAAGGCGAGACGAACCGCGCACTCGAAACCGCGGCGAGCGCCTATCTCGGCGGCCGCGTCGCGACGATCCTCGACAAGAAGCTCAGCGACGACGAGGCCGCACGGCAGGCCGGCACGCCCGATACACCCGACAGGCAAGGCGACGGCGACAAAGCATAGGGCCGCCGCCGTCATATTGATATCGGCAATGCTTCGTTTGCGGGCGCGATCGCCCATGCGACGATTCTTCCAACCGAGCGGCGCACGCCGCTCCCCGAAGACGTTTCGCATGGAGTCCGTTCGATGATTCGTTTCACCCGCTGGATCACCCGCTCCGCCGCGACGGCGCTCGTCGCCGTCGCCGCCGCGTCGGCCTTCGCGCAGGGCGGCGCCGACAAGGTCGTGCGCATCGGCTATCAAAAGGCCGGCCTGTTGTCGGTCATCAAGGCGCAAGGCTCGCTCGAAGCGCGGCTCAAGCCGCTCGGCTATGGCGTGCAGTGGTTCGAATTTCCGGCCGGCCCGCAACTGCTCGAAGCGCTGAACGCGAACAGCATCGACTTCGGCTATACGGGCGCGCCGCCGCCCGTGTTCGCGCAGGCAGCCGGCGTGCGCTTCGTGTACGTCGGCGCGGAACCGCCGTCGCCGCACAACGAAGCCGTGTTCGTGAAGGCCGATTCGCCGATCCGCTCGCTCGCCGAGTTGCGCGGCAAGAAGGTCGCGCTGCAGAAAGGCTCGAGCGCGAACTACCTGCTGCTGGAGGCGCTGAAGAAGGCCGGCGTGCGCTACGACGAGATCCGCCCCGTGTACCTGCCGCCCGCCGACGCGCGCGCCGCGTTCGAAAGCGGCAATGTGGACGCGTGGGCCGTCTGGGATCCGTACTACGCGGCCGCGCAGAATTCGCTGAAGATCCGCACGCTGTCCGACTATACGGGCCTCACGCCGGCGAACAACTTCTACGAGGCGACGCGCGATTTCGCGGATCAGCACGCCGACGTGGTCGGCGCGATCCTGAAGCAGGCGCGCGAGACGGGCCTGTGGGTCAACGGGCATCCGGCGGAGACCGCCACGCTGATCGCGCCGAAGGTCGGGCTGCCGCTCCCGCTCGTCGAGACGTGGATCAAGCGCGTGCCGTTTGGGGCGGTGCCGGTCGACGAGAAGATCGTCGCGGTTCAGCAGGGCGTCGCCGACGCGTTTTATGCGGCGAAGCTGATTCCGCAGAAGCTGAGCGTCGCGGACAACGCGTGGACCGACAAGCGCGTGGCGACCGCGCTCGTGGCGAAGTAACGCGCGGCGCAGCGCGCCCGCGTTCGAAAAAAAGGCCGACGGGCACCCTGCCCGTCGGCCTTTTTTGGTTCTTCTCGAATTTTCAGGGAACGTGGGGCGAACCGTCGGCGCGACAAACTGAAGAGCAGCGGCCGCCTCACGACGGCCGCCTGCCAACAACGTATTTGCGTTGACCGTAGCAGCACATCCTGCCGAAATCTTCTTCTGCGCGTAGTCCAGCGGGGCGGCTACGGAAGTTCGGCTATTGTGCGCATACCTCGCTGCCGGGCCGAACTCGTACTTCTGCGTTCGGCCATATACGGTCTTTCGCCAATACTGCCGCCCAGATATTCCCGCGTCCGCTTTGCGGCGCCGAGCTGTCATTGGAATGGCAACGAGATATGTCGTTTCGCAAGCAACCGGGTAACCCGTCTTGAGTCGCGCTGACACTCCCGGGAGTATCTTGTTCGCTAACAAATGAGCGGATACGTGAACATTATCGAAGAGGAAATACCGCACGGACGTCGTCGGCGGCGGGCATTATTGCCACGACTCCGTACACTGCGGTGTGTGGTTCGATGTTTTCGAGCGTGCCTGATCAGAGCTTCTCGAGAACTTCAAGAAAGAGCAAGATGAGGGTGAAGAAGCCAATCCATCTTACCGTGGTCATGAGACCTGCGAGCTTAAGGGCCAGTGAGTTCACTGCGTCCGCGACAGGGTTCGCCGGTGATTCATCACCGCGACCGCCGCTCGCCGCCGCGGTACGCAATTGAGCCGTTGCGAGGTCAATACGAAGATGGGTGACGTAGCCAATCGCGATTTCCGGACATTCAATTGCGCCGTCGCTTTTGTTGGGTCTGAGAAAAAGGTTCGGCTCGCGCCGAGGGTCAGCCATAGCACTTTCAGCTGTGTAGAGATGCCGCAGCGCCAGTCCCAACTCGACTGCGCCAAACTGGCCATCAGACATCGCCTTCGAAAGCGCATGTATGCAGGCTTCGGGAATGTGGCAGGCGAGCCACCACTGATCGGGTTCGCCGGTCTCTGCGTCGGCCCGATTGGCACCGAGACGAGCAGTACCGAGCGGCACGTCGGCAAACGAAATGCCGAGTTCGTCCTCCAACTCGCGCAGACCTAACCGGTCAGCCTTACTGACGTCGCGTGCAGCGAAGGACACTTCAACGGCGCGCATCGCGTGTCCAGCGTCGCCAATGATCGACAACTCCTGGCCATCGAGACGCGCCACTCCGTGCAGCGACGTGGTAAGTGTTGGCTGTTTGTCTGCGTCCAGAGGCTCTGCGAGCTGTTGCGTCACATGAAGCTGTTCCAACCTTAACCACATTGACCTGGCCGGCAAATACGTTTGCCTCTCGCCATCCAACCCAACATGTTCGAGGGTGTGATCCTTCCGCTCAATTAATTCCGTCGCGACGTTTTTTTCCAAAAACTCCATGGCGCTCCCCCCTCGTGATTGCCTCAAACCCTTGCGCGATAGAGGACAAGGGTGTGGGCATTGTCCGCCTGAGCGTGTGGTCAAAGCGCCGACGGTTGTGCATTGCAATGCAGCCATGCTGATGGCAGGAATTCTACCCATCCTGACGTTTGGCGGATATTAGGAAGAGCCCACATAGATTGCAATTTCTTTCGAACTGACGCGCACGCGCTCCGAATAATTGCCCGGGTCCTGCACCGGGCAGGGAGCGGCGGATCCAGGCAATGATCGAGGATTGGGGGGGCGTGGCTGACGTCTCCCAGAGAGAGGCACGCGCCGGGAGTATGTGCGGCGCCGTCGGTGCAAGCCTAAAGGCCCTTCAATACTCTTCCTTCAGAGCACGCCGTCATCCGCCCGATACGATCCCGGAAGTCCGCCTCGTGTCGGGGCAGCAGTTGGGAACGCTTCAAGTGACGCTCCTGATGGACCCAAACCGCCTGATCGCGGCCGGCGGTTTTGGTCGATGCGAAGGCGCCACGCTAGTAGCTCGAAGGTCCGCTTGACGCCTGCAAGCGGACCGCTGCGAGTCCGAAGATCGAAAGTCGCTTCAGGGTCGGGAAACGCCATCCACGCAAATCCGCGAAGGGCTTTCTCGCTTGATCCCACGGCGGGCAATCAGCACACGGCCATCGATCCGGCGAAGTCACGCGCAGCGCATGAAAAAAGGCCGGCGGGAAAATTGCCCGCTGGCCTTCTGCATCGCGTGGTCGTGCGCGCCGGCCTACTTCAACACCCCCGCCACCTTCTTCTGCCGCCACAGACACAGCAAATCGCAAGCAACATGCGCGGCCGCAATCGCCGTAATGTCCGCATGATCGTAAGCAGGCGCCACCTCGACAACATCCGCACCAACCAGATTCACCACGCCGAGCGCACGCACGATCGCGAGCGCCTGCGCGGACGACAGCCCGCCCGCGACCGGCGTGCCCGTGCCGGGCGCGAACGCCGGATCGAGGCAATCGATATCGAACGTCAGGTACGCCGGCCGCGCGCCGACGATGTCGACGATTCGCTCGACCGCCGCGCGCGAACCATGGTCGTGCACCCACGCGGCATCGAGCCGCTCGATCCCGAGAAAATCGTCATTCCAGGTGCGGATGCCGACCTGCACCGACGTCGCGGGATCGATCAGCCCTTCCTTCACGGCCTTGTAGAACATCGTGCCGTGATTGAGGCTGTCCGGATCGTCGTCGGCCCACGTATCGCAGTGCGCGTCGAAATGGATCAGCGACAGCGGCTTGCCGTAGCGCTCCGCGTGCGCGACCAGCAGCGGATACGTGATGTAGTGGTCGCCGCCGAGCGTCAGCATCTTCGCGCCCGAGCGCAGGATCGTGCGCGCATGCTCGACGATCGCGGGCTTGATCGACAGCGGGTTGTGCGCATCGAACCAGCAGTCGCCGTAGTCGACGGCCGCGAGATCGTCGAACGGATCGAAGCCCCACGGATACGGATTGAGCTCCGCGAGTTGCACGCTCGCCGCGCGGATCGCGGC
Organism: Burkholderia pyrrocinia; assembly: GCF_018417535.1. Classification (NCBI taxonomy): domain Bacteria; kingdom Pseudomonadati; phylum Pseudomonadota; class Betaproteobacteria; order Burkholderiales; family Burkholderiaceae; genus Burkholderia; species Burkholderia pyrrocinia. The sequence goes on along the minus strand of NZ_CP070978.1, from coordinate 118,322 downwards.
CGGCCCCAGCCGCGCGCCCGAGCGATAGGTGGTGGCGAGGTCGAGCGGCACGCCGGAAATCGCAACGTCGACGCCGTCCAGCACGCGCGAATAATTGCGGCGCATGAACGACAGCACGCCCGCATAGGTGTTTTCGATCGAGGAACCGTACGGCGTCGTGCGACGGATCGCGCCGTCGCCGTGGAGAAGTTCGGTCATGGTCGGACCTGTTTTCGTGGGGAACCGGCTCCGCCCCGCGCTGCATGGGCGCGCGGGCCGGGCACGGCATGGATTCATCGGGCACGCACCGGCTTGCGCATCCAGTCGCGCGGCCGGGCGGGACAACGACAACGGCAATGTCGCGGCGATCATAGCAAGCCGAATTGAAGTCGTTGCCCCGGTTCAGCGGGGGCAACGCGTTGAAGAAATCCGGCGGCAGCACCCGCGCATCGGAGTCCCGCATCGCCGGATCGATGCGACGGCGGGCACGCGCCTGCGCGTGCCATCCCGACCGCGTCCTAGAAGGATTCGCCGGTTTTCGCCCGCCCTTTCTTCCGGATAATGGCCGCAGCCGCGCCGCCGACGGTGCGCCGTCCACCGCAGACAACAACAATCCGGAGACACCCGCCTTGATCGCCACGCTTCCCGCCACCTACCGCCGGCTCTGGCCGCTCGCCGTCGTCGCCGCGCTGCTGTACGGGCTGTCGCTCGCCGCCGCGCCCTATCCGGGCCAGGCCGCCGCGAAAGCCGCGATGGGCATCCTGCTGCTCGCGGCAGGCAGCACCTGCGGTGCGCCGCGCGAACGCGCGTGGCTGTGCGCGGCGCTCGCGACCGCCGTGCTCGGCGACGTGCTGCTCGCACTGCCCGACTGGCCGCTGTCGTTCGTCCTCGGCCTCGGCGCATTCCTGCTCACACACCTGTGCTACTGCGCGATCTTCCTGCGCTGGCGCGCGTGGCCGCACGGCTGGCGCATCGTCGCGCTGGTCGGGCTGTGGATCGCCGCGCCGGCGTTCTACCTGGCCTTCCTGCCGCACCTCGGCGAGTTGCTGGCGCCGGTCGCCGTCTACATGCTCGTGTTGTGCGCGATGGCGAGCTTCGCGCTCGCCGCCCGCACGCACGGCCCGCTGGTGGCCGTCGGCAGCCTGATCTTCGTCGGCTCCGATACGCTGATCGGCGTCGGCCGGTTCCTCGGCGGTTTTCCGGGCATCGACTACCTGATCTGGGGCCTCTACGCGCTCGCACAGGTCACGATCGTGGCCGGGGTTTTCCATGAGACGGCCGCCCGATCGATCCGCCCCTGATTCCGTTTCAAACAGACCGCCGCGCGCCGGCGGTCTCGTCCAGCCCTTCTCTTGTCCCATCGACGGGCCTCTCCGTGAATTCCGCAATGCGGAAAACGGCCCGTTCCAAACCCCGCTCAGCCTTTTCCCGTCTGACTTCCGGCCCTTAGAGCGGCGCTTCTAGCCTCTTGCGGTTTCCGGGCTCACCCACTATCGTTACATCAACCAATGTAACATTAAAAAATGAGCCAAATCGGAGACACCCGGATGAATGCTCGCACGTTGCCTTTCGGTCCGCCCGGCCACGACGGCTTGGACGAAACCATCGACATCGCCATCATCGGCACCGGCTTCGCCGGTCTCGGGATGGCGATCCGCCTGCGGCAAACAGGCTTGACCGACTTCGTCGTCCTCGAGAAAGCCGCGTCGGTCGGCGGCACGTGGCGCGACAATCATTACCCCGGGTGTGCATGCGACGTGCAATCGCACGTCTATTCGTTCTCGTTCGCGCCGAACCCGCGCTGGACGCGCATGTTCGCGCCGCAGCCGGAGATCCGCGCGTATCTGGAAGACTGCGTGCAGCGCTTCGGGATCGGCCCGCACCTGCGCCTGAACCATGAACTGCAGCGCGCCGAATACGACGAAGCCGCGCAGCGCTGGCGCCTCACGTTCGCGAACGGCAAGCGGCTGTCCGCGCGCGTGCTGGTGTCGGGGATGGGCGGCCTGTCGCGCGCCGCGCTGCCGGCGATTCCCGGCGTCGAGAATTTCAAGGGCCGCGCGTTCCATTCGCAGCAGTGGGATCACGACTACACGCTCGAAGGCAAGCGCGTCGCGGTGATCGGCACCGGCGCGAGCGCGATCCAGTTCGTGCCGCAGATCGCGCCGCGCGTGAAGGAACTCGCGCTGTTCCAGCGCACGCCGCCGTGGATCATGCCGAAGCCCGACCGCAACCTGACCGGGTTCGAGAAGTGGCTGTTCCGCACGCTGCCGTTCACGCAGAAGGCCGTGCGCAGCGGCATCTACTGGATGCTCGAATCGCGCGTGCTCGGCTTCGCGATCCACCCGTCGCTGATGAAGAACGTGCAGAAGCTCGCGCTGCGCCATATCCGCAAGCAGATTCCCGATCCGGAACTGCGCAAGACCGTCACGCCGAACTACACGCTCGGCTGCAAGCGCGTGCTGATCTCGAACGACTACTACCCGGCGCTGTCGCGCAAGAACGTCGACGTGATCACGACCGGCATCGACCATATCGAAGCCGACGCGGTCGTGACGACCGACGGCCGCCGCCATGAAGTCGACTGCCTGATCTACGGCACCGGCTTCCAGGTCGCCGATCCGTATCCGCGCGGCGCGATCGTCGGCCGCGGCGGCCTCGACATCGTCGACGCATGGCGCGACGGCGCGCACGCGTATCTCGGCTCGACGCTGCCCGGCTACCCGAACTTCTTCATGATCGTCGGTCCGAACACGGGCCTCGGCCACAACTCGATGGTGTTCATGATCGAGTCGCAGATCGAATACATCCTCGGCGCGCTGCAGGCGATGCACCGCGAGCGTGCGGATGCGATCGAGGTGCGCCCGCTCGTCGAGGCGCAGTTCAACAGCGACCTGCAGGGCAAGCTCAAGAAGGCGATCTGGTCGACGGGCGGCTGCAAGAGCTGGTACCTCGATCCGCGCACGGGCAAGAACACGACGCTGTGGCCGGGCTTCACGTGGTGCTTCCGCCAGGCAACCGCACGCTTCTCGATCGCCGATTACCACGCGTATCGCGCACCGCAGCACGACACGATCGCGCGGCCCGTCGCCGCGCCCGCCGCTTCCGCTTCCACTTCCACCGAAGCGGCCTGAGCCAGACAAGGAGCAACCGACATGAGAGATTTCGCCAACAAGGTCGCCGCGATCACGGGTGCCGGCTCGGGCATGGGCCGCGCGCTCGCGATCCAGCTCGCGCAGGCCGGCTGCCATGTGTCGATCGCCGACAAGAACGGCGTCGGCCTCGCCGAAACCGAACGGATCGTCCGCGCGATCGCGCCGAACGTGCGCGTGTCGACGCGCGTGCTCGACGTCGGCGACCGCGACGCGATGTTCGCGTGGGCCGACGACACCGCGCAGGAACACGGCAAGGTCAACCTGATCTTCAACAACGCGGGCGTCGCGCTGTCGAGCACGATCGAAGGGATGGAATACAGCGATCTCGAGTGGATCGTGAACATCAATTTCTGGGGCGTCGTGCACGGCACGAAGGCGTTCCTGCCGCACCTTAAGGCATCGGGCGACGGTCACGTGATCAACACGTCGAGCCTGTTCGGGATCTTCGCGCAACCGGGCATGAGCGGCTACAACGCGACCAAGTTCGCGGTGCGCGGCTTCACCGAATCGCTGCGCCAGGAACTCGACATGATGAAGTGCGGCGTGTCGGCAACCTGCGTGCATCCGGGCGGCATCCGCACGAACATCGCGCAGGCCAGCCGCGTCTCGAAGAACATGGTCGGCTTCATGGTCGCGAGCGAGCAGCAAGGCCGGGACACGTTCGAGAAGTTCTTCATCACGACCGCCGACGACGCCGCGCGCACGATCCTCGCCGGCGTGCGCCGTAACAAGCGCCGTGTGCTGATCGGCCGCGATGCGAAGGCCGGTGACTGGATGGCGCGCGTCCTGCCGTCCGCGTACCAGGCGCTCGTCGTGCTCGCGACGCGCCGCGAGGCCGCGAGGGCCCGCCGCGACGCCGCGCGCGGCACGCCGGCGCCCGCACCGCTGCACGCCACCTACAACAACGCAGGCAATCAGGGAGGAGAACAATCATGACAACCCCGAACATGATGCCCGTGCGGCGCGACATCCGTTTCGCGCTGCCGCCGGAACGCGCGAAGGACTGGCATGTGCAGGGCGTACCGGTCACGCACTTCATGAACGCGCTGTCGCTGCTGTTCCCGGCCGGCGAACGCTTCTTCATGGATTCGGTGCGCAACTACCGCGACCGGATCGAGGACCCCGAGCTGAAGAAGCAGGTGCTCGGCTTTATCGGCCAGGAAGCGATGCACACGCGCGAGCACATCGAATACAACGACCTGCTGCAGTCGTCGGGCCTGCCCGCGCACAAGCTCGACAAGCGCCTGTGGACGATCCTCGGCTGGTTCAAGAAGGCGCTGCCGCATTCGATGCAGCTCGCGATCACGATCGCGCTCGAGCACTACACGGCGATCCTCGCGAACCAGTTGCTGTCGGGCCACGAGCACCGGATCGACGGGTCGGTCGAAGGCTACCAGCAGATGTGGATGTGGCACGCGATGGAGGAAACCGAGCACAAGGCGGTGTCCTACGACGTGTGGACCACCGTGATGAAACCGGGCCTCGGCAGCTACCTGCTGCGCACCGGCACGATGCTGACGACGACCGTGTTCTTCTGGGCGATCGTGTTCGACTTCCACGTGCGCCTGATGCGCGCGCACCGTCGCGAACACGGCAAGTTCGGCGGCATGTGGCGCCTCGTGAAGTACCTGTACAGCCCGAAGCACGGCGTGTTCCCGAGCATCGCGCGCGAATGGCTCGACTACTTCCGCCCGGGCTTCCACCCGTGGGACCACGACAACCACCAGTACCTGCAGGGGCTCGACACGCTGCTCGAGAACATCGACGCGGCCAACGCGCGCTACGCGGCGCAGGCCGCCCCGCGCCGCGTGCCGCTGCATCCGGTTCCGCAGGCATGACGCCATGGCGCGCGCACACGAGATGCTGACCGTCCAGTCCGGCGACGTGAAACTCGCCGTCTACGTAAGCGGATCGCGGCGCGCGCCGCCGCTGATCCTCGTGCACGGCTACCCCGATTCGGCGGCCGTGTGGGCGCCGATCCGCGCGCGGCTCGCGAAGCGTTACCGCGTGATCGCGTACGACGTGCGCGGCGCCGGCGCGTCCGATGCGCCGCGCCGCCGTGCCGACTACACGCTCGCGCGGCTCGCCGACGACCTGAAGGCGGTGGCCGACGCGACCTGCGGCGGCCGGCCGTTCCATCTCGTCGGCCACGACTGGGGCTCGATCCAGTGCTGGGAGGCCGTGACCGACCCCGCGTTCCGCGGCCGGATCGCATCGTACACGTCGATCTCGGGCCCATGCCTCGATCACGTGTTCCGCGCGAAGATGCGGCTCAAGCAGAGCCTGAAGTCATGGTACATCGCGTTCTTCCACCTGCCGCTCGTGCCGTCGCTGGTGTGGCGGCTCGGCGGCGCGGCACTGTGGCCGCGCTGGCTGCAGCTCACCGAACGCGTGCGCGCCGAGCGCGACCCCGTGCAACTGAAGAACGCGCTGAACGGCCTGCAGCTTTACCGCGCGAACTTCCTCGCGCGGGCGCGCAAGCCGCGCGAACGGTATGCGCAGGCGCCCGTGCAGATCCTGGTGCCGGTGCGCGACCGCTACGTGACGCCCGAGATGTCGGTCGACCTCGACCGCTGGCTCGGCGACCACGTGCGCGAGGAAATCGACGGCACGCACTGGATCGTGCTGCGCCACCCGGACATGATCGCGTCGCGGATCGACCGCTTCGCGGCGGCGCAGGAGCGGCCGGCGGTTACGAACGCCGCGGTTCAGCGCACCGTCGGCGCCGGCAGGCGCCTGAACAGCGTCTCGTAGTCGATCACCAGCCCGTCGTCGTCGATGTCCATCTCGGCCGTGAAATTCCGGAAGATGCCTTCGTAGCGGTAGCGCCGGCCCGGCTCGATGCACGCGTAGGCCTGCTTGACCGGCGCGACCTTCAGGTCCGGCGTCGAGATATACGCGACGTCGATCGGCCGCCGCTCGCCGCGCGCGAGCCCGAGGCGGCCGATCGGCAGCGAATTCGTGAACGGCGTCGCCGCGATGTCGATGTCGATGCAGCCGTCCAGCTCCGGCAGCGCGCGGCCCGCGCCGTCGTGCCAGTGGCCGGCGCCGTCGCCGCGCAGTTCGAGCGTGCCGCCGCCCATCACCTTCAGCACCGCATACGTCACGCGCCAGTGCGGATCGCACTCGACACGATACGCGAGCCCGTACGTGCGACCGTACCGCTGGCCGACCACCGCGCTTTCGACGACGATCCCGCTGCCGCTCCGGTCGAACGTCAGATGTTCGACCCCGTCGCCCTCGAGCGACGCCCAACGCACTTCGCGCATCTTTCCGCCTCCGGGTTTACTCAATGCGAACGATCGTCGCATACATCCTGACCATCCGGAATTTCACTGTCGGCCAATCCAACGCGCGTCATTCGTTGTCGAAGTTCATGTCCCTGCCTTCAAACGAGGACCGGATAGCTTCCACGACTCGCGACGCCCTGCGCTCATTCTCCAGCTGCGGATACTGCTGCTTCAGCTTGCCGGAGATTTGCCAGCCGTTTTCCTTGACAGAGCGAATGATACGGTCAGCATCCGGGCCCGGCATCTCCACGACCTCCTTGAGCCGCTCCTGGGCAAGCTGAAAGATCAGCAGCGTCCTGGCTTCATCGGCCATCTCCGTGCGAATCGTGTGCTCGACAACTCGCGCGATATACAGAACGTGAGCCGTCAGATCCGGATAACGCCAGACGAAGCGCGCATCTTCGTAGTTGTCGAATACGAAGTTGCTCAGCGTCCCGTCCTCATAGGTCACCAGTTCTCCGAACCGATAGGACGTCGCATAGCGGCGCATGAAGCAGCGAGAAAACACCTCGAGCGTGCGATCGTAGCCGGCACGGAACTCCGTCGAACTCGTGATGGTTGCCGAGATCGGCAATATCACGCCATCCGGCACCGCCTTGTCCCGCACCAGGGAGTCGTTGATCAGGAAGCGATGAATCCGGCCGTTGCCGTCTCGCATAGGGTGGATATAAACGAAGCCGAATGCCAACGCTGCGGCACGTGCCAGCGGCTCGGCGCCTCGAGTCGCGGCCTCGAATTCACCGAGCCCCTCCAGCATCGGTGCCACGTCCTCGAACGCCGGGGCAATGTAATGCACGATGTTCTCGCGCATCGTAGCCTGCCCCACAAAGACCGGTGAACGCCGCAACCCCAAGCCGAACGCATCGTGGCCCAGAATGCCGGCTTGCAGCGTATGCAGGCTGCGGTCGCTTAGTGGAGCGTCGATACTGCCGCAGTATTGCGCGATGACGTGTGCAAACCGCTGGATGCGGTCGGTCTGATCAGCCTCTTTCTCAATGAGAAAACTCGCCCGCGACTCCTTGAACGTCAGCCAGCTGGCTGTCCGCATCAGGATGTCGGGACCGAAGACGCGATCCAACTCTCTCAATGCGGTGCCCAAGTCGAACTGCAGCGCTGCCTGCACCGCCGCGGTTCGCCGAACCAGCGGGCAGAACGCGGGCGTTCCCGGCAAGTTGTCGTGCACGCGCCAACGGCGAACGCGAAGCGACTCTGTGCGAGTAAGGTATTCAGTCGGAGAAACGGCGTTGACATAGCCGCCGTTGGTCACGTCAGGCACATTCAGGCGCCTGCCTGTCAGCCACTCGTACAGGAAACCCGCGCGTCGGGCGTATTGGCCAAAGGGGGCATTTCGGCACCACATTTCGATCGGCTCCGGTCCCACGGCTGCAAACAGGCGTGCAAAAAACTCGAAGTGAAGCGCTTCGTACTTGAGTCCGAATTCAAAATGGCCGGCGAAGTCGTCGGTGGGTCGATAGCTGGGCGGATACCGGTTTTCTACCTGCTCATCGGTTTCCCGGCTCGCACGTCCGGTGCCGATGACCGAATCGACACGCAGAGGTTGTGCGAGCGTAATACCGTAGCGAGCAGCCAGGGCCTTGAAGCCGACTTGCATGGAAAAATCTCCTACCGAGGCCGCGAAAATACTACCAATTCCCGGATCCTACCCGAAAACGCTAACGCGTTAGCATGCGCACGGAAAATCTAACGACGACCAAAATTTGCTACCAAAATAGAGAAACTCCAAAAAAACGCTAATGCGCCTGACAAACGCATCTTGGACAACGCTTTCCGCCCGAATTCGGGGCACCGCCGACAAATCCTGACTATCCAGGATTCCCTATTCCGGTGCATCGGATTGTGTCCTATGCTCGCGGCTCGTCCTGTCCCGCCGCCATCATGCCTACCGCCCGCTCCGCCTCGCCGTCGATCGACCTGCGCATCCTGCTGCGCGGCATCGGGCAGATCGTGCTGCAGGCGAATGCGTGCACCGGCGCGCTGCTGCTCGCCGCACTGGCGCTGACCGACCTGCGGCTCGCGTGCGCGGCGCTGGTCGGTTCGGCCGCCGCCAGCATGACCGCCGTGCTGACGGGCGCCGAGCGCCGCGACGTCGAGCAGGGGCTGCACAGCTTCAACGGCGCGCTCGCCGCGCTGATCGCCGTGCTGTTCGCGCCCTGTTCGGTCGCCGCGCTCGCGCTGGTGCCGCTGGCCGCGATCGGCGCGGCGCTCGTGCAGCGCGCGATGCGCGCGCCGCTCGCCCGCTGGCGCCAGTGCCCGTATTCGAGCCCGTGCCTCACCGTCACCGCGCTGTGGCTGCCGTTTGTTGCGCTGCAGCAAGCGAGCGGCGCCACAGTCAGCGCGGCGCTGACGCTTTCTTCCACCGCCGACGCCCTGCTCTCGGGCGTCGCGCAGACCACCTTCGCGCAAGGCGCATGGGCCGGCGCGCTGATCGTCGCCGGCATCGCCGTCGCATCGCGCCGCGCGGCCGCGTTCGCGCTCGGCGGCGCCATCGTGTCGACCGTGCTGCTGCTCGCGCTCGGCGCGAACGGCGCATGGTTCGCCGACGGCCTGCTCGGCTTCAACGGCGCGCTTGCCGCGCTCGCGCTGATGCCGCGCGGCCCGCGCGCGGCGTTCGCGGCCGCCGCACTCGCCGCATTGATCCAGTGGCTCGCGACGCGCGCGGGCATCCCCGCATTCACGGCCCCGTTCGCGCTCGCGTCGTGGGTCACGGTGGCCGTCGCGCGCCGCCTCACCCTCGGAGAACCCGATGTCGTCATTCGCACACCGTTCTGATGCCGTGAAACCCGGCGGCCCGATCTCGGACGCCGAACGCCGGCTGCGCGTCGACCTCGCCGCCGCGTATCGGCTCGTCGCGCTGAACGGCTGGGACGACCTGATCTACACGCACCTTTCCGCGACCGTGCCCGGCGAGCCCGGCCACTTCCTGATCAACCCGTTCGGCCTCACGTTCGACGAGGTCCGCGCGTCGAACCTCGTCAAGATCGACCTGGCCGGCAACCGGATCGGCGACAGCGAGCATGCAGTCAACGTGACGGGCTTCGCGCTGCATGCGGCCGTGCACGCCGCGCGCGCCGACGCCGTGTGCGTGATGCATCTGCACAATACGGCCGGCATCGCCGTGTCGATCCAGCGCGACGGGCTGTTGCCCGCGTCGCAGCACGCGCTGCGGTTTCATCGCGACCTCGCGTACCACGACTACGAGGCGCTCGCGTTCTCGCCGGCCGAAGGCGCGCGGCTTACTTCAAGCCTCGGCACGAAATCCGCGATGCTGCTGCGCAATCACGGCACGCTGACGGTCGGCCGCACCGTTGCCGAGGCCTATGTGCTGATGGATACGCTGATCAAGGCCTGCGACATCCAGGTGCGCGCGCAGGCAGGCGGCGAGCCGCTCGTGCTGCCCGATCCGGCCGTCGCCGACCGCACGGCCGAACAACTGCGCGACGGCGGCGCGATCGAAGGCGAACTGGAATGGCCGGCGCTGCTGCGCCGGCTCGACCGGATCGATCCTTCGTATCGCGACTGACGCCGCAACCATCGCCGCAACCGCGGCCGAATCGTTCAAACCCAACCGGAGCACTTGTCATGCCGACTTTCAATATCCAGCTCTTCGAAGGCCGCACCGTCGACCAGAAGCGCGAATTCGTCGAAGCGATCACGCGCGTCACATGCGAGACGCTCGGCTGCGCGCCGGGCTCGGTCGACATCATTCTCACCGACGTGAAGAAGGAAAACTGGGCGACGGCCGGGAAGCTGTGGAGCGACGAGCGCTGAGAGGCGCCCCACAGAAAGCCAGCGCGCCTCCGGACCACAAAAGCGCGCTGTCTCCGTTGCTCAGCTATAGCCCCTCGCCACCTCCTCGAATACCTCACGTCAATCAGCTATCCCAATATATTGCCATTGACATTCATAATCATCGCAATTAGCTTTCGTTAACACAACAGCATCCAGGAATCGTTTCTCTTTTTTCCAAAAATAGATTCGCATAACGAATCAAAAACATCATTCCGCATTCGACATAGTAGCCAGCCAATCACCGCCCATCGGTGTCACCGCCAGCGATGAAATCCGGCAAGTACGTCTACGCCGACATTCAACTTATCACTGCAGGTAGACACCATGAAAATCAGGACGCTCAAAGGCTACTCCGCCGCTCTGCTGTTTTCGTTGATTTCCTTCGCGACTTCCGGCGTCGGCAGCCCCGTCTCGACATCGTCCGACACGACGTCGGATCAGCACTCCGCTACTCTCCACGAGACATGGGAGGCCAACGAGAATGGAACGGCTTACAGAATCATCAAGATTTCCGCCGACCGCTTTCTAGTCGTATACGGAAACAAAAAGAATATTTCCGGATACGTCATCCATGATCGACGAGACGGATCAAACGGCACTGACTATGCCCCGTGGACTTCGAATTCGTCCAACATCACTATCGGAGTTCAGGAGACTAGCAGTCGATCAATTGGCGTCATGCTGAGCGCCAATGGTGAAACCACCAGCTTCGTTGCGAAACTCTATCGCTCCAAAAATAAAGCTCAGGGCGCCCTCCGTCCGGGAAGCTGGCTGGCAACAATCTCCGATATCCCTGTCCAGCTTCGCATCGACAAAAACCTTGCGGACGTGTCAGTCGATATCGGTAAATGCAGACTGTCAGGGAAGATAAAATCAGATGGCTTGGAAGATGGATCGCATCTGACGCTCTCTCCAGCAACGACAGCCTGCGCAACCAAGTTCAATCACGAATTTGATGCAGCGTTGCTCTTTTCGGAAGATCTCGCCGTGATCTATCCGACGAAACGAGAATCGACGAACTTCATCTTCGTCGCTCACCCGACCATCGACAACCCTCCTGGTATGGCGCCGCAGCCTCGAAACACGTCCTGCGCGCAATGGAGGGAGATGTGCCGGGCAAAGTGTTCTGCAATGACTTTACCAACCGGCAACTTCGGATTCAAATTCTGGAACTGCGTCAACAGTTGCAACGCATTGGCGGGATGTTAAAAAGGTAAGCACATGATCACGGACAAGCAAATCGCAAACGCCCTGAACGACATGATCTTACAAATGGGGGCCGATCTCGATCGCTCTCTACTGGAGGTCAAGGCGTCGTGCCCGGATTCCGAATTCGTCGCCTACCGCGAATTCGTATCGCAAGTGCTGACCACGATGCTGGTCGACTTCATGAACCCGCTCTACATACGGCATCCCGACCTCAAGCCGCCGGAACTGGCATGACCCGCATCTGCAGCACCCCGCCACGGGAGCTGCAGCCCCCTGCTTCACGCTCCGCCGTTGTGCGCCCGCACATCGCTTTGTCACGCAATCGGCGCATAATGCCGGACAGACGCAGCAGCCAATGGCCACCCGGGAGACCGCCATGGAAGCGAAGAACGAGGAAGTCGTCGCACACCTGCTCTCCGACGTCGTCGAATTCGCGCGCGGGCGCCTGCCCGAAGCCAGTTTCCGGATCGTCGAACCTTTCCTGCGTCACTACTACGATTTCGTCGACGCCGACGATCTGCAGAACCGCAGCATCGCCGACCTGTACGGCGCCGCGATGGCGCACTGGCAGACCGCCCAGAAATACGTACCCGGCAGCGAACGGCTGCGCGTATACAACCCGATCCTCGAACAGCACGGCTGGCACTCGGACCACACGGTCATCGAGATCGTCAACGACGACATGCCGTTCCTCGTCGACTCGGTGACGATGGCCGTCAACCGCCTCGGGCTCGCGCTGCATTCGGCGCTGCACCCCGTGTTCCGCCTCTGGCGCGGCGCCAACGGCGGCATCGAGCGCGTCGACGCGGGCGGCGCGACGCCCGGCGACGGCCAGTCGCAGCTCGCGTCGTTCATCCATTTCGAAGTCGATCGCTGCGGCGACGCGGCACTGCTCGACACGCTGCGCGAGGACATCGCACGCGTGCTCGGCGACGTGCGCGCCTCGGTCGAGGACTGGCCGAAGATCGTCGACATCGCGCGCGCGACGATCAAGGAGATGAAGGCGCGCGAATCGACCGCGGAAGACATCGAGGCGCGCGCGTTCCTCGAATGGATGTCCGCCGATCACTTCACGTTCCTCGGCCAGCGCGACTACGCGCTCGTGTCGGATGGCACGGGCTTCGGCCTGCGCGGCATCGAAGGTACGGGCCTCGGCATCCTGCGCGAATCGCTGCGCACGTCGGGCGCGCCCGACGTGACGCCGCTGCCGCAGGCCGCCGCCGACATCATCACCGGCGCCTGGCCGATCTTCCTGACCAAGGCGAATTCGCGCGCGACCGTGCACCGGCCCGGCTATCTCGACTACGTGGGCGTGAAGCGCATCGGCGCCGACGGCAAGGTCACCGGCGAGCGCCGCTTCATCGGGCTCTACACGTCGACCGCTTACATGGTGTCGAGCGCCGAGATCCCGATCGTGCGCCGCAAGTGCGCGAACATCGTGCGGCGCGCGGGCTTCCTGCCGAAGGGGCATCTCGGCAAGTCGCTCGTGACCGTGCTCGAAACCTATCCGCGCGACGAGCTGTTCCAGGCCGACGAAGACCAGCTCTACGACATCGCGCTCGGCGTCCTGCGGCTGCAGGAACACCAGCGCACGCGCCTGTTCGTGCGCCGCGACCGGTTCGACCGCTTCGTGTCGTGCCTCGTGTACGTGCCGCGCGACAAGTACAACACCGACCTGCGCCGGCGCATCGCGAAGCTGCTCGTCGACGCGTACAACGGCGTGAACGTCGAATTCACGCCGCTGCTGTCGGAATCGGCGATCGCGCGGATTCATTTCGTCGTGCACGCGGAACCGGGCACGATGCCCGACGTCGACACGCGCGAGCTCGAGACGCGGCTCGTGCAGGTCACGCGCCGCTGGCAGGACGATCTCGCCGACGCGCTGCTCGACACCTTCGGCGAAGAGCAAGGCAACCGCCTGCTGCAACGCTATGCCGACTCGTTCCCGGCCGGCTATCGCGACGACTATCCGGCGCGCACGGCCGTGCGCGACATCGAGCTGATCGAGCGCGTGAAGGATTCGGGCCAGCTCGCGATGAACCTGTACCGGCCGATCGAGGCTGAGCCGCGCGCATTCCGCTTCAAGGTCTATCGCGCGGGCGACCCGATCGCGCTGTCGCGCAGCCTGCCGATGCTCGAGCACCTCGGCGTGCGCGTCGACGAGGAGCGGCCGTACCGGATCCAGACGCAGGACGGCGCGCATGCATGGGTGCACGACTTCGGCCTTGAAGTCGCCGACGATGCCGAGTTCGACATCGAGCGCGTGAAAGACCTGTTCGAGGATGCGTTCGACCGGATCTGGAGCGGCCGGATCGAGAACGACGACTTCAACCGCCTCGTGCTGCGCGCACAACTGAGCGCGCGCGAAGTGACGATCCTGCGCGCGTACGCGAAGTACCTGCGGCAGGTCGGCTCGACGTTCAGCGACGCGTATATCGAACGCGCGCTGACCGGCAATCCGGCGATCGCACGGCAACTCGTCGAGCTGTTCGTGCTGCGCTTCGACCCGCGCATCGGCGACACGCGCGACGTGCAGGCCGAACGGCTGCTGAAGGCGATCGAAGGCGCGCTCGACCAGGTGCCGAACCTCGACGAGGACCGCATCCTGCGCCAGTTCCTCGGCGTGATCAACGCGACCGAGCGCACCAACTACTTCCTGCTCGACGCGAACGGCGAATCGAAACCCTATCTGTCGTTCAAGTTCAATCCGGCGAAAGTGCCGGGCCTGCCCGAACCGAAGCCGATGTTCGAGATCTGGGTGTATTCGCCGCGTGTCGAGGGCGTGCACCTGCGCGGCGGGCGCGTCGCGCGCGGCGGGCTGCGCTGGTCGGATCGCCGCGAGGATTTCCGCACCGAGGTGCTCGGGCTGATGAAGGCGCAGATGGTGAAGAACGTCGTGATCGTGCCGGTCGGCTCGAAAGGCGGCTTCGTCGTGAAGAACCCGCCGCCGCCGAGCGACCGCGAAGCGTGGATGCGCGAAGGCATTGCGTGCTACCAGACGTTCCTGCGCGGCCTGCTCGACCTGACCGACAACCTGGTCGGCAACGCGATCGTGCCGCCGCCCGACGTCGTGCGCCACGACCCCGACGATCCGTATCTCGTCGTCGCGGCCGACAAGGGCACGGCCACCTTCTCCGACTACGCGAACGCGATCTCGCACGAATACGGCTTCTGGCTCGACGACGCGTTCGCGTCCGGCGGCTCGGTCGGCTACGACCACAAGAAGATGGCGATCACCGCGCGCGGCGCATGGGAATCGGTGAAGCGGCACTTCCGCGAGATGGGCGTCGATACGCAGACGACCGACTTCACGGTAGTCGGCGTCGGCGACATGTCGGGCGACGTGTTCGGCAACGGGATGCTGCTGTCGCCGCATATCCGGCTCGTCGCCGCGTTCGATCACCGGCACGTGTTCCTCGACCCGAACCCCGATCCCGCGACGAGCTTCGCGGAGCGCCAGCGCATGTTCGCGCTCGAACGGTCGAGCTGGGCCGACTACGATCCGGCCGCGATCTCGGCGGGCGGCGGCGTCTATCCGCGCACCGCGAAGACGATCCCGCTGTCGCCGGCCGTGCAGGCCGCGCTCGGCATCGACGCGCAAGCGCTGCCGCCGACCGAGCTGATCCGCGCGATCCTGCAGGCGCCGGTCGACCTGCTGTACAACGGCGGCATCGGCACCTACGTGAAGGCCGCACGCGAAACCCATCTTCAGGTCGGCGACCGCGCGAACGACGCGGTGCGCGTGAACGGCGCAGACCTGCGCTGCAAGGTGGTCGGCGAAGGCGGCAACCTCGGCTGCACGCAGTTCGGCCGCATCGAGTTCGCACAGCGCGGCGGCCGCATGAACACCGATGCGATCGACAACTCGGCCGGCGTCGATTGTTCGGATCACGAAGTCAACATCAAGATCCTGCTCGGGCTCGTCGTCGCCGACGGCGAGATGACCGGGAAGCAGCGCAACGCGCTGCTCGCGGAGATGACCGACGAAGTCGGGTTGCTCGTGCTGCGCGACAACTACTACCAGACGCAGGCGCTGTCGATCGCGGGCCGTTATGCCGTCGAGCTGCTCGACGCCGAGGCGCGCCTGATGCGCTGGCTCGAACGCGCGGGCCGCCTGAACCGCGTGATCGAATTCCTGCCGACCGACGACGAAGTCGCCGAACGGCAAGCCGCGAAGCTCGGCCTCACGTCGCCGGAGCGCGCGGTGCTGCTGGCGTACAGCAAGATGTGGCTCTACGACGCGTTGCTCGAATCCGACGTGCCCGAGGATCCGCTGGTTGCCGCGATGCTCGTCGACTACTTCCCGACGCCGCTGCAGCAACGCTTCAGCGAACCGATGCGCCGCCATCCGCTGCGCCGCGAGATACTCGCGACGCACCTGACCAATGCGCTCGTCAATCGCGTCGGCTGCGCGTTCGTGCACCGGCTGCTGGAGGAAACCGACGCGAAGCCGGGCGACATCGTGCGCGCGTGCATCATGGCGCGCGACGTGTTCGACCTCGATGCGGTGTGGCGGGACATCGACGCGCTCGACAACCGCGTCGCCGACGACGTGCAGGCGCGCATGTTCGTCGACGTCGCGCGGTTGCTGGAGCGCGCGGCGCTGTGGTTCCTGCGGCACCTGCAGTCCGGCGCGGTGGCCGACGGCGGCGTTGCCGAGCTGATCGCGCGCTGCCGCGACGCGGCGCAGCGGCTCGCGCCGCAACTGCCGTCGCTGCTGCCGACGGACGCGCTCGAAGCGCTGTCCGAGCGGCAACGCGTGCTGGTCGAAGCCGGCGTCGACAGCGCGCTCGCGGTGCGCGTCGCGAGCGGCGACATCTCGGCCGCGCTGCTCGACATCGCCGAAGTGGCCGCGACCTGCAACCGCAGCCTCGAACTCGTCGCGGGCGTCTATTTCTCGCTCGGCACGCTGCTCAATTACGGGTGGATCGGCGAACGCGCGGCGACGCTGCCGACGCCGACGCACTGGGACATGCTCGCGCGCGCGGCCGCGCTCGCGGAAGTCGCGCGCCTGAAGCGCACGCTCGCGACGAGCGCGCTCGCGGAATCGCCGGATTCGACCACGTCGGAGACGATCGTCGGCGCGTGGCGCGAGCGCCGCGAAGCCGCGCTCGCGCGCTACGAGCACCTGCTCGCGGACTTGCGCGCGTCCGGCGGCGCCAGCCTCGCGGTGCTGCTCGTGATCGTGCGGGAGATGGCCGTGCTCGAGCGCGCGTAACTCTTCGAGCAGGGTCAGACCGTCGCGATCAGCAGCTCTTCCGCGTTGTTCGGCGGCCGCAGGCCGTCCGTGCGATCGGCGAAATAGCGGCGCGTCAGCTCCGCGGCCGACACGTGCCCGGCCTTCGCAAAACCGGCCTCCAGCGCGAGCGCCTGGATCTGTGCCGGCATGAAGAAGCTGATGAATGGCGTGCCGCTGGCGCGCGCGCCCTTCGCGGCCATCTCGAGCCCCGGGCGCACGTCCGGATCCGCGTTCTCCAGCGGCAGCAGGAACGTCATCGCGAGCGTCGAGCCCGGCGCGAGCGATGCGACTTCGCGCAGCGCGGCCGCGTTCGCTTCGCGCGTCAGGTACATGCTGACGCCGGTGGATACCACGACCGCCGGCTTGCCGGCATCGAAGCCCGCGCCGACGAGCGCAGCGCGCCACGACTGCTTCGCCTCGAAATCGACCGGCACGAACCGCAGCCAGTCGGGCACGCCGAAACTGAGCTCGGCGAGGCGGCGTTGCTTCCATGCCTGCGGCGCCGGCGGGTCGACTTCGAAGACCGTCACGCGCGACGCCATGTCGGGCCGGCGCTGCACGAAACTGTCGAGGCCCGCGCCGAGGATCACGTACTGGCTCACGCCGCGCGCGGCCTGCTCGACCACGAGATCCTCGATGAAACGCGCCCGCGCGACGATCGACGCGCGAAACGGCCGCGTGAACCGCGGATCCATGTCGCCGCGCTGCTGCCAGCCCGGCGCCGGCGCGAGCAGTCGAAGCCCGACTTCGTCGGCGACCACGTGCGGCGGCGCGTCGAGTTCGACGTGCAGCGCGCGCCACAGCGCGACGCGCGCGGCGGTGCTGTCGGGGGCGTCTTCCCGGGTATCGGTCATGTCGGCCTCACGCGCCCTGCTTGCCCGGCGCCTGCAGGCGCCACACTCGGCCGTCGGGATCGCGCACGGTCATGTCGCGCGTGCCCCAGTGCGTATCCTCGAACGGCGTGACGACCTCGACGATCGGCTGCGGCCGCACCGCCTGCTCGTCGGGCACCTTGAGCACGACCTGCATGTCGGGCGTCTCGCCCGGCGGCACTTCGGCGATGAACAGAGAGGGGCCGTCGCCGCTGCGAAGCTGGCCCGAGTTGTGATCGGTTTCGAATTCCAGCGTGAAGCCCAGCGCCTGGAAGAACTTCGCCGACTTGCCCCAGTTGTGCGTCGTCAGGTACACGGCTTCGATTCGCTCGGATGACATGTCACTCCTCCTTGGTGGACGGCCCCGCGCCCGGCGGCGGCACGGCCAGGTATGCGCGCAACGCGTCGGCCACCAGCGCGGACAGCGACTGCTCCGTTTCGATGGCGCGATGCTTGACCTGCCGGATCAGGCTGAGCGGCAGGTACACGTTGAATTGCTTCACTTCTTCGTCGGTCATGATTGCTAGTATGATAGCAATCTAGCAAAAGTCAACTGCGGGCGCGGCTGGATGGATAGCCGACGCAGGCGCTGTCGATCGCCGGCCACTACGCGGTCGAGCTGCTCGACGCCGGGGCGCGCGTCGCGAGCGGCGACATCTCGGCCGCGCTGCTCGTGGTCGTGCGGGAGATGGGGGCCCGAGCGGGCGTGATGGAACAAGGGCACGAATGGCGGCAGCAAAGGCCGGCGTTCAGCGATTCGCCCTGATCGAAGGCCGGGTGCCGCCGGGTCTGGCCGATGCGATCGCGACGACAAGCACACCGATTTATTTCGCCGCAACCCACTATATGGGCTCCCTTTCATTATGCTCAGCGATCGACGCCAGATATGCCAAAAATGATAGTTGTAGAGCGCTCATACGTGAACTAGTCTGAATTGGCCACAGCTTAATTCAATAAGAGTTGATTTTCACGTTTTTAGAAACTATTCCGGTATTCGTTGACATGACCGCGCGCGATGTTGCGACTTCCGCCGCTCCATTACGCTTTCCGTTAAAAAATTAAACAATACAGCCCCGGAGTTTCCATGAATGTCAGCAATGTATCGAGTTCGGGTCGGCGTGTTTCCCGGTGGGCGGCAGCGGCGATTTATGCGGGCGCCTTCATATCGGCGACCTGCGCCGCGCTGCCAGCGAATGCAAAAGGTATCGACGGCGGCGAATGTGACACGCCGACGACACCATTCTGCGATGCACTGATGAACCCGTTGCCGGCATGGCCCGGCCACGTTTTCAAGCTGTCGCAGGACTACCCCGATGTCGCGCCAAAAGATTACCGGCCGTGGCTTAAATACGATCCGATTACCGACACCAAACGCTACATCCTTTCGGCGCTCATGTATTTCTATGAAGGAAATATTCGGGGGAACCGCGCGGAAAGCGAATACAATTTCGATCCAGCACTCAATTCGAGGCGCACCTGGTATCACGCCCCCTGGCAAGATCACGGCAAGGAAGGGCGTGAGTTCATCCATGGATTGACGCGGGAACGTGTATCGGCACCTCTCGAACTCGCCAAAGCACAGACGTCATACTGGAATAACTACGCGGTCGGCTTCTACAACGCGCCGGGCGGTGTCACGCTCGGGAAGGTCTGGCGCGATCATGGAAAGCCCGATCCGGATGCCGGAATCTTTCCTGAAGGAACCGTTTCGGGGAAGCTGCTTTTTACGACGGCCACCCCTAACGAGGTTCCCTATCTCGCCGGCGCGCCCGAATGGAAGGCCTATATTTATTGCGACGTGCACGACCAAAACCCGACGCTGGATAGCAAGCGCTGTGTCACGACGGTTCGCTTGCTGCAGATCGACATTGCGGTGAAGGACAACCGTGCAAAGGGCACCGGTTGGGTATTCGGTACCTTTGTCTACGGAGGCGGCAAGCCACCGAAAACGAGTCCGTCAAGGAGCTCGGAACTCGCTGTCGGCGACGGAAGGCCGAAACTGAAGCCGCTAAGGAATTGGGAACAGGTTTATCCCGTCGGTGTCATGTGGGGCAATGACCCCGGTTTCACGGGGTCCGGCAAGCTGACCCAGACATGGCTCAATCCGGATGTCACGCTGCCCCATTACGGTTATCAGAACCGCCTTAACGGTCCGGTCGACAATCCGAAATCGGCTTGCATGTCGTGCCACTCGACTTCCCAGTGGCCGTTAAGTGCAAGCATGATCCCGCCCAAGGGGGCATCCCAATATGTCACTGCATGGTGGTTCCGCAACATCCCTTCGGGGACGCCATTCGGGCCGGGGATGCCGCCGGAACCGCCGCCGCCGGGGACGCCGCCCGCGAGCGACAATGTGCACCGTGTATCTCTCGATTATTCGCTTCAGCTCGCAGGCGGCATCAGAAACTTCTTTGAAGTCAATCCGCAGCTCATCGAAAAAATGTTTCCCAAGGCATCCGCTGACGAGGTCAAGGCATACCTTGGCAATCCGGTCACCCGGTCAGGCGAGGAATAGTCTCCAGGACGGGCACGGGTAGAGATTTCGCGCGACTCGGAATCATCGGGAATCGAGCGAGGGCCCAGGACTGTCGTGTGCGCGCAGTTATAGCGCCCACACGCAACGGAGCATTTACTTGCGGCCCACGGAAAAACCACTATCGGAACCAGGCGTCTTCGATTGGGAGAGGATAATATGCTGCAACCCGTAAAATGCCACGTCCGCTTACTACGCGTCGCGATGCTGATTGCGGGGGGCGCGTCGCTCACGATTTACCCAGCCACCGGGGTGAGCAGCTCCCCTGGTGGCGATGCAAACGATCCGATCGAGATTAGCTCCTCGCTCCCCAAGGATCTCAATAATTCCGATGCGCCGCACGCAACATTGCAACAGGCCGCCGCTTTTGCCTGGAATCAGTTCATTGCACTGAACTGGCCCGCACTGGCCAAAGATACCAATAATCAAAAGCGAGATTATCCTGATACGAGTTTACCGTTTGGCGATCCACAGTACAAAGACCCGCTCGTCTGGCATACTTTTCGCGGAAAAGTTGAAATATTCCCAGCCGACAATTCCAAGGCCTTCGCAAAAGGAGCTGCCAGCGATTACGGCTACGACGACAGGCCGAACTACAATTATGGACAAGGAAATGTCGCCCCCTCTTCCGGGCCGGCGCCCTGGATCAACCTCGACGAGAACAGCCAGATTGGCCTGAATAAAATTTATGCCGGCGTCGTGTCGAGCATACCACTGGATAAAAATGCACAAATTCTCTTTATGGCAAAGGCCAACAGAAATGAATACAAGTATATTACCGCAAACAAATGGTGGAATCCACTAGCCCCCGACCCAAGAGTGTCGAATCCGCTAGGCTCCACCCCAACCATATTCCAAGCGACAGCCGATTTCGTCAAAACATACAAACGCGACCCAATAGCCGGCTCGACCAATTGCGATGGCAACCCCTCCAAAGCCAGGTGCATCAGCCTGCCGCTAGACTCCATTGAAGTCAAGGCAGCATGGAGAAGATTGACTCCTGATGAAATAAAATCCGGACGATTTTATACAACCCTGACCCGTCACTACGAAAGCCAGGACGACGGAAAGAACATCAAAGCTATCGATGAAGCCATGGGGCTTGTCGGATTGCATATCATCAGAAAAACCAAATCCGCCCCCTATTTAAT
The DNA here is from genome assembly GCF_018417535.1 of Burkholderia pyrrocinia. Taxonomy (NCBI): domain Bacteria; kingdom Pseudomonadati; phylum Pseudomonadota; class Betaproteobacteria; order Burkholderiales; family Burkholderiaceae; genus Burkholderia; species Burkholderia pyrrocinia. Next base: position 97,087 of record NZ_CP070978.1, on the reverse strand, counting down.
TTATACGACATTCGAGCAGGCTGACAATATAACGGATGCCGACGGGAATGCGATCGAAGATGAAGATGGAAATTACAAGAGCGTACTGAAGAACGCAACACCGATGACGCCGAACGTAATCTCCAACAACGCCACTGCCAGCACAACCCAGACGTTCGTGCGCCCGGAAAGTTACTCTGCCAAACCAAACAAACAGCTTTACTATCAGAACATCAAAGACACCAAAGATCACAGGTCCGGCCTGCTCAATGGAGGGATAATTCTCGTCAACAAAAGAATAAATGACATACCCGACGAAATAATAAACGCCAACAAGCAAGCCCACGACCAGATCCGGTCATATGCAGCATCCATGAATTTCAAGTCACCGCCCGTTTGGCTGTACTACAAGCTCATCAATGTTCAAAACACACCGCTTGGAGGAAAGATTCCCGGAATCGACCGATTCCCGCGATCAACCTATTATCAAGCCAATAGCGTTATCGAAACCGACTACAATCTTCAGCGGTTCAGTGGAGAGTTTGATGACTTCAGGAATAAAATTTTCACCATTTCCGATTTCACAAAAAGCGGAAACAACCTGACCAACGTTGCACACAATGGGAACAGTCTTAACATGGGCGGCTGCATGGGTTGTCACGGCAATGCCCAGGCTGCCGGGTCCGGCTTCAGCTTTATCTTTCTTGATTCACCCGTAACCGCTCCGGAGTGGGACACCAAATCCCTGAATGACACTAAATTTCGCCGATTCATGAATTACCTGGCCCGCCCATGAAAGTCCTTATATTTCGACCAGGCATCGGCAACGTTTTTCAAAAAAATTTCGAATCCCGTTCTGCGACTGGATAGGTGAATTTTTCACCTCGCTCCCAAGACAACCCGACAGTCGATTTAACAATTACTTAAAGAGGCCATCATGTCAAATACCATCAATATACTTGTTGCGGTAAATACAACCGGCGCAGTTAATGCAAACAACGGAGACATCCCAGGCAAAACCGTTGGCGACTTCGTATATATGGCAGACGACTCCGACACCACATACGCCGCTGCCGAAAATTACAAAACCGAGGGCACCGACGAACTGCTCACGTACTGCAACGACGGGGACGCCCTCATTTGGCGCGTTTATTCAATCAATCAACAGCCGAGCATTTCCATTACAGGAATTACCGGAAACGTGAACACCACGTTTAATGACTTCAATCCTCAACCGATACCCGGGCATAACGGCCAATGGTGGTCTGCAGTTATTCATGGAACAGGAACAAACGTTCAATACTCTGTAAACCTATTGATAGGCGATGTGCCCGTATCGTTCGACCCGCATATCACAGCGGTAGAACCTAAATTCGCCAAGCGCTAGTCGGGCAAACGGGGCAACCGACCGGAATCGAGCGCAAACACATGCTTGTCCCGGCCCGTTGCTTCCAAGCTCATGAACGCGGTGTTGAACAACGGCCCGCGGCAGCCTGCCCGCTCGTCACCGGGCCGCGCACGTCCGACCCCACGCTGCGCGCCGCCGCGTGCGCGAACAGCGCGTCGAGATCGAAGCCCGCCGTGTCGATGCCGATCGCGTCGCGCAGGCATGCGCCCCATGCAGCCGCGTCGTCGAACGTGACGGTGCGCCCGGCCCCCGCCGCGTCGCGCAGCGTCAGTGCGGTGTTGAGTAGCGCCGCGCGGCCGTCCGGCAGCACGCGGCATGCGATCAGGTCGTTCACGAAGATCGATTCGGGATACGTCGACGTGAACCAGTTCGCGGCGTCGTAATCGATCCACTCTGCCGGTTTCAGCGAGAAGCGGTACGTGGTCTGCCAGCCGTCGGGAATCTCGAACTGCATGTCGAATTCGCCGTCGACCGGCGCGTCGATCACGCGAAACGCGCCGTGCGGCGTCAGTTGCCGCTCGCCCGGCACGAAGCGCAGCGGCGCGGTCAGCGTCGCGCTGCCGAAGCCGATGTCCGCGAGCCAGGCCGCGCCATCGAGATCGATGCGCAGCAGCATGTGCGTCTGCGCGGTGACGATCTCGGGCGGCCGCATCCAGCGCACGCGCGCGATCAGCGGCGTCACGCGAAAACCGATCGTCGTGAGCGCGGTGTAGAACAGTTTGTTGAGTTCGAAGCAGTAGCCGCCGCGGCGGCGCCCGATCACCTTGTCGACGATCGCGGGCAGGTCGAGCGCGACGCGCGCGCCGGTCAGCGGATTGAGGTTCTCGAACGGAATCGCCTGCGGGTGCAGCAGATGCAGCCGGCGCAGCACGTCGAGCGTCGGCTCGGCCGGGCCGTCGTAGCCGATGCGGGAGAAATAGCGCGAGAGGTCGAACGAGTCAGTCATGAACCGGCACCGATAAAAGGGACACGCCACGATAGCATTGCGCGAAATCCCCATGTTGTGCGGGGCGATTGTCCGTCGTCGCGCGCGATGCCGGTACCGCATCGCGCGCAGCCCCGCGCAACGTTACGGCAGCAGCTTCAGCGCGGACGACGCGACCGACGGCACCGAAATACCCTGGCTCGTCGCGAACTGCACGGCCTGGCTGAGCGTCGCCGCGAGCGACTGCAACTGGCCCGGCGCGCTTTGCGCGATATACGACGCGGCCTGCATGTTCTGCGGATTCAGGCCCGACTGCAGCAGCGACGCGGCACTCGTCGAACCGAGATTGCCGAGCCCCGACTGCAGTTGCGAATATTGCGTGAGCCCCTGGCCGAGCGACGCGAGGCCGTTGCTGAACGCCTGCTTGTCGATCGGGCCGTGCGACGCGCCGCCGCTCGCGAATGCCTGGCCGAGCGCCTGCGACACCGACTGCTGCGCGCCGCCCATCTGCGACAGCGCGGCCGGCGTCAGCGCGTTGCTGCCGGCCAGTTGGCCCGCGGCCTGTTGCGCCTGCCCGGCCGCACCGGTGAGCCCCATCGCCGACGCGAGCGACGACTGGCCGGACAGCACCTGCTGGTTCGCACCGACATACGCCTGCAGCAACTGCGCGACGCCGCCCTGCGCGGGTGCCGCCTGCTGCTGGCCGCCGCCGAGCAGCGACGCGCCGAGCGACTGCAGGTCGAGCTGCGCGTGCGCGACGCCGCTCGCCAGGAGGCCGAATGCGATACCTGCCGAGGCCAGGTACCGGCCCGTCGCGCGAATGTGCTTCATGTGTTTCCCTCGTGCCGGAATGATTGAGGCCGATATTGTCGAAGCGCGTCGCACGCCGCCGCAACGACTGAAACACATCGAAACGAAATCGCGCCGTGCGGCCGCTTGCAATTCCGGGCCCGACGGACACCGTCGAGCGGATTCGTCCGCGTTTGCTGCGCGATATCACGCGTGTGCCGGAATTCGTTCTCCGGTCGCATCAATGAAGGCGGGTTTCGGTCTCTGCGCGCGGCGCCGCAAACGCGTCGCGCCAGAAAACGCGTCCGTCACCGGCGCGCCGAGTGCCGAGTGCCGAGTGCCGAGTGCCGAGTGCCGAATGCCGAGCGCCGACCAACACCGCGTTCGGGGATCGAAGCAAAACGGGCGGCTCGCCGCCGCCCGTTTCGCCACCGCGCGACCGGCTTCCCGCCGGCTGCGACGTTACGCAGCCATCCACGCCGGCATCCGCCGGCCGACCCAGTCGGCCGCCTGCTCGTAGCCGCGCGCGAGCTGCAGCACGGCGAGATCGGCGCGCGGGCGTCCGATCAGTTGCATCCCCATCGGCAGCCCCGCGTCGTTGAAACCGACCGGCACGTTGATCACCGGGCAGCCGGCCAGCGTCCACGGCACGACCGTTTCCATCCAGCGGTGGTAGGTGTCCATCGCGCGGCCCGCGATCTCCTTCGGCCAGCGCTGGTCGACGTCGAACGGGAACACCTGCGCAGTCGGCGCTGCGATGAAGTCGTAGCGGTCGAAGAAGCCCAGCACGGCCTGGTGCCACGCGGTGCGCTCGACGCTCGCATCGAACACCGCCGCACCCTGCATCGCGAGCAGCCCTTCGACCTCGTAGATCGCCTCGGGCTTCAGCAGTGCGCGCCGCGCCGGGTCGCGATAGTGCGCGAGCAGCCCGCCGCCGGACAACAGATGCCGGTGCGCGAGCCACAGGCGCCAGATCCGGTCGGGCGCGAACGCCGGCAGCGCGGCGTCGACGTCGCAGCCGATCTCGCGCAGCGTTGCCAGCCCCTGTTCGCACTGCGCGAGCACGCCGGCCTCGGTCGCGAGATAACCATTCCAGTCGCCGACCCACGCGATGCGCTTGCCGCGCAGGTCCGCGTCGAGCGGCTGCGCGAACACGGCCGGATCTTCCGCGAGCGACAGCGGATCGTTGCGGTCGTAGCCGGCCTGGATCGCGAGCAACTGCGCGACGTCGCCGACGGTGCGGCCCATCGGCCCTTCGATGCCGAGCTGCTGCACGAACACGTCGACGCCCGGCCAGCGCGGCACGCGCCCCTGCGACGGACGGAAGCCGTAGATGTTGCAGAACGCGGCCGGATTGCGCAGCGAGCCGCCGAAGTCGCTGCCGGCCGCCACCGGCAGCATCCGCGACGCAAGCGCCGCCGCCGTGCCGCCGCTGCTGCCGCCGGCGCTCTTCGTCAGGTCGTACGGATTGCGCGTCGCGCCATAAACCTCGTTGAACGTGTGCGAACCGAGCCCGAACTCCGGCGTATTGGTCTTGCCGATGAAGATCGCGCCGGCCGCGCGCATCCGCGCGACGCCGACGGAATCGGCCTGAGGCACGTTCTCGCGGAAGATCGGCGAGCCGTAGGTCGTCCGCAGCCCCTTCGTCATCGCCAGATCCTTCGGCGCCTGCGGCATCCCGTGCATCCAGCCGTGGTACTCGCCGCGCGCCAGCGCGGCATCCTTTTCCTCGGCTTCGGCGAGCAGCGCAGCGCGGTCGCGCAGCGCGACGATCGCGTTGACCGCGCCGTTCACGCGCTCGACGTGGTCGAGATACGCGCGCATCGTCTCGACGCACGAGACCGCCTTGCCGCGGATCGCCGACGCGAGCTCGCCGGCCGACAGGCGCACGATCGGGTCGACGGGGATGGAAGCGGGAGCGAGAAGCTGCGGGGCGCCGTGCGGCATGCGGGGTCTCCTGGGATCGGAATGGAATGGCAGGCCGCGTGGCGGCGGCGGTCGCTCCCGAACCGGCCGGGAGGGGCCGCGCCGCGGCCGATGCACTACTCTACGCGACGCCGAATCGGCGACCTCCGATATTTTCCGTCGCGATTCATTGCGGATCCGACTAAATCGGGGCGACAGGCGCCGGGCCGCCCACGCCGGCCCGGTCGATGAAATCGTTTATGCGCATAAACTTAAATTTCTTATATTTCTAATAGGCGCGACACGCGACGGCGCGCGTTAACGAGATTTTTACGCGGCCGCCCGATCTCTTTAGATTGCTCGTTCCGGCCGCGCGCTACGCTGGAAGCATCTCGTTCCCAGGACATCGCTCATGCTCAAGCTGCTGGTTCCGGTCGGTCACTCGCCCCGCTCGCTTCAGGCGGTTCGCCACGCGACATTCCTGTATCGCGAGCGGTGCGCATCGGAGATCGTGCTGATCAATGTCCAGGCGCCGCTCGAAGCGACGCGGCTCGAGGCCTATCACCCGCTGTCGCGGCTGCGCTCGATCGAGGAGAAGTTCGCGTCCGACGATCTGGCCGTGGCGGAGCGGATTCTGCGGGAAGCCGGCGTCAAGTACAGCGTCGTGATGAAGGTCGGCCCAGTGGCCGACACGATCGCTGCCGTGGCGGCCGAGACCGGATGCGACGAGATCGTCGTCGTCGCGCCGAGGCACGATCCGCTCCATGCGCTGATGTCGGTGTTTCGCCGCAGCGTGATGGGCCGGCTGGTACGGATTTCGAATGTGCCGGTGACGGCCGTGCAATGACCGGGATGATGCGCGGCGGCGCGGCGACGGTCGGTCGCGCGACGGGTCGCAGGCTTGCACCGGCGACGGACGAATGAGCGGCGCAGTACGTGTTGCGCGTTGCGCATCGCACGCGTACCGCCCGTCATGCGACGCTTATTCGATGACCTTGCGCCAGAACACGAAATAGGCGGCCGCCGAAGACGCCACTAGCAAAATTGCCCACATCGGAGCGAGACTGATCAGGACGGAAGAGACGTTCAACATTTGGATTCCTCACTATTTCGATAGCGATGTTCAACACGCACCTGCTTGCCGGATCCGATGCGTCCTTCAGGCATCGTGTTCCGTCAAATCATGTATTCATGCTATCGCTTTGAACGGCAGCGCGACCGTCCCCGCCTGCCCGTACCCTGACATTCGTCAAACGCGCGCGAATCACGCGCCTGTCGCACTGAAATCCGTCGCGCGATTCCCGCGCTGCGTGCCAATCCTCGCCTGCCTGCCGCCAGCCTGAAAGCTCCCTCCCTTTTGCACCCGAAACACGAAAAACGGGACAGGATCACGCCGCCCCGCCACCGATTCAGCAGACGTTTACCGGGGGAACCCCCAAGTGCTTCGCCGAACGTGTCCGCGTTACGCTTGAGCAACGAGGAGACGAACCATGAGACGAGCCGTACATATCGCTGTTTTCGCGCTGCTGGCCTATCTCATTGCGGATCGCGCGATCCTGCATGCGCAGGGCCGCGACGCCAGCCCGCTGGCGTGCGAACAGGGCGCCGCGCAGGTGAGGGTCGACGCGCTCGGCCGCGGCTTCGGCGAGACGGCCGCCAGCAGCCAGAGCGAGGCGTTCATGTCGGGCTGCCTGGTGACCGGGCGAAGCAATCAGGACGTCGCGATGGCAGCCCGCTGACGCGAATCCGGCGACAAGCCGGCTGCGCCGAAACCGCGAGCGCAGGCGCGGGCGTCAATCCGCGCTGTTTACCGTCATTTTCTCGATCGATGTCGCGACGGATGTCACGGCCCGGACGCCGTTCACGCTGAACGTCCGCTCGTGGTCCGTGTCGTCGCGGGGAAGTCGCATCGACAACTGCGCCGCCAGCCCGTCCTTTCCGTATTGCCCAAACCAGTCGATCAGCCGGCCGATGTAGCACTTGCCGCCGACATGAACCGGCACGTCGCCGACAATCTCGTACGTGTAATGGCCGGGGCCGTAGTTCGAATACTCGCTGCGATCGTCGCCCTGCACGTCGGGCGGGATCGGACACAGCGGCTTGTCCGCGCCGGCATCGCTCGCGACGTTGTCGCTCGCCTCGTGCAGCGCCTGTTCGAGGGCCGCATGCAGTGTGCCGTCGAGCACCGTCGTGCCCTGCTTGCCTTCCTCGTGCTGTTCGACCGGCACCGACAGGCGATAACGATAGTTCACCGTCAGTTTCGGCACCTGGTCGACGACGGTAAACGGCCGCAGCAGGTAAAACTCGTCCACGCCGTAGTGACTGTCGCGATAAAGGGCATAGACGCGCCCGCGTACGCGAATCCATTCGCCTGCCTGATTCGCGCCGCGGCCATTCGTCGTATACAGGCTGCGGTCGATCGCCTCGTTCGACTCGCCGGGCACCTCGAACTTGCCGCCGTTGCGGCGCAAGACGTGGACCGACGACCACAGCCCGGTTCCGTTCGACGCCGATTCGATGACCAGATCGCGCCGCCCGTCGCCGTCAAGGTCGATGAGCGTGTAGAACGCGCTCATGGCCGTGTCGTCGGTGTCGATGTGCGACGCCTTCAATGCGCTCCATTCGTCGGCCGTCACGCCGTCGGGCCGGACCGCCGGGAAAACCGGCCCCTGCTCGCCGCCGGATTCGCTCGAAAAACGCGTGACAGCGTTGTTGATCCGCAGCCGCTCGATCGCTTTCTCGACCGGCGAGCCTGAATCCGTTCGGCGCGCCTGATCGACGAGCGTACGCAAGTCGTCGAGCGCGGCCTTGTCTTCGGCGTCGGGGCGATACGCGAGCACCGTGACGAGCCGCGCTTGCAGATCACTGATCCGCGACAGATAGCGCTGCTCGATGCAGCCGCGATCGGCGCCGCATTGATCGCGGGTCTTCAGCCAGCCGAGCTGCGCGGTGCGCAACGCAGTGCGCTGACCTTGCGGCAACGCATCGGACAGCTTCCGGTAAAAGGCCGACAGCCTGCCGTCGTCCAGATGCAGGTCGTTCGACGCGCACACGGCCTTTTCTGTCGGGCTGGTCGCCTGCGTGCAGTCGAGCCCTGCCGCGAAGGATGGGGATGCCTGAGCAAACAGCACGAGCAACAGGGTGCGCCGCAACGGGGCTTCAATACGGAATTTCATGGATGGGTTCTCGACTGTCAACGCACGCTCAGGTCGAGGCCAGGCCGGCCTCCAGCGCGGGATTGTCCATCAATTGACCGGCCGGCGGAACAGCCGGGCGAAATCACCGCGCGCGGCCGCGTCCATCTGCGACAGCGCATTTGATTTCCGCTACAGTGGCTTGCCCGGCATCCGGCCGCCGCGTCGAGACTCCGCTTCATCTACAACGACAGCCAATCAAAAGATGAGCCATCCGAACTCCGAGTTGATCCAGCGCTTTTACACGGCCTTCCAGCAGCGCGACATCGACGCGATGCTGGCCTGCTATGCCGACGACGTCGTCTTCGGCGATCCCGCATTCGGCGAACTGCGCGGCGAGCTCGCGCGCGACATGTGGCGCATGCTGGTGGCGCGTGCGCAGGAATTTTCGTTGACGTTCGGCGAGGTCGACGCGGACGAACATGCCGGGCACGCGGAGTGGATCGCGCACTACAGGTTCACCGCGACCGGCCGGATGGTGGTCAACCGGATCCGCGCCCGGTTCCGGTTTCGCGATGGGCTCATCGTCGAGCATCGCGACAGTTTCGACCTGTGGCGCTGGGCGCGTCAGGCGCTTGGGCTGAAGGGAGCCCTGCTCGGCTGGACGCCTTTCATGCAACGCGCGATCCGTGCGCAGGCGCGGAAGAATCTCGACGCGTATCGAGCCAGGCGGAAATAGGACACGCGCCGCTATGGCTTCGTCGTGGCGTCGATCAGGTCGTAAGCCATGTCCGGCAACACGCCGTCCGGGTTCGTGAGACGGTATTCGCGATACCAGCTTTCGTCGACCTCGGGATGCGGGCCGACGAGCCCGATGCGCCCTTTGCCGTAGCGGTAGGTCGCGGCCGCGATATCGTTGTTCGGATAGGTCGCCAGCACGACACCCCCGGCGCGGGCCGGGGCGGCCGGAAGCGTCGCGCCGTCCTGGAAGTAAATCCAGCGCTTTTCCCCGCGCCATACGACTGGCGTCACCGTGTCCGCGATACCGTGAATCGTCGAGCCCGGGCGGTCGACCTCGGCGTCGATCTCGCCGGCGACCAGCCCGACCCCGGTCGCCCGCCAGGTATGCGCCCATGCAGATGCCCAGATATCGCCCGCCGTTCGACACGTATTGCCGCACGGCCTTCATTGATTTTGCTCCGATGCCGGCCGCCGCGGCGGGGATGTCCTGCCCGCCGCCGGGCCGCGGCACCGGCAAGGGCCGCGGGCGTGATCTTGCGCTTTTCCGCCGGCCCGACGTAGATCACCCGGAACGTGTAGTCCGATTGCCGCAGGCGCTTCGCGATCGCCTCGGGGCAGCCATCGCACGCCGCGGGCCCGCGACAGACCAGCGCGACGGGACGGCTGGCGGAGCCACGCGTTTCGTCGCCGGGCGCGGCCGCATGAACGACCGACGACGCAACGAGTGACGCCATCAGGACAATCGAATCTCGGGATCGCATGTTCTTGATCGACGGAGTGGAAAGCATCGCTACCGTTCAGGACGAATCGGCCGGCGCGCGTCCATTTTCGTCCCTCGTTTTTTTGAAACCTGATTGCAGGCCGCGCGACACGAAGCGTAGGCGCGCGAAAGCGCCGCGTGTGTACCGTTTCTTGCGTCCTTGTGCAGATATGTGCGGCCCCGGCAATCGGAATCGAGCCAGGCGGCTTCGTGATCCGACGCATGCCGTCGCCCGTCGCGATCTCGAACGGCCCGCGCCTGTTCCACATGACGAAAGCCGGGCCCGACAGGGCCGGCCTGACGTCAGCGGGCACCTCCGGACCGCGCCCGAACAGGTCGACGCCCCCGTGCAACCACGATTCCGTCACGTCTTGCGCCGTCTTGCGCCTCAACTCTTATATAAGACATAAGACATTTGACGTTCCAGAGCATTGAGATTAGAATCCCGCTCAAAGCAGTGCCTGGAACAGCCTCGGAGTGCCGGAAAGGCCTTCCCCTCAAACGCCATATCAGCAGGTCTCCCCATGCTTGAAAACTTTCGTGCTCACGTGGCCGCCCGCGCCGCGCTCGGTATTCCTCCCCTGCCGCTGACGGCTCAGCAAACCGCCGAACTGGTGGAACTGCTGACGAACCCGCCCGCCGGCGAAGAGCAGACGCTGCTCGAACTGATCACCTATCGCGTGCCCGCAGGCGTCGACGAAGCCGCCCGCGTGAAGGCCGGCTTCCTGGCCGCCGTGGCCAAGGGCGAGACCGCCTGCCCGCTGATCTCGCGCGAGCGCGCCACCGAACTGCTCGGCACGATGCTGGGCGGCTACAACATCCAGCCGCTGATCGAACTGCTGTCCGACGACGCAGTCGCGGCCGTGGCCGCCGACGCGCTGAAGAAAACCCTGCTGATGTTCGACCAGTTCCATGACGTGAAGGAACTCGCCGACAAGGGCAACGCGCACGCGAAGGCCGTGCTGCAAAGCTGGGCCGACGCCGAATGGTTCACGAGCCGTCCGGAAGTGCCGCAAAGCCTGACCATCACCGTCTTCAAGGTGACGGGCGAAACCAACACCGACGACCTGTCGCCGGCGCCGGACGCCACCACCCGCCCGGACATCCCGATGCACGCGCTGGCGATGCTGAAGAACGCCCGCCCGGGCATCACGCCGGAAGAAGACGGCAAGCGCGGCCCGGTCAAGTTCATCGAGTCGCTGAAGGAAAAGGGTCACCTGGTCGCGTACGTGGGCGACGTGGTCGGCACCGGCTCCTCGCGCAAGTCGGCCACCAACTCGGTGCTGTGGTTCACCGGCGAAGACATCCCGTTCGTGCCGAACAAGCGCTTCGGCGGCGTGTGCCTCGGCGGCAAGATCGCCCCGATCTTCTACAACACGATGGAAGACGCCGGCGCACTGCCGATCGAGCTCGACGTGTCGCAGATGGAAATGGGCGACGTGGTCGAACTGCGCCCGTATGACGGCAAGGCGCTGAAGAACGGTGCAGTGATCGCCGAATTCCAGGTCAAGTCCGACGTGCTGTTCGACGAAGTGCGCGCCGGCGGCCGCATTCCGCTGATCATCGGCCGCGGGCTGACCGCGAAGGCACGCGAAGCACTGGGCCTCGCGCCGTCGACGCTGTTCCGCCTGCCGCACCAGCCGGCCGACAGCGGCAAGGGCTTCTCGCTCGCGCAGAAGATGGTCGGCCGCGCATGCGGTCTGCCGGAAGGCCAGGGCGTGCGTCCGGGCACGTACTGCGAACCGAAGATGACCTCGGTCGGCTCGCAGGACACCACGGGCCCGATGACCCGCGACGAACTGAAGGATCTCGCGTGCCTCGGCTTCTCGGCCGATCTCGTGATGCAGTCGTTCTGCCACACCGCCGCTTATCCGAAGCCGGTCGACGTGAAGACGCACCAGACGCTGCCGAACTTCATCAGCACGCGCGGCGGCATCGCGCTGCGCCCGGGCGACGGCGTGATCCACTCGTGGCTGAACCGCATGCTGCTGCCCGACACCGTCGGCACCGGCGGCGATTCGCACACGCGCTTCCCGATCGGCATCAGCTTCCCGGCAGGCTCGGGCCTGGTCGCCTTCGCGGCCGCCACCGGCACGATGCCGCTGGACATGCCGGAATCGGTGCTGGTCCGCTTCAAGGGCAAGATGCAGCCGGGCGTCACGCTGCGCGACCTCGTCAACGCGATTCCGCTGTACGCGATCAAGCAGGGCATGCTGACGGTCGCCAAGCAAGGCAAGAAGAACATCTTCTCGGGCCGCATTCTCGAAATCGAAGGCCTGCCCGACCTGAAGGTCGAGCAAGCGTTCGAGCTGTCGGATGCGTCCGCCGAGCGTTCGGCCGCCGGTTGCACGGTCCACCTGAACAAGGAACCGATCATCGAGTACCTGAACAGCAACGTCACGCTGCTGAAGTGGATGATCGCGCAGGGCTACCAGGATCCGCGCAGCCTGCAGCGCCGTATCGCGGCGATGGAGCAGTGGCTGGCCGACCCGCAACTGCTGTCGCCGGATGCCAACGCCGACTACGCGGCCGTCATCGAGATCGATCTCGCCGACATCCACGAACCGATCGTCGCGTGCCCGAACGACCCGGACGACGTGAAGACGCTGTCCGACGTGGCTGGAGCTACGATCGACGAAGTGTTCATCGGCTCGTGCATGACCAACATCGGTCACTTCCGTGCGGCGTCGAAGCTGCTGGAAGGCAAGCGCGACATCCCGGTCAAGCTGTGGGTCGCGCCGCCGACCAAGATGGACCAGAAGCAACTGACCGAAGAAGGTCACTACGGCGTGTTCGGCACGGCCGGTGCGCGTACCGAAATGCCGGGCTGCTCGCTGTGCATGGGCAACCAGGCACAGGTGCGCGAAGGCGCGACGGTCATGTCGACGTCGACCCGCAACTTCCCGAACCGCCTGGGCAAGAACACGAACGTGTACCTCGGCTCGGCGGAACTGGCGGCGATCTGCTCGCGTCTGGGCAAGATTCCGACCAAGGATGAGTACATGGCCGACATGGGTGTGCTCAACGCCGACGGCGACAAGATCTACAAGTACATGAACTTCGACCAGATCGAAGACTTCAAGGAAGTGGCCGACACCGTGCAGATGTAAGCACGCTGCCGGACTGCGGCGGGCCGTTCCCGTCGCAGCGCCACGCAATGGCGCCGCAGGCTGAATGCCCGCGGCGCCATTTTTTTATGCGGCTCCGGCGACGCTCACCCGGCATCGCCGCCCGGCTCGCGACGGATCACCAACTCGTTGAAGCCGGTGCCCGCGTCGAGTTCGCGGGAGAAACGATGCGCGGGAAGCAGCACGAGCAGGATCTCGGCAGTCGTGCGCACCACGCAGCCGCTCGCCACATGGCCGCCCGTCACGCGGCCGCCTGCATCGGACACGGACATGTGCAGGTGCGCACCATCCGGCGAGACCGAGCCGGCCAGCGTCAGGATTTCGAGGTCGCCGCGCAGTTCGGTCGGCAGGTCGGCGCCGGCAAAGCGCAACTGCGCGACGCTCAGGCTGCCGATGCCCTGGATCACGAATGCCGCGTGCGCGCCGTGCGGACGTAACGCTCTCTCGATGGATCCGCGCAGATCGTCGCCAGGGGATAGACGCAGAGGATGGGCTTGCATGGTCAGGAACCCGCTGGTGGATCGTGGTGTCGACAAAGAGTACGTTCGACCCGTGAATCCGGCAAGTCACCCACCCTCGGGAAAACTGCGCGCCCGCCTCCCCGCGGTGCGCTGGCATCACCCGGCAAAACGCTCGCCCGCAATCTGCGCATCCGGTACGCCTGCCGCACCCGCGACTTCCTGCACGAGCGGCGGCGGCCTGCACACGTAGGCCGGTAGCGCACCAGCCCGCGCAAGCGCCGCACGCAACGCATCGACCGGCGTGCCGCGATACCTTGCCCACTCCCCGTCCGGCCGCCAAACGCAGAGATCGACCCGCAACCGCGGCAGGTCAGCCTGCAATCGCATGAGCTCGTCGAGCATGATCGGTTCGTTTTCCTGCTTGACGCCGAAGAACGGCCGCGCGTCGGCCATCTCCCGATACTCGGCCACGCCATCGACAGGATCGTCACCGACCAGCTGCGCAGCCATGCGGCAGCGAAGGCAGAGATACCGGTGCAGACCGGACCGGCGTGAAGCACGTGTTCGTGAAAGCGGCGCCCGCGCGAACAACCGTGCCGAAAACAGCCATCAGCCGACCCGTAGGCGCGAACGCAAGATGGGCGGGTTCCGGAATGCGCGTCGCACTCAGGCGTTTCTTTCATGCTTCGGCCCGATCCAGCAGCATTTCGCGTTGCCCAGACATCAAACGAAAGCGGCCTATCATCGGGCGATGCTCAAGGAGCGCATCGCCATATGGTACGACTGGGCTGCCGCCGAAGCGACCGGACCAGACATCCGATAAGGATGCCCATATAGGTTTCGACATTGCCCACTTCCATCGGTCAAATCGACAAAGCCGTAACGGATAATGTCGGGCGGGGAACCGGGATCTCTTGAACGAAACCGACGCCTCGACCGATTACGAGACGGAGGCGGATTCATTTTTCGCGTCCCATTCCATTCGCTTCCCCTGAAAAATCCTGCAATGCCATCCCGGTGTCATAGTCTTGCTGCATAAGCGGCCGCGGATTGCTCAGGGCCAATTAATTATCTTATTTTCGGAAATACACATTTTCATCAAATACCGGCCTCACCATAAGTACAGCACGTGGAATCCCGCCTATTTTTACGATAACCTGCTGGACACAACTTCACGAAAATTATTGGTACAGCCTGCATGTTTCAATAAAATTAATGCATCTTTAATCATGAAAAAATATTGACCGATATCCGGTCAAGTCATCGATGCACACGATGACGTTGATCATATATTGATGATGGATATCAATACATGATCTTCTTCGCTCGACCTATGATGTGTCTCTGCTCTTTTCATCCACCCGGACATTAATTGAGAGAACCCATGAAGACTACGATCCGACTCATACCAGCTTTTTTGGCCGCATTCGTTTCTCTCGCCGTGCAGGCCGATCCGAACATTTCCGCGTCGGCGCCGCAACCACCGACGGGTGGTTACGACCGCATGTCGTGGGATATCACGCCCGAAGTGGTTCCGACTACGGTTAACCGAAGCTTCTACTGGGCGAACCTGTTAACGTCGGAGCACGGTGGCCATGCCATCTACACCGGCATCCAGCCCCGCACCCAGGGATCGAATCTCGTTATCTTCAGTGCGTTTGACAACGGCACAACGCCGCTCGCGACGAACTGTTCGAGTGGCGCCGACGGCGGCTCAGGAACTTCCTGCTCCCTCGCCCTCGCTTGGCAAACGGGACATACCTATCAGCTGGAGATCGCGTACAGTGCGCCGGATTCCGATGGCGGCGATGCAACCCTCGAAGGTTCGATCACGGATAAGGGTACCGGTGTCAAGACGTCGACGGGCAAGATTGCGATTCCTGCATCATGGGGCGGCCTGTCGCGATCGGCCTATTTGTTCGACGAGTACTTTCCATTCAACGCCGGCCCGAAGGATCCCGCGCAGCGAGTCTGTGTTCCATACGTGCGATACACGACTGTCCTTCCGAGCTTCTACCTGAAGGGAGTGGAGTATCCGACGACCGAACAGTCGATTCGTTTGAACACAGGGCAGGATAAGTGCGCGGTTGCCGCCGGTACACCGAATGCGCGCGCAACGCTTGTCAACACGGCGACCTACCGCCTCGAGAATGGTTTCCTGCCTGGCAGCAGCGGTGCGCCGAAGTAAGCGGTGCTATCGCGCAGCGCCCGCCACCGGAATGGCGGGCGTCAAGCGAGATCAGCAAAGCGTGGTTGTAGCGGCTCGCAATCATCGGCCACCGGCATCCTCCGCCCCGCCGGCTTGAGCACCGCCACGATCTGCTCCACCGAAAACCGTTTGCGTTTCATCGCCAACCTCCTTCCGAGGAGTCTCGCGTCGAAACACCAACATCAATTTCGGTCCGGATTTCCTGAAGCAGATCAGCCAGGCATGCGTCGACAATTGCATGCGTTCGCGCTGCCCCGCGACGCAACCGGATCGCCCCGAACAAAAAAGCCCGGACATCGCCCGGGCCTGTGCACATCGTCCGTTACCGCCGGCCGCGCTTACGCTTCAAGCGCCTCGAGCACCTTCCCCTTCGTCTCGATCCCGACGAAATGCACGGTCACCGCCGCGATCAGCGGCACGATGCCGATCAGGTAGAACGCCGGCGCGAGGTTCCCGCCGATGATCGCGTGCGGCACGACCATCGGCGCGACGAACGACGCGATCTTCAGCCATGCGCTGCCGAGCCCGCAGCCCGACGCGCGGATGCTCGTCGGATACTGTTCCGGCGTGTAGACGTACGCGGTAATGAACCCCGACGCCATCAACCCGAGCGACAGCGAGCAGAAGACCGCGACGACATACACCGACGACGCGTGATAGATGCCCGCGAGCGCCAGCGACAGCGCGCACAGCACGAACGACCACACGATCACCGGCTTGCGGCCGAGCTTGTCGACGAGCAGCGCCGACGCCAGCGACCCGAGCACGCCCATCACCGAACCGATCACCGCGAGATTCAGCGCGAGCTGCAGCGGCGCGTGATAGAAGTTCTTGTAGATCGTCGGCAGCCACGTCGACAGCCCGTACTGGATGAACCCGCAGGTCGCCCACAGCGTCGCCACCGCGAGCGTGCGCTTGCGATACGCGGCGCTGAACAGGTCGCTCATCTTGCGCTTCGGATGCTGGCGCACCATCTCGTCGAACGCGGCCGCCTGCGTGACCGGCGGCAGCTCGCCGCGCACCGACGCTTCGAACACGCCCACCGCGCGCCCGGCTTCCGCGAGCCGCCCGCGCGACGCGAGCCAGCGCGGCGATTCCGGCACGAGACGGGTGAGCACGAACGACAGGATCAGCGGCAGCCCGCCGACGAAGTACATGATCTCCCAGCCGAAGCGCGGCACGAGCCACGCGCCGAGCGCCATCGACACCAGCAGGCCGATCGGGAACACGATCTCGTACAGCAGCACGAAACGGCCGCGGCCATGCGCGCGCGTGATCTCGTTGATGTACGTCGCGGCAACCGGCAACTCGCCGCCCAGCCCGAGCCCCTGCAGGATCCGCAGCAGCACGAACACTTCGAAGGTCGGCGCGAAGCCGCACGCGATGCTCGTGATGCCGATCACGGCCGAACTCCACGCGATCGCCTTCACGCGGCCGTGCTTCTCGGCCAGCGCGGGAAACAGGAATGCGCCGATCAACTGGCCGATCGCGCCGGACGCGATCAGCATGCCGATCTGCGTCGGCGACAGCCCCCATTTGTGAATCAGCAGCGGCAGCGTCGCCGCGATCGTGATCACGTCGAAGCCGTCGAAGAACGTCGCGGCGCCGATCAGCACACGCGCGCGGATCTGCATCGCGTTGCCGGGAAGCCGCTCGAGCCGCGCGATGATCGCGCCGGGCGTGGAGGCGGCAGCTTCCATCGTGGCGCGACCGGCCACGACGTTGTCGAAAGTGCTCATGTGGGGTGTCTCCTGGTCTTTGCCCGGTCAGGCAAGCGCTTTGGTCGTGTCTGCCAGGGCTTCCGTATCCACTGCCCGGCCCTGGTTCATCCACTTGCGCGCGAGCTTCAGCTCACGTGCGTTGTTCACGGCGATGACACCTCTCACATGCCCTCCGCCAAGGAAAAACAGCGTCGCGCGGCGCGCGGCGAGATCGCCGCGCACGACGAGCTGCGCATCGGCCGGCAGATCGCCGAGGATCTGCAGGTTCACGTCATACTGATCGGACCAGAACCACGGAATCTCCGCGTACGGCGCGCGCACGCCGAGCACGGCTTTCGCGGCCGCGATCGCCTGGTTCTGCGCGTTGGCCCACGATTCGAGCCGCACGCGCCGCTTCAGCCAGCCGTTGTGATGGTTCGCGACGTCGCCGCACGCGAAGATCGCCGGGTCGCTCGTCGCGCCGAATTCGTCGACGACGATGCCGTCGTCGACGGCCAGCCCCGCATCGCTCGCGAGCGACGCGTTCAGCGCGAGGCCAATGCCGGCCACCGCGAAATCGGCGTCGATCGTCGTGCCGTCGGCGAGCGTCGCGCGCACCTTCGATGCGTCGTCCGGCTGCGCATCGAGCGACGCGAGCGCCGCGCCGAGACGCACGTCGACGCCGTTCGCGCGATGCAGGTCGAGCAGGAAATCCGACACGATCTGCGGCACCGAGCGCCCGCACAGCCGCGGCGCGCCTTCGACCACGACCGCCTCGACGCCGAGCTTGCGCGCGGTGGCCGCGACTTCGAGGCCGATCCAGCCGCCGCCGATCACGAGCACGCGCCGGCTGGCGCGCAGCTTCTCGCCGAGCGCGGCCGCTTCGTCGAGCGTGCGCAGGTAATGCAGGTTCGGCGTCTTCACGATCGCGTCGGGCAGGCGGCGCGACGTGCCGCCGGTCGCGATCACGAGCCGGTCGTATTCGATCTCGCGGCCGCTTTCGGTACGCACCACGCGACGCGCACGGTCGATCGATGCCGCGCGTTCCGGCTGCCACGCCTCGATGTTCAGCGCGTCGAATTCGTCGGGACGCACGACGCGTACGGATTCGATATCGGCGTCGCCGGCCAGCACGGCCTTCGACAGCGGCGGCCGTTCGTACGGCAAATGCGCCTCGTCGGCGATCATCACGAGGCGGCCCGCGTAGCCTTCCGCGCGCAGCGTCTTCAGCACCCAGCCGGCGGCCTGGCCGCCGCCGATCACGACGACCGTGCCGGGCGCGGGCTGCGCGGGCATGTTCGCTTCGGTCAAGATTTGCGCTCCGTCATGAACTTGCCTTCCGGCGCCTTCGCGTTCTTCTGCCGGCGCGTGTTGCCGTCGAGGCCGCCGTCGACGGCCCACTCGGCGAACACGGTCGGGCCCGGCTCGAATTCGCGCGGCTGCCAGTCGGGCGTCAGGACGTCCTCGTCCGCGTAGTACTCGATCAGCGCGCCGGCCGGATTCTGGAAGTACCAGAAGTACGCGGACGATACGGGATGGCGGCCCGGGCCGAGTTGCGTTTCCCAGCCGCAGCGGTCGATGTGCATGCCGCCGCCGAACACTTCATGGATGTCGCGCACGGTGAACGCGACGTGGTTCAGGCCGCGCTTGCCATTCGGCAGCGCGAGCAGGAACAGGTCGTGATGGCCGCCGTGCGGCGCGCAACGCATGAACGCGCCGCGGCCCGGGTAGCGATCGGACGTCTCGAAGCCGAGCAGCTCGTGATAGAACTTTTCCTGTGCGTCGAGGCAGTTCGTGAAGAACACGACATGCCCGACCTCGACCGGCTCCGCGCGTGCATAGATCGGGCTCGGCTGGTCGACGCGCAGCGTCTGGCCCCACACGTTCGACGGCGAGCCCGTGATGTCGAGTTCGCGCTTGCGCGTGATTTCGACACGGATCGCCATCCCGTTCGGGTCGATACAGCCGACCGCATCGTCTTGCGCGTAGTAGCCCGGCTGGCCGGCAAGCTTCGTGCGCAGCGCGTCGAGTTCGCCCTGCGTCGCGACGCCCCACGTGACCTCACGCAGCGTCGGGCCGGCCTCGAACGCCGGCGGCAGCGACGGATCGTCGGCCCTGACCGCCAGCACGGTGCAGCCGTTCATCGTCTCGAAGCGCGCGCGCGTGTCGTCGTGCGCGACTTCCTTCAGCCCCCAGTCGGCGAAAAAGCGCCGGCAGGTCGCGAGGTCGTCGACGCCGTACGTGATCTGCTCGATTCCCAAGATGCTCATTGCGTCATTCCCCTTCGCTCAGTTCGCCCACGGCAGCGGCGCGTCGTTCAAACCCCAGTAGAGGCTCTTCTGCTGCATGTACTCGCGGATGCCGAGACGCCCCTTCTCGCGGCCCATCCCGCTCTCCTTCCAGCCGGAGAACGGCGTGGAGATCGAGAACAGCTTGTACGTGTTGATCCATACGGTGCCCGTCTCGAGCGCGCGCGCGATGCGCCATGCACGCTTGTAGTCGCGCGTCCAGATGCCGGCGGCAAGACCGAACACGCTGTCGTTCGCCTGCGCGATCAGCGACGCCTCGTCGTCGAACGGCATCGCGACGAGCACGGGCCCGAAGATTTCTTCCTGGCAGATGCGCGCGCTGTTCGGCAAGCCTTCGAGTATCGTCGGCTGATAGAAGAAGCCGTTCTCGCGCCCGTCGCCCGACGGCCGCTCGCCGCCGCACAGCAGCCGGCCGCCTTCTTCCAGGCCGAGCGCGACGTAGCGCTCCACCGATTCGCGGTGCTTCGCCGTGATCAGCGGCCCCATCTGCGTGTCGGGCCGCGTCGGGTCGCCCACGCGCAGCTTGCGTGCGCCCGCGACCAGGCGCTTCATGAATTCGTCGTACACCGCGCGCTGCACGAACAGCCGCGAACCCGCGATGCACGCTTCGCCCGACGAGCTGAAAATGCCGTACAGCACGCCGTTGACCGCGTGATCGAGATCGGCGTCGTCGCACACGATCGTCGGCGACTTGCCGCCGAGTTCGAGCGACACGGGCATCAGCTTCTCGGCCGCGATGCGCGCGATGCCGCGGCCCACTTCGGTGCCGCCCGTGAACGACACCTTCTTCACCAGCGGATGGCGCACGAGCACGTCGCCGATCACCGAGCCCTTGCCCGGCAGCACGCTCAGCACGCCCTTCGGCACGCCGGCTTCCTCGCAGATGCGTGCGAGCGCAAGCGACACGAGCGGCGTGACTTCGGCCGGCTTCAGCACCACCGCGTTGCCGCCGGCGAGTGCCGGCGCGAGCTTCTGCGCATCGGACGCGATCGGCGAGTTCCACGGCGTGATCGCCGCGATCACGCCGATCGGCTCGTACACGCTCATCGTCAGGTAGTCGCCGCGCGACGGCGTCAGTTCTTCGTCGAGCGTTTCGAGGCAGGCCGCGAAATAGCGGAACGTGTTCGCAGCGCTCGCCACCAGCACGCGGGTCTCGCCGATCGGCTTGCCGTTGTCGCGACGCTGCAGGTTCGCGAGCGCTTCGTGGCGCTGCATGATCAGATCCGCGATGCGGTACAGCACCTGCGCGCGCTGGTGCGGCTTAAGCCCGGCCCAGTCCGCACGGCGCCATGCCGCATCGGCGGCTTCGACGGCTTCGGCCGCGTCTTCGGCGTTCGCCGTCGACACTTCCAGGTTCAGCGACTGGTCGGCCGGATAGATGCTCGCGTAAGGCGCGCCACGGCCGCGCCGCCACTCGCCGCCGATCAGGATGTTGCCGTCGGGTACCAGGCTCGTATCGAAAGGAGTCATTTCACAAGTCCCACAAATCTGTCTCTGCGCACCCGCCCTCGCCGTGGCGCGGGCGGACGTTCCATTCCCCGAAGCGCCGCTCAGATCACGCAGCGGGCCGCGCGGTTGCGCAGCGCGCGGATCGCGCAGAACGCCGTCAGCGCGGACGTCTTCGGGTTGTCGGGCAGCGGCTTGCCGCTCATTTCCAGCGACATCTCGCCGAATGCGCCGCGTGCGGAAATGCGGTGCACGTTGCGCGCGACGGCCGGATCGGCGATCAGGCGCACGCGCGTCGCGTCGAGGCCGAGGCCTGCCAGCGCGACGGTCGCCGCGACGTTCGCGTTCTTCGGATACAGCCGCGCGGCGTCGCGCGCGGTGCCTTCGAAGATCACCTTCTCTTCGGTCATCGCGCGCAGGTCGCACAGTTCCTCGGCCGGCGTGCCGAGCCAGCCGAGCGGCGGCTTGCGGCCGACGTACAGCACTTCGTCGAGCCCGCCCTGCTTCGCGGAAGCCAGTGCATCGATGCCGCCGATCGCGCCGGACAGCAGCGTCAGCGTCGCGTCGCCTTCGTCGGCGGCCTGCGACAGCACATCGAGCAGCGCGAGATCGGACAGCGCGCCGATCGATGCGACCGCGCAGTCGGTGCCGGCCTTCAAGAGCGGCACGACGTGATCGACGAG
This sequence comes from Burkholderia pyrrocinia, assembly GCF_018417535.1. Lineage (NCBI taxonomy): Bacteria > Pseudomonadati > Pseudomonadota > Betaproteobacteria > Burkholderiales > Burkholderiaceae > Burkholderia > Burkholderia pyrrocinia. The sequence continues at coordinate 75,510 of NZ_CP070978.1, read as the reverse complement.
CGCACTGTGGCCCGCGCATTCGAGCGCGAACCCGGGGCGGCGGGCAAGCGCGTCGACCGACGACACGACCTCCACCGCGCCGCCCAGCACACTCTGCACCGCGGCGCGCTGGTGTTCGGGCACGATCACGTGCGTGATGCTCAGCGACGCATCGTGCTCGACCGCGTGGTACACGGCCGCGCCGATCGCGCCGAAGCCGATCATCACGACGTCGACGGGTGCGTGCGCGTTACGCATACTGGCGCTCCGACAGCGCTTCCTTCTTGACCGGCGGGCCTGCGAACGACGATGCGAACGAGCCGACCGACAGCATGTCGACTTCGACCATCACCGGCCCTTCCTTCGCCATCCCGTCGCGCACGATCGCTTCGGCCTGGTCGAGCGACGTGATCCGGTAGTGCGTGAGGCCGAAGCTCGCGCAGAACTGCGCGAAATCGGGCTGGTGCAATTGCACGAAGCAGCGGCGGCCACCGTAGTGCGCATCCTGGATGTTGCGGATCACGCCGTAGCACTGGTCGTTCATCAGCACGATCATCACGTTCGCGTTTTCCTGCACGGCCGTCACGAGCTCGCCGACGTTGACCATCAGGCCGCCGTCGCCGACGAGGCAGACCGTCTTCGCGGCGGCGTCCGCCAGCGCCGCGCCGATGCCCATCTGAATCCCCTGGCCGATGCCGCCGCCGAGCGCATGCACGCCCGCGCGCGGTTCGAAGATCTTCAGCAGGCGGTTGCCCCACGTGCTGTTCGAGATCGTCACGTCGCGCACCCAGTTGTAGTCGCGGCCGACGGCGCCCTGCAGCGTATCGACGAGCTGCTTGTAGGGCCCGAGGCCCGTCGACACATCCGCGACTGCCTGCTCGCGGGCCGCCGCGAGGTCGGACGCGAACTGCGGATCGACCGACAGGCGGCCTTCGAGGCGGTCGGCGAGTTCGGCCAGCACGCGCTTCGAATCGCCGTGCACGAACAACTCGTTGCGGTAGCCGCGGTTGTCGGCGAGCGCGTCGGCATCGACGCGGAACAGCGGCTGCGGCAGCGCGAGCTTGTATTTCAGCGTCTCGTTGCCGCGCAGGCGCGAGCCGACCACGACGAGCGCGTCGCAGGTCTTGTAGAACGCTTCGACGGACGCGTGCACGTTGAACGCGCCGAGCGTCGCCGGATGATCCTCGGGCAGCACGCCGCGGCCCTGCACGCTCGTCACGACGCCGAAACCGAGCTTCACGAGGCGTTCGACTTCCTCGCGGGCGTGACGCGCGCCGCCGCCGAGCCACAGCAGCGGGCGACGCTTGGCCGCGAGCGCGTCGGCGAGCTTCGCGACGCGCGCGGCATCGTGCTCGCGCACCGTGATGTGCGCGGGCGCGAGGTCTTCCGGCCATTCGATTTCGGCAGCCTGGATGTCGATCGGAATCTCGACCGACACGGGGCCCGTCGGCGCGGTCTGCGCGATGCGCACGGCTTCGCGGATCGTCGGCAGCACGGTCTCGACCGTGCGCACGCGGAACGCGGCCTTCGAGATCGCGTCCAGCATCGTCAACTGGTCGGGCGCTTCGTGGATGTACGCGAGATCCTGGTCGAGGTACGGCGTCTCGATCTGCCCCGTGATGTGCAGCATCGCGGTGCCGGCCGTCAGTGCCTCGACCATCGCGCCGGCCGCGTTGCCCGCCGCCGTGCCCGTGCTCGTGAACGCGACGCCGAGGCCGCCCGACACGCGGGCCAGGCCGTCGGCCATGTTCACCGCGCCGGCTTCGCCGCGCGCGCCGACATACCGGATGTTGCCGCGCGAGTTGATCGCGTCGAGGATCGGCATGTTGTGGATCGAGATGACACCGAATGCGGTTTTGACGCCGCACTGCTCGAGAAAGGCGGCAATCAGCTCGCCAACCGTGGTTTTTTCAGACATGGCGTGCAAAGCCTCCAGAAACGTCGATATGGCTGCCCGTCGTATAGGACGACAGATGCGTTGCGAGATAAAAAAGTGCCCAGGCGGCCTCGTCGGGCTTGCCGAAGCGATTCAGCGGAATGTGCTTCTTGCGCGCGAGCGCACCCGTCCAGTCTTCCCAGCTTTCGCCGGCTTGCGCCTGCGCTTCGTAGCGGCGGCGCCACTGGCCGGACTCGACGATGCCGATCAGGATCGAGTTCACGCGGATGCGCTGCGGCGCCAGTTCGGTCGCGAGCGACTTCACGAGGCTCAGCACGCCCGCACGTGCCGACGACGTCGCGACCATGTGCGGCTCGGGCTGCAGCGCGAGCAGCGAGTTCACGCAGGTGATCGTCGGCGCGGCCGCATCGCGCAGCAGCGGCAGGAACGCGCGCGTCGGGCGGATGATGCTGAAGTACTTCAGTTCGAGCTCTTCGCGCCACGCGTCGTCGGTCGTATCGGCGAAGGTCGACACGCGGCCCTGGCCTGCGTTGTTCACCAGCATGTCGGCACGGCCGAAGCGGGCGGACACCGCTTGCGCGAACGCGGCCACGTCGGCTTCGTCGAGCACGTTGCAGCGCTCGGCGAGCAGTTGCGCGCCCGGATATTTTTCGCCGAGCATCGCCGCGGCGCGTGCGAGGCGGTCGCTGTCGCGGCCGCAAATCGCGACCGATGCGCCGGCCTGCAGGAACCGTTCGGCGGTCGCGAGGCCGATGCCGGACGAACCGCCCGTCACCACCGCAACCTGCCCGGTCAGATCGATCTCAATCATCGGAGTCCTAACGCCTTAAGAAACGTGTGCTCGTCATCCGAGCGGTAATTGAGCCGCCGCGACAGTTCCGCCGCCGCGCGCTGCACCTTGTCGATCAACCCGTCCGCGATCAGCGCCGCATCGATCTCCGGCCGCGGCACCGTCACCGTGATGCACGCGACGATCTTCTGCGTCTCGTTGCGCACGGGCGCCGTGACCACCGAGATGCCGCGCTCGAACGACGAGTTGCTGACGCCATAGCCGCGCAGCGCATCCTCGCGGATCACTTCGTACAGCGCATCGACCGTCTCCGGCGTCGCGTTCGTCATCCGGTTCAGCGTGCCTTGCGGATACAGCGCGCGCAGCTCCTTCAGCGACAGGTCGCCCATCAGCACATGGCCGTGCGTCGTCGCATGCGCGGGCAAGCGGGTGCCGACGTTCACGCGGATCGAGCTGAACACCGGCGCCTGGCTCTGCGCTTTCGCGACGAACACGACGTCGCGGCCGTCGCGGATCACGATGTGCGTCGTGAAGCCGGTCGCGTCGCGCAGGCTCTCGATCACCGGCAGGCCGAGATCGGTCAGCTCCAGCGAGCTCAGGTATTCGAAGCCGAGCCGCAGCACGGCGATGCCAAGCTTGTAGTTGCGATCCTTGTCCGCCCGCTCGAGGAAGCCGAGCGACTCGAGCGTCTGCAGCAGACGGAACACCGTCGTGCGCGGAATGCCGAGCCGCTTCGACAACTCGGGCGCGCCCAGCACGGGCTCGCGCGGCGAGAACTCGGCGAGAATCCGCAGCCCGCGCTCGAGGCCCGGCACCACGTAGCCGGCCTCGGCCTTGCCGTTTTCGGCTTCTTGTTGCAGCGGTTCACTCATGATGCCTCCCGCCGCGCCGCCTCAAAGGCGGCATCCGCCCCCTCGGGTGGCAGCGAACAAATGCGAGCGTGGGGGTCGTTCATCCCAGCCCTCGCTGCGTATCGCACTGACGGCAGAACGTGTCGATCAGTGCGGAATAAACGGCCGGCGCTTCCACGTAACCGGCATGGCCTGCCTGCGGAATCACCTGCAGCCCGACATGCGCGGCCGCGGCGATCCGCTCGCATGCGGCAGGCGGCGTGATCGCGTCGTTCGCGCCGACGGCCACCGCCGTGCGGCCGCGAAAACCGGCGAGATCGGTCGCGAGATCGGCGTTCGCGAGCAGATGCGTGGCCTGCGCATAACCGGCCGGCACGATGCGCGCCATGTTCCAGCGCACCCACGCGCGGGCATCCTCGCTCGCGAAACCGGACAGCATGTTGCCGCTGCGCTGCTCGGCGAGCCCGGCCGGGCCAAGTTCCGCGAGCATCGCGAGCCGCGCGTCGCGGCGCGATTCGCGCGTTTCGGCGGGCGCACTGCCGTAGCCGCCCGCGGGCGACACCAGCAGCAGGCCGGCGATCCGCGCGGGCATCGCGCGGGCGAGACCGCCCGCGACGATCGCGCCGAGCGAATGCCCGACCAGCACGCAGCGCTCGATGCCGAGTGCCTCGAGCCACGCGTTCAGCGACGCCGCGTAATCGGCGGCGGCCGGCGACGCGCCGTGCACGGGCGTCGATACGCCGTAACCGGGCGCATCCCACGCGAGCACGCGCCGCGATGCGCCGAGCGCGTCGAGCTGGCGCACCCACGATGCGGCGCCCGAGCCGATCCCGTGCAGCAGCACGACGGGCAGCGCGCGGCCCGCATGCTGCGCGCCGGCCTCGCGATAACCGATCGTGCCCGCCGCGCCGGCTGCGCAACGCTGCTCGGGAAACTGCCCGAGCAGCGCGGCGAACGCCGCGGTGCGGTCGCGTTCACGTTTGTCGATGACACTCATTGCTTCACCTGCCCCGTCTCAACGCTTGATCTTCGCGAGCGGCGAATCGGGCGGATAGGTCGGCGTGATGGGCGTCGACGAACCGAGCATCACGCACATCAGCGCGTCTTCCTCGCCGATGTTGATTTCCGTGCGATACACGCCGGGCGGCACCGAGATCAGGTCGCGCTCGCCGAGGATCGCTTCCCACGTCTGCCCGTCGCGCTCGCAGATCACCTTCATCTTGCCGCGCAGCACGAAGAAGATTTCCTCGACGTCGATGTGGATGTGGCTCGGGCCGATGTTGCCGGCCGGGATGACCATCGTCGAGAACGTGAAGTTGCCGGCCGGCACCGTGTTGACGTCCTTCGCGACGCCCGTGCCGCCGGTGCCGACATAGCGCATCTGCGCACGGCGGTACTTCGGGTCGTAGTCGGCCTGGAACTTCAGTGCGTCCCAGTCGTAGCGCCGCGTCGCGTAGCGCGCCACGCGCCCTTCCATCCAGTCGTTGAAGCTTGCGCCTTCCGGCTGGTCCCACGACTTGCGTTCGAGATCGGCGTCCGCCATCGTCAACTCCTTCATCAAGGGTGAAAACATCAATTCATTACGAAGCCGCCGTTCACCGGCAGCAGTTGGCCCGTCACGAAGCGCGCGCCGTCCGACAGCAGGAACAGCACGGGGCCCGTCACGTCGTCGGGCACCTGTGTGCGCGTCAGCGCGCGGCCCTGCATGTAGAACGCGTGACGCTCGGCCGGCACGTAGGCGGTTGCCTCGACTTCGGTCAGCCCCGGCGCGATCGCGTTGACCGTCACGCCGTGCGCGCCGAACTCGCGCGCCTGCGCATGCGTCATCGCGATCACCGCGCCCTTGCTCGCGACGTACGCGAGCAGCCTCGGCGCACCCCACAACGCGGTGTCCGATGCAAGGTTCACGATCGCGCCGCGCCCCGACTTCGCGAGGTGCGGCAGCGCCGCATTGCTGACGAGCCACACGCCGCGCACGTTCACGTTCATCACGGCGTCCCACGTCGACACGTCGAGCTCCGTCGACAGCTTGCCGCCCGAGTTCGTGATCGCCGCGTTGTTGATCAGCGCGTCGATGCCGCCGAGCGCCGCCGCGCCCTGCGCGACGAATGCGTCGATGCTGGCCGGATCGGCCAGGTCGAGCGCGAAGAAATGTGCGGCATGGCCGGCTTGCGCAAGCTGCGCGGCGAGCGCGCGGCCTTCGTCGGCCAGCACGTCGCCGAATGCGACCCGCGCGCCCGCGGCGACGAGCGCCTTCACGAACGCCGCGCCGAGACCGCGCGCGCCGCCGGTGACGAGCACGCGGCGCCCCGCGAGCGACACGACCGGAGCGGACTCAACCATTCGCGGGCTCCGAAGCGGCCTGCGTCGCGCGATGCGCATCAAGCGCGGTCAGGTGTTCCTGCGCGCGCTGGCGCAGCATCCGGCGCACGCGCGTGATGCCGACGTCGTGCTGGTACAGGTATTCGTGATCGCGCGCCTGCGGCGCGAGGCTTTCGAGGACGTAGCGGTCCTGCTCGAGCACGTCCCAGTGCAGCCCTTCGAGGCGGTTGCGGTACATGAAGCGCCACACGTCGCGCTGCCAGCCGCTGACCTTGCGCGTGCGCCAGAAGTAGACCTGGCAGTTGTCGCCGTCGACCGGCGTCGCGAAGCCGATGATCCCGAAGTTGCCGCCCGGGCCGAACTTCTGCTTGTACGGAATCGCGAGACGCATCCACAGGCAGCCGGTTTCGCCGAGCTCGACCCAGTCGAAGTTCACGTCGCGCTGGCCGATCTTCTCGAACATCAGGCCGGTTTCCGTCTTGCGCACGCGCATGTCGGCCTGCTTGTCGCCTTCGGCCATCGAGTGCGACGTCGCGTGCAGGTACGCGCCGTGCATCGGGTCCATTACGTTGTCGATCGCGTACTGGTAATTGCACTTCCAGTTCGACACGCACAGGAAGTGGCCGTACTCGTCGGCGACCAGTTCCTCGGGCAGGTTCAGCGGCGCCGGCTCGCCGTGCGCTTCGTCGCCGAACCACAGGAAGATCGCGCCGGCCTTCTCTTCGACCGGATAGGACTTCACGCACTTCATGCCTTCGAGCGGGCAGTTCGCGACGGCCGGCACCTTGTCGACCGTGCCGTCACCGCCGATCTCGATGCCGTGATACCAGCAGGCGATGCTGCCGCCGAGGTTCCAGCCGAGCGACAGCCGCGCGCCGCGGTGCGGGCAGCGATCTTCGAGTGCGTGAACCTTGCCGTCGTGATCGCGCCACAGCACGATCTGCTCGGACAGGCGCGTCAGGCCGACGGGGGCATTCGACACCTGCCAGCTCGGCGCGACGGGATACCAGTAGTTCTTGATGCCGCGGTCGAGATAGTCACGGACCGGGTCGTGTTGGGAAGCGTGTTGTGCGGGGGACGTCATCAGTGTGCTCCGGATGCGGTTGTCGTCGGGTCGGCGGGTCACGCGCTCGGCGCGGTCATTCCGCGAGCGCGGCCATTTCGGCGCGGAAGCGCTCCGGTGTCCACGGCGTGCCGTCCGGCGCGCGGAAGCCGATGCGGTTCAGGCCCGCGACGACGTCGTCCAGCTCGGTCGCGCCGGCTTCGAACACGCGTTCGAGCGCATCGCCGAGGTCGTTCTCGTACTGGGTCGGCTCGGCCTTGCGGTTCTGCCAGATCCGGTTCTCGACCTGACCGGGGATCTCGATCTGCCCCTTGCCGGCGACGTTGTTCGGCTGAGGCGCCACCCACGGCTTCAGGAAGGGATTGAAGTTGACGGTCGCTTCTTTCATGTCATTCCACCTTGATCTGGATTTCCTCGCCGGCGAGGCGCACCGCGTACTGCTTCAGCGCGCGTCCGCCCGGACCCTTCAGGCATTCGCCCGTCTTGATGTCGAACACGGCCTCGTGCAGCGGGCATTCGACCGTGCCTTCGTCGACGAACCCCTGCGTCAGCAGCGCGTACGCATGCGGGCACACGTTCTCGAGCGCATACACGTCGTCGCCGACGCGGTAGATCCCGATTTCGACGCCGTCGGTCCGCTTGAACTCGATCGGCGTGTCTTCCGACAGCGCGCCGGCGTGCCCGGCGCAAATCCATTGTTCAGACATCTCACACCCTTCCTTCTGATCGACTCTCGGTTTGCTTGTCGCTTGTTCCATATCAGGAACATCAGTTTATGGATGGTGATTATAGGAGCGACTTTCCATGAGTAAAACAAAAAGCTGCATGCCCTAGGGAAAACACCGACCGTCGAGTCGGCGATCACCTCCATCTACCGCATCAAATGTAATTTGTTGTTGTGTGTCGGGGAGTTATACCCTTTTTACGGGCTTCGCGCACCGGTCCCGGACATCGTCCCGGAGCCCATCCGTCCCGAAAAAATTATTTTTGATCACGGACATGACACCTCTATACTTCATTCCACCAGAGGCACATTGTTCCTTATATGGAACATACAAAATGCCCATCCGGCAGTGGAACACGCGTGACGGCCGGCCGTCCCTACGCATGCCGCCACGGCACGTTTTCATCAGGTTGGAGAGTCAGGAGATCAAATGGTCAAGCATGCGGTAGCAGCAGCAGTGATCGGATTGGGCGCCGTGTCGGGCGCGTGGGCACAGAGCAGCGTGGTGCTGTACGGCAGCCTGGATGCGGGCATCGCGTACGTGAACAACGTCGGCGGCCACGCGAAGTGGGCGATGATCCAGGGCAACACGCAGCCCGATCGGTGGGGCCTGAAAGGCAAGGAAGACCTCGGCGACGGCCTGTCGGCGATCTTCCAGCTCGAAAACGGCTTCTATACGAACAACGGCCAGTTCGCGACCGCGAACACGATCTGGAACCGCGCGGCATTCGTCGGCCTCAGCTCGGAGCGCTACGGCACGCTGACGCTCGGCCGCCAGACGCCGCTGTCGTTCGACTATCTCGATCCGCTCAGCACGGCCTACCTCGCGCTGAGCTGGTACGCATTCCACCCCGGCAACATCGACGGACTCGCCGCGACCGGCAACGTGCCGTACAACAATTCGGTGAAGTACCGTTCGCCGACCTACGCGGGCTTCTCGGCCGCGGCGACGCTGGCGCTCGGCAACACGACGAACTTCTCGACCGGCAAGTCGGTCGGCGTCGCGCTGAACTATGCGAACGGGCCGTTCAAGGCGTCGGCCGTCTACTCGAACGAACACGACCGCTCGATCCTGATCGGCCAGACGGGCATCGCTTCGTTCCAGGGGCAGAACACCGCGAACGGCTATATCGCGAACAAGGTCGAGAACATCGGCGCGGGCGCGTCGTACCAGTTCGGCGACTTCCTCGTGCACGGCCTCTACACGCGCACGAAGATGCAGTCGAACGGCCATTCGGATACGTTCCAGAGCTATGACGCAGGCGTGAACTACCGCAGCAGCGCGTTCAACACGATCGCGGGCGGCGCGGCGACCACGACGCTGGCCGGCCGCCGCTGGACGCAGGTCGAGCTCGGCGACATCTATGCGCTGTCGAAGCGCACGCAGCTCTATGCGAACGTGTTGTATGAACACGGTTCGGGCGGCGCGAAGGCCGCGTTCTTCACGGCCGGCGTATCGAGCACCGCGAACCAGGTGATCGTGCTCACCGGGATTCACCACTCGTTCTGAGCGGTTTCGGGCGTTCGGCATCCGAAACGACAAGAGCGGCCCTCGGGCCGCTCTTGTCGTTTACGAAGCCGGATGCGTCGCCCGCGCGTCAGAACATCGCGACCTTGTGGCGCGCGTGCGCGAACGTCGGGTCGCTTTCGAGCGGACGGTAGTTCAGGCGCTGCGACAGGTCGACCGCCGCGCCGCACACGGCTTCGACGAGCCGTTCCTTCTCGCCGGCCTCGCCGATCTCCGAGCGCGGCACCGTCGCCGTGATCGCCGCGACGATCGAGCCCGAATGATCGCGCACGGGCGCGGTCACGGCCGAGATGCCGCTTTCGAACGCCGCCTCGCTGACCGCATAACCGAGCCGCGCGTAATGGCGCACGCGTTCGTACAGTTCGTCGACGGTGCCCGGCGTGCGCTCGGTGAACTGCTCGAGCCGCTTTTCCGGATAGAGCTGGCGCAGCGCGTCGCGCGTCAGGTCGCCCATCAGCACGTGGCCGTGCACGGTCGCATGCGCCGGCAAGCGCGTGCCGACATGCACCTTCACCGAACCGAACATCGACGCATTGCTCTGCGCCTTCGCGACGAACACGACGTCGCGCTGGTCGCGGATCAGCAGGTGCGTCGAGAAGCCGGTGGAATCGCGCAGCCGTTCGAGCACGGGCGCGCCGAGATCGGTCAGCTCGAGCGAGTTCAGGTATTCGAAGCCGAGCCGCAGCACGCCGACGCCGAGGCGGAAATAACGGTCGCCGTTCACGCGCTCGAGGAAACCGAGCGCCTCGAGCGTCTGCAGCAGGCGGAACGTGGTCGTGCGCGGGATGCCGATGCGCTTCGACAGCTCGGGCGCGCCGAGCACAGGCTCGCGCGCCGAGAATTCGGCGAGGATTCGCAGCCCGCGTTCGAGCCCCGGCACCAGATAGGACGAAGCGCCGCCGGACGATTCGTCGTCGCCGGTAGCGGCAGGATCGGGTGCACCGCTCATCGTTGTCTTGACCATGTGGACATGGACGGAAGGAAATCAGTCACGAAACAGGTCATGGAACGTCGTGGATATTCAGTCATGCTACTCCAGCGCGCGCGCAGGCTCGCACCCGTGCGCTTCGCCGCGATGCCGCATGCGCATCCACGACCCCATGCAGAGTCTTTCACGGTCGAGAGGATAGCAGCGATGGACAGCGCAACGCCATGCGGAAATCGCCGAACGGCGGGAACCCGGCCGCCCTGCCGTTGCCCGCTTCGGGCGGCTGAAAGACGGCGACCGGCGCGGTAGTCGACGCCGCGTAGCCTACAGGCGCGACAGGTGGACCCGGATGTTCGCGCGGTCGTACGTAAAGCCGCCGGCCGCATCCTCCTCAAGCACCCGGGCAAGATCGACCGCATACATCCATCCGCTGCCCAGACGGCCGCCGTTCACGGCCCGGATCCGGCTGCCGCCGACCGCGATCGCGGCATGAAAGACATTGCCGCCGCGAGAGAAACCGACCGCAGTTCCCGCCGGAATGCTGGCGTGGCCGTCCCACTGATCGCCGGTCTCGAAGTTGAACCGCGTCCTCCAGTGCTGACCGATCGTGTCGAGCAGCGCACCGGGCGCGATCATCGCGTCGCCGCGCAGCAGGTACCGGACATAGGCCGCGGCGTCGTAGCAGACGCCGCCGGATACGTACTCGTTGATGTCGGCCATGCCGTACATCAGCGCTTGCGCATGTTTCTGCTTTTCGGCGAAGCCGGATTGGGCGACATGGCCGCCTAACTGGGTCAGTTGCATGGGTAGGTCCTTTTAAGGAAAAAGGGCATCGTCGCCCCGCCAACGCAATAACCTCATATCTTATTACGATATCCGCCGATATCGGCCGGCCCGGGCGTCACGGCGTGCGCGCGGCCGACGCCGGTGCGGCGGCGGCCGCGTCAGGATTCGGCGCGAGCCGCAGGCGCACGCGCAACGGCTGCAGCATGTCGGGCGGCGGCGGCTCGGCCAGCGGGCCGCCGGCCATGAGCAGTTGCCGCAGCGTCGCATCCGCGTCCGGATCGCCCAGCGACGCGAATTCGACGCGCGTGACGGCGCCGTTCGCGCCGATCCACGCGCGCACGACGATCGCGGGCGGCGGCGCATCGGCGCTCGCGTTCAGCACGCGCGCCTCGAGATAGCGGTGCAGCCGGTCGGCCGCGTCGCCGTCCGCTTCGAGCCACGCCTGGAACTGCTGCCCGGCGAGCTGCCCGTAACGGATCCACGTCTGCGGCACGTCGGCCGTCTGCGCGGCGGCCGGCGCGGCACACGCGGCCAGCGCCGATGCGACGACGATCGCCCGCAGCCATCCGGATGCGCCCCACTCCTGCATTCGCTTCATCCCGCCTCCCGTTTCGACGAATCGCCTGCGCGCCGTTTCGTGCGCGGCCTTCGCGTTGCCCTCGCGTTGCCCTCGCATTGCCCTCGTGCTGCCCTCGTGCCGCCTGGTTTCGCCCGCTCACCCGATCTCGATCGGCACATACAGCCGCGTGCCGCCGCGCTGGACCAGCAGCGCGACGTTGCCGTGCGCGGCGTCGATCTCGGTCATCAGCGCGCCGATGCTCGCGACCGGCGTGCCATTCACCGACAGCACGATGTCACCCGGCTGCAAACCCGCGCGGGCGGCCTGGCCGCTCGCCTGCTCGACGACGAGCGCCTGGCCGACGCCGAGCCGCTGGCGTTCCTGTTCCGTCGCCGCGCGCAGCGCGAGCCCGAACCGCGCGGGCCCTTGCTCGCCGCCGGTCGACGCCGTGCCGCTGTCGAATGCGCCGACCGTCGCGACCACGTGCATCGCCCGGCCCGCGCGCCACACGAGCAGGTCGGCCTGCCGCCCGGCACGCATGCCCGCGACCGTGCCGAGCAGGTCCGCCGATTCGGCAACCGGCTTGCCGTCGACCGCGAGCACGACGTCGCCCGCCTGCAGGCCCGCATGCGCGGCCGGGCCGTCCGGCTCGACCATCGTGATCAACGCGCCGTCCGGGCTCGCGAGGCCGAACGAACGCGCGAGCGCCTGGCTCACTTCCTGCACGGCCACGCCGAGCCGGCCGCGCGTGACCTTGCCGGTCCGCAGCAACTGGTCCTTCACGTCGAGCGCGATGTCGATCGGGATCGCGAACGCGAGCCCCTGATAACCGCCCGTCTTCGAGAAGATCATCGAGTTGATCGCGATCACGCGGCCGCCCAGGTCGAACAGCGGGCCGCCCGAATTACCGGGGTTGATCGGCACGTCGGTCTGGATGAACGGAATCGCGCGCTCGCCGGGCAACGAGCGCGATTTCGCGCTGACGATGCCCTGCGTGACCGTGTTCGCGAACCCGTACGGCGAACCGATCGCCATCACCCAGTCGCCGACCTCCGTGCGCGCGGGGTCGCCGGTCTCGACGACCGGCAGGTTGTGCGCGTCGATGCGGATCACCGCGACGTCGGACACGGGATCGCTGCCGATCACGCGCCCCTTGAACTGGCGCTTGTCGGTCAGCTTCACGTCGATGTCGGCCGCATCGCCGACCACGTGCCGGTTGGTCAGGATCACGCCGTCAGCACTGACGATGAAGCCGGAGCCGAGACTCACTTCCTCGCGGTTGCCGATCACGCGCCGCGCGAGAAACGGTGCGAGCGGATGATCGGGCGCGATGCCGGGCGGCAACTGGATGCCCATCTGCGTGACTTCGCGCGTGACGCTGATGTTGACGACGGCCGGGCCGACGCGCCGGACCAGCGCGGCGAAGTTCGGCAGCGCGACGGTCGGCGGTGCGGCCCCCGCCTGCACGGATCGCTCCACGGCCGGTGCCGTCGAGCACGCGCAGGCGAACGCGAACACGCCCGCGATCGCCCGCAGCACCACCGCCCGGCCCGTGTGCTTGCCCGCTTTCATGTCGCTGATCCTCGTCGGTTTGCACCGGAACGCCGCCGGCTCATCGATGCCCGCGCCGCGCGACCGGCCGCATGCATCACTTCGGCGGCACCGCGACCGGCGCATCGGGCCGCTGCGGCGTCACCGACCGGCCCCAGTTCGAGCCGAAGCGGTTCCGCTCGGTCGACAGGTTGAACGTGCCGAGACGGTTCGACGGCTGCTTCGACAGCCGCTCCGAATCCGTCTGCGATGCGCCCGTCTGCGGGTCGGCCTTCGGCTTCAGTTGCTGGCTCAGGCAGTCGTACGACAGCGCGCGCTTGCCGTCGACTTCCGCGTCGACGCACACCGGCTTCGCAGCCGAACCCGGACTGGCCGGCGCAGGGATGGCCGCACCCGCCGCCGTGCGGCTGCCCTGCGCATGGGCGCCAGCTGCCAGCAGCAGGCAGACGATCGTCGCGATTCCGTTTCGTCGCATCTTCATCCGCGGCTCCTTCGGTGATGGCTTCATCGCTTTCGCGCCGCCGCACTCACACGCTCGCACGCGACGCCGGCGCGCGCGCCAGAAAGCGCTCGACCGCCGCGCGATCGGACGCGTCGACGGCCGGTTCATGCGCATCGGCGTGCTGCGACCAGGCATCGCGCATGCCGTCGACCGGCTGCCACGCCTGCACCTGCGCACCGGTCGGATACGGCGTGACGAGCGCCTCGCGATAGTCGACGCGAAACAGCGGCGGCGCGTCGCTGCCGGCCGCCCACAGATCGCCGACGTCGCGCACGCTCGCGTCGAACCAGAACCGCGCCCAGCGCACCGTGGGCGCACGCGCATCGCCGGCCGGCGCGTCGGCGCCCGGCACATCCGGCACGCGCAGGAAGCCGGCCAGCACGAGCAGCACGGCCGCGAGATCGTCGTCGCGCAGCATCCGGTACGACCAGAGATCCGCGACATCCACGCATGCGATCACCGCGATGAAGCGGCCGATCGTGAGCGCGGGCCACGCGCGCCGCATCAGCGCGTAATGACGCGGCCACTGCGCGATGAAGCGCTCGCGATGGAGCGCGGCGACCGGTGCATCGCGCGAGCCGCGTATCGTCAGTTCGTCCGGCTGATACTGGCGCGTCGTGAGCACGCACTGCGCGGAGCACCGCGCGCTCCGGTGCCGCGCATAGCCTCCCGCGCCGGGCAACGGCTCCAGCGCACCGAAGCAAAGCGGACAATGCGTCGGCCATTCGCCGGGCCGGCCCGGCCACGGGTTCGCCTTCGGCATGCGCGGACGGTCGGACGCGGCCGCCGGGCGACGCCGCGCCGGCGTGCGCGCGTCGGGGGCCGCGACGCGCGGCGTCGAACGGACAGGTGCCATGAGTGCGCCTACCGGGCCGACGCGAGCGCTTTCTTCAGCGCGTCTTCGTTGATCGGCGCGTTCGCGGCCAGCTTCGCCAGATACGCCTGCGCATTCTGCTGCGTGCGCTGCGCGCGCAGCATCGCGCGCAACTGCTCCTTCACGCCGGCCAGCGGGCGCGGCGCAGCCGCGCGTACGTCGATCAGCTTCACGACGTGAAAGCCGGCCGGCGTCCGGATCGGCGCGGAGACCTGGCCCGGCTTCAGCGCGTCGGCCGCCTGCCGGACGGCCGGCAACATCAACGAGTCGGGCACGAAGCCGAGATCGCCGCCGTTCGCGGCGCTCGCCTTGTCCTGCGAGTTCGCCTTCGCGAGTGCCGCGAAATCGCCGCTGCGTGCGCGGTTCGCAAGATCGGCCGCCTGCTTGCGCGCCTTGTCGAGCGTCGCGACATCCGCGTTCGGCGGCACCGCGAGGTAGATCTGCGCGACGTGCAGCGCGCGCGGCGCGGTGAACGCCGCAGGGTTCCTGTCATACGCGGACTGGATCTCCGCGTCCGACGGATAGTCGGCCGGCGGTGCACTCACCGACGTGAGATAGCTGCGCGCGACGATGTCGCGCTGCGCCTGCTCGACGGCCGCCTGCACCTGCGCCTGCTGGTCCCAGCCCTTCGATTTCGCCTCGGCCAGCACGGCCTTCTGCGCCAGCGTCGAACGCACGACCTGGTCCAGCGCCGCGGGGTCGGCCGCGAGGCGTTCGCGCCCTTCGGGGCTCACCGCCTTCAACAGCCCCGCGATGTCGGCCTGCGTGACCGACGCCTGCGCGGCGTTCGCGATCACGTCGTCCTGTGCGTGCGCGGCAAGCGGCGCGCTCAGCGCGAGACTGCCCGCCAGCATTGCCAGCGTCTTCACTTTCGTCATCATGATTCGACAGCCCTCTCGATTGCTTTTGAAGCGCGTACACCGTCCGTCGCGCGGTGTCCGCGTCGTTCCGTTCGTCGCCGTCCCGCGCTAGCGCATGCCCGTCAGCGTCACGCGCATCACGATCGGCTGCGTCATCCCGCGCGGCGGTGCCGTGCCCACCGCGCGGCCCACCAGCGCGTCGCGCAGCGCAGCATCGATCGCCGGGTGGCCGGCCCCCGGATGACCGGCCCCCGAATCCCCGGCCGGCGCGCTGGCGACCCGCGTCACGCGCCCGCGCCGGTCGAGCCATGCGCGCACCAGCAGCGCGGGCACGTCGTCGCCGATATCGGCGAGCCGGTCGGCCCAACGCCCGACATCGGCACGCAGCCGGCACACGGCCGCGTCGTCGCCGTCGAGCACCGTCCGCAGCCCTTGCGCAACGCCTTCCGCGTACATCACCCACGCGGCGGGTGCGGCGGTGGCGGACGTCGGCCCGGCGTCCGGCAGCCGACGCCCCGGCAACAGCGCGCGCAGCGCGGCGGCGATGCGACTGCCGGCGGTCCTGCCAGCGGCGTTCACGACTGCGCGACGGCCTCGCGTGCAGCCGAAGCCGAAGCCGGAGCCTCAGCCGGAACCGCCGCCGGTTCGCTCGCCGCCGCTTCCTGCTCGGCCATCGCGGGCCGGTTGCGCAGGTGCAGCAGGAATTCCTGGATCAACCGATCCCACAGCTCGATCGTCGAGCGCAGGTAGCGCTCGGACACGCCGCCCGCGACGACGACGTCCATCTCCAGCGCGAGAAACGCCCCGTGGCTCGCGAGACGCGCAAAGCGCTTGGTCCGGTTCCAGTCCGCAACGAGTTCGGCCGGCAATTCGCCCTGCACCTGCAGCACGCACGACAGCGTGTAGTCGATATACGGCAGCGCGGCGGCCTGCGCATCGGCGCCATGCGGCACGAGTGCCGTGGCCGGATTGCCGAAGCGCACCGCGAAGCCGATGCCCTGGCTCGCGCTCATCAATTGCACCGTGCCGTTCTGCTCGGCGGCCGTCACGCGGTAGCCCGCGCGGCGCAGCACGTCGGCGAGGCGCTCGGCGCTGATCGCTTCGATCGGCGCATCGTGTGCCGCGCGTTCGTCGCCGGCGTTCGGTTGCTTGTCTTGCATGTCTGTCTTCTCCGTATTCAACGAACCGATCGGTTCAAGTGCGGCTTCAAGCCGTGCGCTCATTGGGTGCTCACTGCGCGCTCGCCGACGCGGCCGACGCCGATGCCGACGCCGGTGCCGGTGCCGGTGCCGGTGCCGCGGCAGCCGGACGTTCGGCCGGGTCGTACTTGCCCGCATACAGCGCATCGCCGTAGCGTTGCGCGAGATCGTCATACTTCACGCGCGCCGACTGCGCGAACGGCTGCCGCGACGAGAAGAACGTGCCGATCCCGACATGCTCGTACGCGTCGAGAATCTCGTGCCCCACGCGATACAACTCGGCATTGTGTGCCCGGCAGGTTGTCAGTTGCGTGTCACGCGCGGCGACATCCTTCTGCAGTTGCGTGTGCTGCGCATCGCGGGCGCGCGACACGGCGAGCAGGTCCTCGTAGGACGACTTGTATTTCGCCAGCGACTTCGCGTCCTGCTCGCGGCCCGCGCGCTCCTGCGCGAGCGCACGCTTCGCGGCTGCTTCGGCGCCCGAATCGCCGCGTGCCGCCGCAAGCTGCCCCTGCAACGCCTTCAGTTGCGCGAGTGCGCCGTCGCGCTGCTGCTCGGCCGCCGACTTGTCGCTCTGCAATTGCGCCTGGTTGTCCTGCAACTGGCGCAGCTCCTGCACGGTCGAACGCAACTGGCTGCGCAGCTTGTCCTCGATGCTCTGCGCGTGCGCGCCGCCGGCCGCCAGCAGCAGCGCGCCGGCCACGCCGGCTGCGAGCAGCGTGCGATGGGTCGGATGGGTCGTATTCATTCGCGGCTCCGGTCAGAAGCGAGCATTGAGCTCGATCTGCAGCACGTCGATCGAGACCGGCGGCCCGTACACTTCCTTCGAGCTCAGGTAGCGGGCCGACACCCACGTGTCGCGTGCGACCGCGTACGCGGCGCCGATCACGTAGCCGCGCGCGTTGGTGCCGCCGAGATGGAAGTCGGGATCGTTGAACGCGTCGAGCACGGCGTCCGGCTGCAGGTACTTGTACGCGACCGAGAAATTCCACTGGCCCTTCTCGCGCGGCTCCGGCTCGCCGATCGTCGCCTTCGCGAGGAAGCCGTTCGGGCCGCTGCGGTAGTCGGCACGCGTCGCGTTCACCGACGTCGATTCGTAGTTGTTGACCGGCAGCGACGCCGCCGCGAACGCCTTGTTGTCGTTGTACGCGAGGTTGCGCACGTATTCGCCGTCCAGGCGCAGCTTGAAGCGGTCGGCCACCACCGTGTCCCACTGCGCCTTCAGGTCGAGCAGCCGGTAGTTGTACGCGAGCCCGAAGAGCTGCGGCTGCGGCGTCATCCCCGGCGCGAGTTGCGGGTTCTGCACGATGTTGCGCAGCGCGATCAGCGTATTGCCGCCCTGCATGAACGCGGGCGCCTCGTTGTCGGTGCTGCAGTTCGTCGCGCCGAAAGACAGCGCACACGGCGACGACAGCGTGCCGCGCATGTTCTGGAAGTCGTAGTACGCGACCGCGCCGCGCAGCCGGTTCTTCGCATCGATCTTCCAGTCCGCGCCGAACTGCGCGCCGAACATCCACTTCGTGTCGCTGCCGGCCTTGTCGGTGCTGTTCGACGGGAAGTTCTCGCTCGTGTACTGGATCGGGAACACGCCGAGCGTGCCGAACAGCGTGACGTCCGGATTCCACGGCAGCGCATGGCGCAGGTTCGCGGCAAGCCCGTCCATCATCAGGTCGTCGGAGAACACCAGGTCCGACTTGAAGAACGGATTGTCGAAACGGCCGGCCGTCAGGTTCAGCCACGACGTCGGCCGGTACGCGAAGAACGCCTTGTTCAGCCAGATGTTCTTCTTCGCGAAGCCGCCGCCGGCGGTCGACGTGGTCGACACGGGCCCGTTGTCGTTGCCGCTCGCGAGCTGGATCCCGGCGATCATGTCGTCGGACAGCGTCGCCGTCACGCCGAGCCGTGCGCGGTAGCGCAGCAGGTTGTTGCGGTTCTGCGTGGTGTTCTGGGTCGGCAGCTGTGTGTTGTTGGTGTTCGTGTTGACGTCGAACCCGCCGCCCTGGTTGATCGCCGCGAAGTTCGTCACGTTGTTCGCGTTGCGGCTGCCGTAGAAGTGGTATTCGTCGCGCACGCGCAAGTCGCCGTCGAGCTTGATGCGCGACACCCAGTCGGGGAACGTGTTCGGCTGCGCCCAGTTCTCGGCCTTCGCCTGCGCGATCACTTCCTGCTTCACCTGGTCGCGGATCTGGTCGCGCACGAGCTGCGGCACGTACGGCACCGCGACGTCGCCCGGCTGCGTCGGCGGGTTGACCACGGCGGCACCGGCCACCACCGGCCCGCCGGACCCACGCGCGGCCCTCGCCTGCACGGCTTCCGTGCGCGCCTCGCTGATCAGCTCGTTCGCGTTCTGCTGCGTGAGCACGCCGCGCTTGACGAGCAGGTTGATCAGGTTGATCACCACGCTCTCCGTCGGCGCGGCCTTGCCCGACGCTGCCTGCGCCTCGAGCGATTGCCCGTGCGCGGCGGACGCGCACGTCAGCCCGAGCGTCAGCACCGCCGCGCCGACACGCGACAGGCGCGCGGTCAGCACGCCGTTGCGGGGCACCCCACCCCGTCCGTTCATCTTCCGAATCATCGAAGCACTCCGAACAATTTTCGTTTCTTTTCCGGCAGCATCCGTGCAACGGCGCCGCCCCATGATTCATTCGTCATTTCGCGCGCGCATCGTCATGCCGGCTTGCGACCCTGGAGCCGGACGAGCACCGGATACGCGGTCGCGGGCGGCGGCACCTCGTCGACCTTGCCGAGCGCCTCGACCGCCGCGACCACGGCCGCATCGATCTTCGCGTCGCCGGTCGACTGCGCGACCGTCACCTTCGTGATCCGCCCGGACGCATCCATCCACAGGTTCAGGCTGCCCGCGAAACGCGCGCCGCCGGCCTCCTGCACGCCCTTGTCCTGCTCGATCGCGCGCTGCAGCACGTACACCATGTATTGCGCGTAGCTCGCATTGCCGAACTTGCCGCCCCCGCCGCTGCCGATCATCCCCGAGCCGTCTCCCGCGCCGATGTTGAAGCTGTCGGTGCCGGCCTGCGCGGGCGCATTCATCGTCATCTGCTTCGGCTGGTTGTCCGACGGCTTCGGCGCCTCGGACGGCTTCGGCGCGATCGTCGGCCGGTCGACCGGCGTCTTGACCTCTTCCTTCACCTTCTCGGGCGGCGGCTTCTGTTTCGGCGGCGGCGGGGGCGGCGGCAGCGGAATCACCGTCGTCACCTGCGGCGCGCTCACGCGCTTCACGCCCGCGGTATCGCCCGCGAAATGCCAGATCAGCGCGGCCAGCCCCGCGAGCACCAGCGCGATCGCAACCGGCTTCACGAAGCGGCCGGGGCCTTTCTGCGGCGGGCCGCCGTTATAGGTCATTTCCATCGCGCTAGCCGCCCTGCTTCGCCTTGCCGGTCACGAGCCCGACCTGCGACAGGTCGAGACGGCGCAGCAGGTCGAGCACGTCCATGACCTTCTGGTACTGCACGGCCGCGTCGCCTTTCAGCACGATCGGGAATTCCGGGTTGGTCGCCTTCTCGGTGCGCAGCCGGCTCTCGAGCTCGTCCATCGTCACCGGGTACGCGTCGAGGAAGACCTGCCCCGAATCGGCGACCGTGATCGCCTTCGTCTTCGGCTTCGCGAGACTCGCGGACGAGCTCGCCTTCGGCAGGTCGACCTTGATGCCCTGCACCGACGCGGTCGTCATGATGATGAAGATGATCAGCAGCACGTACGCGAGGTCGAGCATCGGCGTGATGTTGATGTCGTCGTACGGCTTTTCGTCGTCCTGAACCTGCATGGTGGTCTCCTGCGTGCGGTCAGTCGGCCAGCACCGCGTGATCGGGCGTGCGGTGCGCTTCGGCGAGGCGCGTGACGAATTCGTCGACGAACACCTGCATGTTCGCGGTCACGTTCTTGTTGCGGATCAGCAGGTAGTTGTAGCCGAACAGCGCGGGAATCGCGACGAACAGGCCGGTGACGGTGGCGAGCAGCGCGGCCGCGATACCCGGCGCGATCGCGTTCACGTTCACGTCGCCGGCCGCCGCGATCGCCGCGAACGTGATCATCACGCCGACCACCGTGCCGAGCAGCCCGAGGAACGGGCCGCCCGAAATCGCAATCGTCAGCAGCACCATCGATTTCGACAGCCGCTGGTTCTCGCGCACGAGCGTCGCATCCATCGACGCGCGGATCGCCTCGATCGATTCGGACGTGATCACCGTGCGGCCGTTGCCGTCCACGCGGCTGTGGATTTCATGCACACCGGCCTTGTACAGCCGGTACAGCGACGACTGGTACAGCCGGCGGCCGTCGGCGCTCGCTTCGTCGACATGCGCGAGACCGACCAGGTGTCGCCCGGCCACTTCGCGAAAGCGCTGCACGAAATACTGGTTCGCCTTGTCGACGGTGCCGACGTAGCGCGCCTTCGTCCACATCACGATCCACGACACGAGCGCCATGCCGAGCAGGATCGCGATCACGACCCACGCGTCGATGGTCACCGACTGCACGATCACGCCGAAGTAGCCGAAGCCGAAACCCGACTGCTTCTCGTCGGCGCCGTACGCGACGAGTTTCGATTCCGAGCCCTGCGCGAGCGCGTCGACGGCGAGCGCGGCCGGCGAGCGCGCGATCTTCGACAAGCGCAGTTCGTCGAGCGCGCCCGCGTAGGCGGCCAGGCCGGCCGGCGCGCCGGTCGCATCCGCGCCGATCGTCGCCGCGCCGTTCAGCGCGGGCAGCGTCGCCGCGACCTGCGCGGCCTGCTTGCCGTTCACGTAGACGGTCAGGTTCTTGCCGTCGGCCGTGACCGCCAGATAGGTCCACTGGTTCGCCGCAACCGGCGCGGCGGCCGGCGTGCGCACCGGCGCCGGGCTGCTGGCGCCACCGTCGACTTCCGCGAACGGCACGTCGTTGTCGAGACCGATCAGCAGCGCGTTCGCGCCGTCGCGGCGGCTGTACAGCACGGTGTTCGGCGCCAGCGCCGACGGCTTCACCCACGCGCTGAACGTGAAGCTGCCGCCTGCGGCCAGGTTCAGCGACGGGCTCGCCGGCAACGTCAGCGAGCCGCTGCCGTCGAATCGCACGCCCTTGCCGACGATGCCGTCCTCGACCGTGCGGAACGTCGCGTTCTGCGCGTTGTTGCCGTATGCGGTCGCGTCCTTCGGCGGCGCGCCCGCCGCGCCGTTGAAGTGATAGACGAGCGTGTAGTCGGCATCGAAGGTCTCGGCCGGCTTGCCGCCGTCCGGTGCCTTCTTGTTGCCGTAGTACATCCAGATCGACTCCGCGGCACCGGCCGGCATCGTCGGAATGTCGACCCAGATCAGGGCGACGCCAAGCACCGGATCGTATTGCTCGATGTGGTAATTCAGCGGCGTCTTGTCGTCGCCGGCGACGAAGCGGATATCGGCGCCGTTGTCGGCCAGCCCGTCGAACTGGAAGTTGCCCGAGTGCAGGCGGATCAGCAGCGGCACGCGGCCGGCCGATTCCGCGAGATTGGCACCCTTCACGCTCGCGTCGATCGTGATCGCCTTCCGGTACGACCAGTCGTTCTGCCACCATGCGTTCGCGATGCCGGGCAGCACGCCGAGCATCACCGCCAACAGGAAAAACAAGACTCGCTTCACGATCCACTCCCCCAATGTGCGGGCGCCGCGCTCGTCGCATCGCCCCCGGCACGATCAAAAAAAATCCGTCAGAACCCCAGCCTTACGTAGAAATCGAACCGCGGGCTGTACTGCCGCGTATAGACGCCCGCCTTCAACGGCCACCCGGCCTCGAAATCCGCGCTCGCATACTTCATGATCTGCAGCCGTGTGCCGACGCCGACGCTCATCAGGTTGAAGCGCGACGTCTGCTCCGGCAGCGGGCTCAGCAGCCACAGATGTGCCGCATCGAAAAACGCGTGGAAACGCCATTCGTTCACCCGACTGCCGACCGCGCCGCCGAGCCACTTCGACAGCGACGGGCTGCGCAGCTCCAGCGACGCGATCACGCCGCTGTCGGCCGTGTCTTCCGCCTGCATGTAGCCGCGCACGCTGTTCATCCCGCCCGCCGCGAACTGCTCGCTCGACACCAGCGGCGAGTTCGAGATCTGCGCGCTGACGTGCCCGTTGGCCTGCATGTCGTTCGCGAAACGCTGCGTGTGGTTGACGTCGAACTTGCCGTACACGAAATCGGGCGTCGCGTTGTAGCGCTTGTTGTCCCAGGCGCCCCAGTCGCTGCCGAGGCCGCGGATGTTCGTCGTCAGCGACGCCGAGAACGACGTCTGCGAGTTCTTCAGGTTGAGCTGGCCGTTGTACGAGAACGTCACCGGCACGTAGGTCAGCGGCGCCGTGGACGTCTGGCCCACCAGGCTCACGTTCTCGTCGTAATGCTTGCGGTCGATCTCGATGCTGACCGAATGCGCATACGTCTCCGTCGCCGGCAGCGCGTAGATCGCGGTGAAGCCGTAGGTCGTGCCCTTGCCGAGCACGTTCGTTCCGCCGACCGACGCGACGTTGCTGTCCGAGTGCACGACCGTTGCGAGGAAGCTCCAGCGCGAATCCTTGATCGGCGCGAGATACGAGAACGCGTAGACGCGCGCATCGTTCGGATGCTGCGGCGCGATCACATAGGTGCCGGAAATCACGTGGCCGAGCTGCCACAAATTCGAGTAACTGAGGCTCGCGCTCGTGCGCAGCGTCGACGTGCCGGGGCTGTTGTCGTTGTTCAGTTCGAGCGTGCCGCGCAGCGGGCTGTGATCGTCGACCTTCAGGTCGACGTCGACCGTCTGCGGCAGCGCGCCCGGCTTGAGCACCGGGATCACCTGCCGGTCCGCCGAGCGGTTCAGGTCGGTGAGCTGCTGCTGCGCCTGGTTGAAATCGGGCACCCGGCCTTCGGCCAGCGCGGGCACCGCATCGCGAATGTTTTGCGGCGAGTTGTACTTCGCACCGTCGACGCGCAGGCGACCGACCTTCGCCTCGGTCACCTGCAGCAGGATCACGCCGTTCTTTACCTGCTGCTGCGGCAACTCGACGACGACCGATTGATAACCACGCTCCTGATAAACCTTCTGCAATGCGTCGCGTGCCGCGTTCACGTCGGCGAGCGTCCGGCCCGGCCCTTCGAACGGATACACGGCCTTCTCGATCTCGATCGTCGGCAGCGTCGTGTTGCCGCGCACCACGAAGGCATTCACGTCGAACGTCTGCGGCGCCGACGGTGCCGTCTTCGCGGCCGGCGCGGCAGCTTCCTGCGCATGAATGCCCGGCGCGAGGCTCAGCCCTCCGACCAGCGCGGCGCCGGCCAGGCATCGGCAGTTCAGCCGCCATCGTTCGCGTGACTTGCGGTCTACTCTCGGCGGCATGCGCCATTCCCCTTTGTTGTTCCGGATCGCAGCGAAGCGCTCGGCACCCGTCGCCCGCCCCGCTATCAAATGCCTGTTTCACTTTGATGACGATTTATTCGTCATCCTTATCATGATCTGCGCAATGCTTTTTCCCAACTTCGATTCGAACTCAGCTGTAACGCACCTGCATCGGCCGCGTATCCGCCGGGCAACCGAACTGCGCGCACGCGAATCGCATCAGCGTATCGACGCACATCGCGATCGACGCCCGACTGGTGTCGATCATGAGATCGGCTTCCACCGGCGGCTCGTACGGCGACGAAACGCCCGTGAATTCCGGCAGCGCGCCGCACCGTGCCTTCGCATACAGCCCTTTGGGATCACGCACCTCGCAGCAGGCCAGCGGCGTGCTCACATACACTTCGCGAAATGCCGGCCCCACGATCGACCTCGCTTCGTCACGCATCGCCGCGAGCGGCGAAATGACCGCGACGATCGCGAGCCCGCCGGATTCGCTCGACAGCGCCGCGACTTCGGCAATGCGCCGCACGTTCTCGAAGCGGTCGTGCACCGTAAAGCCGAGATCCCGATTCAGCCGCGCCCGCAACCGGTCGCCGTCGAGCACCACCGGCTGCACGCATCGTTCGCGCAGCCGCGCCGCCAGCGCGTCGGCCAGCGTCGTCTTGCCCGCGCCCGACAGCCCCGTGAGCCACATCACCCCGCCCGCCCGCTGCGGCGACGCGCCGCGCACCGCATGCGTCGCGTCTACCGATAAGGACGAAACGACGCCGGAAAACCCGCAACAATCGACGTTCATCACGCTCGCCCCCCAGCGTTCGCGGGCTCGTCGTCCTCGCGCGGACGCGTTTGCCAGAAGCCGCCCTGCATCGTCACGATCGACGGCGTCTCGGCCCATTGATGCGGGCTCAGGATTTCGGCACGCCGCACGTTCGGGAGCACCTGCACGTCGAAGATCTCGTCGACGCCATTGAAGAACTGAAGGATGCCGAGCACGTCGCCGCTGTTCGCGTCGAGCGCGGCGACTCCCGCGACCAGCACATCCGATTCGCCTTCGATCGGCAACCCCTGCGGGCCGCGCTTGTCGCGCAGCTTCGACAGTCCGACGAACAGCACGCCGCCGTATTCCGCGAGGCCGTGCGTAAAGCCCGGCAGCTTCGCGAGCACACGTCGTGCGCCCGACTGCGGATCGATCTGCAGGACGTGGCCGCGACCGCCTTCGAGCACGTGCAGGCGCCCGCCGATCACGCGCGGCGAATGCGGCATCGACAGCCCCGATGCGACGATCCTGCCGGACGGTACTTCCATCACGATGCCGCCGCCGGCCATCCCGCTGCGCCAGCCGAACGGCTCGTCGCTCATCCCGAGCGCGGTCACGAACCGCACCTTGCCGTCCGCAAACGCCATGCCGTTCAGGTGGCAGCGATCGTCGGGCACCGTCGCCGTCACGAACGGCGGCTGCCAGATCGGCGTGAAGTTGAAATAGCCGTCGATCACGCTGATGCATGAATAGCGCGTGTTGACCGCGAGCAGGACGTGCTTGTCGAACGCCATGTCGTGCAGGTCGAGATCGCCGGTGTAGTAGGACATGCGCGGCACGAACATCGCGTCGTAATGATCCGGACGGCCCGGATAGAGCGGCGCGAGCGTCGACACGTTGGCGAACACCATCAGCTCGTGCATCGTCGCGACCGCGAGCCGGTTGCCCGACACGGCCATTCCCATCGAGCGCGGCAACAGGCACGCGGACAGCGTGGGGACGCCGCCGTCGACGCCGATCACCGCCACGCCGGACGGCCGGCGGCTCACGGCCAGCGAGCACTTGAGCGCATCGAGCACCTGCAGGAAGCGCCCCGTGTCGCGCAGGTTGATGACCGGCGACAGCGCTTCCGCTTCCCGCGCCGATACGTCGTCCGGTGCCGCGCCGCTAGCGCCGGCCGGCCGGGTTTCCTCGAACTGTTCCACTGTCATGCACCTGTCGGCTTCATGCCGCCTGATGAGAAAAATGCGCGGATCCGCGTGCGCCCGCCCGCCGACACGACGCATGCGCATCGATCGCGAACGGGTGCCGCTTACGGCGCACCAAGACGCAGCTCCCACCTACCTAGACGGAACGAAGCGCGCATTGCCGCAATGTTTTTTTGCGTGACGTCGACCGATCTGCCGCCACGGGCAAACGGTCGACGCAAACAGCCTGCGTGTACCGCGACCGGTGCACCGGCATGCCGTGCGACCGACGAGGCGCGGACTGCAATGCGCGCGCAGCCAGCCCGGCGCGAAGCGCGCGAGACGCGGCGCATGACCTGGCGTGGCCCCCGTTTCGTGTGCGTGTCGTCGCCCGGCCGATATTCGGCTCTTCAGCGGCCCGTACTTGCGCACGGACACGCCGGCAAACGTGTCGCCGTCCTGCTGGCCATCGTGCGAAAACGCGACGCGCCAGCGTGCGGCCCGACAATCCTCCGGTTTCAACCGGGAAGTTTTCGTGACATTCCGCTGAAGATATTCACGAAACGCACGCGAAACCCGGCCCGGGACCTCCGGGACCGCACTGAGACCGCACCGAGATCGTTTACGTACCGCGGACTCGCGATGCGCCGCGCGGCAAACCGCCGGCACGCACGAAATCCTGCGGCTTGCGGTCGGCCGCTTCGTCCTAGCTATTGAGAACGGAAAACATCAACGACAGGACCCTCCATGTCATTCGCCACGATGCTCGTACGGTGGCTCGCCGGGCGCTTGTCCGGCGCCGTCGGCACGCCGGGCCGGCTGCTTCCGCCCGCCGCTCATGCAGCGCCGAATCCGCCGCTGCGCTGGCGCACGCCCTGGCTCGCGTGGCAGCTGCTGTCGTGGACCGTGCTGACGCTGCTTGCGCCGCCGATCTGGATGATCGGCACGCTGTTGCTGATCAATCCGTCGAGCGACCAGCCGCTGTTCTGGGCGCTCGCCATGACGATCGTCCCCGTAGCGAACGGGATCGCGATCGTCGCGGCGAACCAGCGGCATCACCGCACGCCGTTCACGCGACGCCCGGCGGTCGCGCTGCACATGTTCGGCGTCGCGATGGCCGTCGGCTGTACGCTGTTCGTGGTGCTGCTGTGGCGTTCGCACGCGATCGCCAGCCTCGTCGGCCCGCTTGCGGCCGACGGCATGCGTCCCGCGACGCTCGCGTGCTGGGTTGCGGGGCTCGCCGCGCTGTTCGGCATCACGTCATCTGCGCATGCGAGCATCGCGCATGCGTGGCTGGCGTTCGAGGCCTGAGCACGCCGCGCCGACACTGCGGGGGCACGCGGATGCATCGATACGGGACAGGAAGGGCCGCACACGCGCGACACGAACGCGGCATCGCGATCGTGACGGTGCTGCTCGTCGTCGCGCTGGCGGCCACGCTCGCTGCCAGCGTGCTGTGGCGCCAGCAGGTCGCGACGCGCGACGTCGAGAACCAGCGGCTCGCGACGCAGACGATGTGGGTCGAGCGCGCCGCGGTCGAATGGGCGCGCGCGACGCTGCGCGCGCAAAGCGCGACGTCGAACGTCACGTTCGTCGGCCAGCCGTGGTCGTTGCCGGTTGCCGACGTGCAGCTCTCGGACCTGCTGCCGTCCGACGCGCTGGCGGTCAACGCCGAGCTGTCGCGCGCATGGATCTCGGGCAGCGTCGAGGACGCGCAGGCGCGCTTCAACCTGATGAACCTCGTGTCGCGCGTCGCGCCCGGCAAGCCGTGGCAGTCCAACGGCGAAGGCGTGCTGGCGTACCGGCGGCTGCTCGGCCAGCTATCGCTCGAACCCGCGCTCGCGCAGCAGACGGCCGACTACATGCTGCGCTCCCTGCGCGACGCGAACGGCCCCGGCGGCTGGCCGCTGCAGCTCGTGTCGGTCGACGATCTCGCGCGCATCCCCGGCTACGACGCGCACGCGATCGAAACGCTCGCGCCGTTCGTGACGATCCTGCCCGACCTGACGGTCGTCAATGCAAACACTGCGGCCGAGCCCGTGCTCGTCGCCGCGATTCCGACGCTGTCGCCCAGCCAGGCAAAGCGGCTCGTCGACCGGCGCGCCACCGCGTATTTCGTCAGCACCGGCGACATCGCCGAATACCTGCTGCCCGCGCAGGGCGGCAACCCGACGCTGCCGGACGGCTCGGCCGTCGGCGTGACCAGCGGTTATTTCATCGTGCACTGCCGCGTGCATTCGGCGCGTATCAACGCGCGCATCGACACGCTGATCGCGCGCTACGGCAGCGGCAATTTCGCGTGGACGTCGGTCATCTGGGTGCGTCGGCTCGCGAGTTGAAGCCGGAGGGGTGTGCATCCGCGTGGCTAGTCGCGCGGCGGGCCGACAACACGCAGTCGGCGGCCCGTCTTCCGCAGCCATGCCCGCTAGTTCAGCGACGATTCGCTCAACGCGACCGGGCGCACGCCCTGCGACGCCGCCGCATCGAACGACAGCCGCGTGAGGCTCGTCTCGCGCACTTCGCCGAGCAGCCGGTTCCAGTCGTCGATCGACACGAGCAGCGCGATCGGCCGGTTGTATTTCGTGACCATCACGAGCGCCTCGCCCGCGTGCCGCAGCGCCTTCGACGGATTGCTGCTGAAGTCGCGCGTCGCCATCGCGATCGTGCGCAGGCTGAACACATTCGCGGCCGGATCGTCGCCGTCGTCGTGCATCAGGCGCTCGAGCGTCGCCGCGCGCAGCAGCGCCTGCGACTTCGTGGACAGCCGGTTGTCGCGACGCCGGCGCCGCTCGCTGCGCGGATCGACATGCACGGCGAGCATGCGCACGATCTGGCCAAGCGTCGTCGCGGGCAACTGGTCGTAACGCTCCCACCACTCGGGCGGCAGCGCGATCATCATCCCCGCATAGGTGGCCGTCACGCCGTCGGCGATCAGCGACGGCAGGCGGTCGACGTCGCGCGCGTCGAGCGCGAGCGCACCGCCGACGACGCGCGTCATCACGCTGAACGCGTTGTACGCGAACGCCGCGATCCCGCTCGCCAGCAGCGCCGCGCGCGCAGGCACGCCGCCGAACGGTGCGCCGCCCGTCACGGGCTCGAGCGACAGCGGCAACGCATCGCGCCAGCGCCGGCAGGACAGTTGCACGACCTGCGGCGCGCCGAACCGCTCGGCCGGCAGATCGGTCAGCAACGTGACGATTGCGCCGGTTTCGCCGTGCGCCGCGGCGCGGCGCCATTCGATCCGCCGAAACGCGGCCGACACCCCGCCATCGCCGGCCATGCCGACAGACTGTTCGTACACGCGACCGTCGCCGAGCCCGCCGGCTTCCCGCCAGTCGCCAAGCGGCCGGCACGCGGCCGAACGACCGTATTCGCGCACGACGAACGCGCCGCCGCGGCGCGGCCAGCCGGACAGGATCGCGTCCGTATCGAAGCGCCCGTCGACGATCCACAGCTCGCCCGGCCTGACCGTTTCGAGCAGCGCGCCGACGAATGCGCGCTCATGCGAGCGGCCGCGCTCGTAAGGCAGCAGGTCGACGATCATCCCGAGATCCGGATCGTAGACCGGCAGGACGCGCGGTCCGCCCGCGGCGGCATCGCGCGCGGGGTCGTCGCACGCACGTCCGCAGCCGCAACCGTCGGCCCGGGGCGCGCATGCATCGCCGGCACCGTCCAGCACGCGCAGCCGCATCCCGTCGACTGCGCGCGCGCCGTCGACGGTGCGCACCGACGCGACGGGCAGCAGCAGTTCGACGCTGTCCTTCGCCAGCGCGCGCCCCCAGCCGGACCGCCACCGGCTCATGCGGTCGTGCAGCGCCGCCACCGCAGCGCCCAACCCCGGCGCAGCCGCACCGGCTGCATCCGGCATCCGCTGCCAGGCGGCAAGCGCCGCGATCGCGCCGACGGCGAGTGCGAACAGCGCCTCGCGGGTCGACTCGCCGTCGGGCTCGCCACCCGCGTCCGCCGCGGCACCGATCCAGTCGTCGTGCAGTGCGCATTGCAGCACGAGCCGCGTCATGATCGTCATCGGGCTCTGCTCGACAAAGCGTTCCACGATCGTGCGCATCATCGGGTTACCCCTCACAGTCTGGTTGAATGCGCGGGCCGCCGCAGCGGCATGCGCACGCGTGCGCCGCGATGCGATCGCACTTGACGGAGCGCTTTCGGCGCCGCAGCATCGTGGGCGACCGGATCCGCCCGACGACGCACCGTCGCGGCGGTCCGCCCGCAATCGATGCACGAGGCACCGGCATGTACGTAGATCCACGCGTGGCGCACGGCCGCGCCCGGTTCGACCTGAGCGGCTCGCCGCGGCTCGTCGCCGATGAGCGCCGCTGGGAAATCAGCGACGTCGTCACGCGCGGCATCGACGATTTCACGGGCGTGCGCAACCGCCGCAACCTGATGCGGCTGCTCGAACGCCAGATCGCGCCGAAGCTTGCGCGCCTCGGGCTCGCACCGTACGTCGGCGCGCTCGGTCATGCCGAAGGGCTGTTCGTCAACTTCTCGACGATGAGCGCCGAGCACGGCCTGCGCGAATTCCAGCTTCAATTGACGGTGCCCGACCTCGTACTGCGCAGCTTCGCGTCGAACGCGATCCGGCCGCACGCGGTCGCGCGCTGCATGCAGCGCAACGGCGTGATGTCGCTGGCGGAAATCGAGCATGAAACGCGCGTTGCGTTCGTCGCGGCGCGCGTGATGCGCTCGCTCGCACTCGCGGAAGGCTGGCAGCAGATCGGCGTGCCGACGCCCCACGGGCTGTTCGTCGGCACGCTCACCGACGCGCACGACGTCGCGATGAACACCTATTTCCGGCCCGGCGACAACGACCGGCCGTCGCGCTGGAGCGGCTTCTCGGCCCTCTTCTCGACGATGCCGGACTGGCGCCCGGAACAGGTCCGGCACGGCGGCGAACTGCTGCAATGGATGGTCAACCATATCGTGGCCCTGCAAGAATCCGCACCGTTCGTCGAACGCTTTCCCTTTCTGCGCGAGCCGCTGCGCGACGCCGGCGATCCGCTCGACGCCGCATGGAGCGGCGCACGTGCCGGCCTGCAGCAGGGGGCGCCATCCTGAATCGTGAATCCGGGCTTCCGTGGTCCGGTCGGCAGGATCTCGCCGCACGCCGTCCCCTGCATGAACGGCGATCCGGGGGCCGATCCCGGCCCCCGGTCCCGCTCTACAGCCCCAGCTCTACAGCCCCCGCTCTACAGCCCCTCTTCACGGCCCCCTCGCTCTCTCGTATACAAGGTCGAAGCGAGCCCGCGTAACCCGCAGACTTTCTTGCAACGCCCGTGCGCCGCGGCGTGAACGCGATTCCGGCGCGTGCAAATGCGCACCGCGCCGCTCGCCGCGTCAATGCGTGCGCGTCGACCCGCCCGGCTCACCCGGCTCCTGGCGGCCGACCGTCTCCAGCACGGCCCACATCCAGATCAGTTCGCGGACCGTGCGCGCATGCTCGTCGCTCTGCGCGCGCCAGCGCCCGAAAGCGTCGAGTTCGTGTTCCGTCGTATCGCCGGCGCGCAACCACAGCAGCCAGCGCACCGCGCCCTCGCGGATCGCGTCGGCGCGCGTGTTCGCGTCGCCGGAATCCGCATCCCGTTGCGATTCGTTCATGATCACGCCACCGCCCGAAGCTCCATCGACACATCCCCCGCACCGCGCATCGCATCGCATCGCTGCGCGGCCGGGGCGCTTGCCACCCACGCCTCGGGTCCGACGACGCCCCGCCGGGCCGCCACGAAAGGCAGCCTGGCGTTTGCCGGCCCTCATTGATCAGGTCGTATCGGACGGCCGTAACCCGCAGCGCGCGGACAGCCGAAAAGGAGGCGAATGAATCGCCCGTGGCAGGAAGACGGGGAAGTAAAACGCCGGAAGCCGGTCAGCTCAGCAGCACGATATTGCCGGGCAAACGCGTGATGTGCGCGCCATACAGGCGCCCGACCATGTCGATCACGTCGTCGAGCCGCGTGATCGGGAACTGCGCCTGCATCCGGTTCGCACCGAGCGACGCGCGGCGCAGGATCACCCTGCCGCGCCGGTAGCGGTTGATCTCGTCGACGACATCCGCGAGCGGCACGCCGTTGAACACCAGCATGCCGCGCCGCCATGCGCTGACCGCGCCCGGATCGATCCGCGACACCGGCTGCACGCCGCGATCGTCGTAGACCACCTGATCGTCGGCCGTCAGCGTGCGCGCGCCGCGCGGATGCTCGAGCGCGACCGTGCCCGACAGGCAGGTCACGCAGACCTGCGAGCCCGTGCGCCGCACATTGAAACGCGCGACGGTCGCCTGCATGCGACCGCCGCCCGCGACCACGGTGACGGGCTGGATCGGCGTCGCGCGGCCCGCCGGCGGCACGGCCGCGTCGATTTCCGCTTCGCCCGCGACGACTTCGACGCCGTGCGCGGCATCGCTCGCCGGCAGCACGTCGACGCGCGTCTGCGTATTCAGCTCGACCGTCACGCGCGACGACAGCGCGATGCTGCGCTGCTCGCCCGTGCCGGTGTGGTAATCGGCCGCGAGATCGCCGAGCGAAGGCCACAATTCCATCGGCGGGCGCAACGCGAGCCACGACGCGCCGGCCGCGACCGCGAAGCCGATGAACGCGCGCCGCCCGGTGCGCATCGTGCGCTCGCGCTTCGCAACGTTTGCCCAGGCAGCGGCCGTGCGTTCCTCGTGCGCGAGTTCGGTCGCGGCCGTGCGCAGCGAACTCCAGGTGTCGCGCAGCAGATCGGCGGCCTGCGGACGATCGGCGCACCAGCGCTCGAACGCGTCGGCTTCGGCCTGGCTCGCGTCCCCCGAGCGCAGACGCAGCAGCCACGCACTCGCTTCGTCGAGTTCGTCGTGGGCAGGTTCGGCCTGGGCTTTCGTCATCGTCCGGATACTCAAAATTTGCGCGGGCCGCCTCGCGAACCCGTGTACGAATCACCGTCTTCTTCCTGCATGCGTTGCAGGCAGTACTTCATCGCCGCGCTCAGCTCGCTTTCGACGAGCCGCAGCGAAATACCGAAATGCTCGGCGATCTCGCGATTCAGCAGGCCGTCCACGCGGGCGGCCAGCAGGATCGCGCGGCGCCGC
This sequence comes from Burkholderia pyrrocinia, assembly GCF_018417535.1. Classification (NCBI taxonomy): domain Bacteria; kingdom Pseudomonadati; phylum Pseudomonadota; class Betaproteobacteria; order Burkholderiales; family Burkholderiaceae; genus Burkholderia; species Burkholderia pyrrocinia. The sequence goes on along the minus strand of NZ_CP070978.1, from coordinate 42,742 downwards.
GGCGGCAGGCCGCGCAGCACGTCCTTCAGTGTATCGACCTTGCGGCGCGCCGCGACGATGCGCTCGGGATCGGCCAGTTCGTCGGGCATCTCGAGCAGCGTCTCGACGTCGTCGTCGTGCAGATGGCGCCGTTCGCGGCGATGCTGGTCGATCGCGACATTGTTCGCCATCCCGAGGATATAGGCGTCTGCATTCGTCACCTGCGTGGAAACGTTCGCGTTCTCGAGGCGCAGCCAGGTTTCGTGCAGTGCATCGGCGGCGCCGTCCTTCGACCCCGTCACGCGTTCGAGGCGCCTGACCAGGTACGCGTAGCGCGACGCCAGCAGTTTCCTGAGCCCGGTGCGGTTGCTGTCGGTCATCGCGGCCTAGCCCCGAACGGCCGGCTGCGGCGCCGGACAGCGGAAATGCACGCCATTGCCGGCCGGCCGCAACAGGATCGTGACCGGCTGCGGCAGATCCGCCGGCGGCCCATCGTCCAGCTTCAGCGCGCGCAGCGCGCGCATCACCGCCGCGTCGCGGGCGGCCGAACCGCTCGATGCCACCATGTTGACCGCCACCACCGCCCCCCTGTTGTCGATGCGCACCTGCGCGACGAGTCGATAGCTGCCCGGCACTGCCGCCGGCTGCGCGCACAGCGCATCGATCAGATGCGCCTGCAGCAGGCCCGCGAACGCGCGCCGCTCGCCGGAATCGCCGATCCCGTCGATCGGCAAGGCCGCATCCGCCGGCGTGTCGGCCGTCGCGGGCGCCATCTCGGCGGCCGGCTGCGCGACGATGATCGCTTCGTCCGGACGCGAGAATTCCGCTCGCAACCCCGTTCCGGCCAGCATCCGCTCGAGCGCGTCGCGCGGCGCGAATTCGCCCTGGACCGGCGCACTCGTGCGCCCGTCGAGCAGCGGCGCCGGCGCCAGCACGATCAGTTCGGTGAGCCGCGCGAAGTCCTGCAAGGTCTTCGCGAGCGGCTGCGCGGGCAGATCGAACTGCACCACGCTGCCCGGCTGGCGACCGATGGAGCCGGCCTCCTGCGCCTGTACGCCGCGCATGCACAGCACGACGAACGCGAGCCACGCGACGAGCGCCAGGACACCGGTCGGCGCCCGTGAACGAGTCATGAATCCCTGGACGGAAGTGGAGTTGCACGTTGCATGCCGGAATGCGCACCCCCGTGAGCGGTTCCGTCGCAAGCGAACGACAGATTGTGGGCGGGCACTATGACAGTCAGGTGAACCGTGCAGCCACGCGAATCAATTCGACGCACCACTTTCGAGCGTCACGCGCTTACGGGTCCCGCATGCGATTCATGGCCGGCGCACGACGAAGTTGCCGATGCCCGTACCGACGACGGCCATCCGCACATCACCGGCCCACAGCGTGATCGTCACCGGCACGTCGATGCTTTCGCTGCCGAGCACGATCCGCGACGGCGCTTCGCCGCCGCCCGTATAACGCACCGACACGCCCGTGACTTCGGTGCCCCAGCGGCGCGCGCGATACAGGTCGTCGGTCATCGGCGCCCAGGTGCCGCTTTCCGTGCGCTGCACGAACCGGTAGCCGCCGCCCACCGGCTGCCACGCAATCGGCATCGACCGCACCTGCGCTTCGTCGCCTGCCGATTCGAGCAGGTTCGCGAGCCGCTGCGCTTCCTCGGCCAGATCCGTGCGGCGATTGCGCGACGGCGCGAGCGTCACGACCGCGACCAGCAGCCCGACGATCAACAGCACGACGAGCATTTCCAGCAGCGTGAAGCCGGCGTGGCGACTTCGACGCAATCGCTGCCGTGCTTTCATGCGCGTCATGCGCGCGCCGTTACTGCCACGAACCGATGTCCGCATCGTTCCCCTCGCCGCCCGGCTTGCCGTCCGCGCCGTAGCTGAACACGTCGATCGCGCCGTGCGCGCCCGGATTCAGGTATTGATACGCGTTGCCCCACGAATCTTTCGGCAACCGTTCCAGATAACCGCCGTCCTTCCAGTTGTTCGGCACCGGGTCGACCGCCGGCTTCTGCACCAGCGCGATCAGCCCCTGCTCCTGCGACGGATAGCGGCCGTTGTCGAGGCGATACAGGTTCAGCGACTGCATCATCGTGCCGATGTCCTGCTTCGCGGCGATGCGGCGCGCTTCGTCCGGCCGGCTCATGATCTTCGGCACGATCAGCGCGGCAAGAATCCCGAGGATCGCGACGACCACCATGATCTCGATCAGCGTGAAGCCGCGTTGCGTGCGGCGGCGTGCGTTTTCATGCGGCTCGCCTGCGCGCGACGTTCGGGTTTCGTCGTGGCCCGTCATCATGCATTCACCCTTTCATCAAAGAATGGAAATCGTCTTTCGTCCATCGCACCGACCTGTCGCCATGAAACCGTTCGCCCTGCTCCGCTTCGTTCCGTCCCGCGCCGATCTCCTGCCGCTTGTCGCGACACTCGCTTCCGGCGCGGCGCTCGTCGCCGTCTCGCTGTGGGCCGTGCGTTTGCTGAGCGTGTCCGATGCGCCGGCACCTTCGCCTGTCGCACCGCCCGCGCCGTTCGACGTCACCGCGAGCGCGCAGCTCTTCGGCGCAAAACCGGACAACGGCCGCGATGCGATCCAGTTGCTCGGCGTACTCGCGTTCGATGCGCGCCGCGCGGCCGCGATCGTCAGCATCGGCGGCGACGCGTCGCGCGTCGTGTCGCTCGGCGCGGCGATCGGCGAAGCCGCGAAGCTGGCCGAAGTTCGCGCGCGCTCGATCGTCGTCGATCGCAACGGCCTGCAGCGCGAGATCGCACTGCCTGCCGCGGAGAAGGCGAACGCGTTCGTGCGCTGAGCCGCGTATCACTGCACCATGTTGTTCAGCTCGATGATCGGCATCATCACCGCGAGTACGATTACGAGCACGACGCCGCCCATCGCGAGGATCAGCAGCGGCTCGAGCAGGCTCGTCAGGAACATCGTGCGACGCTCCAGCTCGCGCGATTCGCCTTCGGATGCGCGATCGAGCATCGTCGTCACGTCGCCGGTCGCCTCGCCCGAGCGGATCAGGTGCACGAGCACCGGCGGGAACGTCTTCGTATGGGCCAGCGCGCGCGACAGCGCCGTGCCTTCCCGAACGCGCACGATCGCATCGTCGACGTTCGCGCTCATCGCGCGGTTCGACAGCGTCTCGCCGGCCGCCTGCAATGCGCGCAGGATCGGCACGCCGGCGGCCGTCAGGATGCCGAGCGTGCTCGCGAAGCGCACCGTGTTGTAGCCGCGCACGAGCTTGCCGGCGAGCGGCGCGGTCAGCAGCCAGTGATCGAACCTGAGCCGCGGCCCTTCCTGAGACAGCACCTTGCGGATTGCGAAGACGATCGCGACCGTCGCGAGAAGAGACGCCCACCACCAGTGCCGCACGAAATCGGACAACGCCATCATCACGACCGTCAGCGTCGGCAACTGCTGCTTCGTGCTGGTGAACACGTTTGCCACCTGCGGCACCACGTAGCTCAACAGGAACGTGACGATGCCGAACGCGATCAGCGTGACGATGCCCGGATACGTGAACGCGAGCAGGATCTTCTGCTTCAGCGCGTTGCTCTGTTCGATGTAGTCGGCCAGGCGCGACAGCACGACGCCGAGCTTGCCCGTGTGCTCGCCGGCCGCGACGAGCGCGCGATAGATGTCGGGAAAATCGCGCGGGTGCTGGCCGAGCGCATTCGCGAACGAATGCCCGCCGACGACTTCCGCGCGGATCGACGCCATCAGCTCGCGCAGGTATTCGCGCTCGGCCTGCTCGCTCAGCACCGACAACGATTCGTCGAGCGGCAGCCCCGCGATCAGCAGGCTCGCGAGCTGGCGCGTGAGGATCGCCTGCTCGCGCTGCGACAGCTTGCGGCCGAGCGACAGGCGTTGACGACGCTCGCCGTGCTGGCGTTGCCCGGCGAGTTCGACGACGAGCGGCGTGAGCCCCTGCGTGCGCAGATGACTGCGCCCGGCGCGCGCGCTGTCGGCTTCGAGCACGCCTTTCAGCGTGCGGCCGGTGGGATCGATCGCTTCGTAGCGGAATGCCGACATGTCTGTGCCCTCGTGTCACGCGTAGGACTTTCCGACGACGTCGCGCAACGCGCCGGACGGAGTCGCCGGGGAAGACTAAGGAGCGAACCGGCGCAAATTTGTGACGGATGTTGGGCTACCTTTTTGGGCAGGGTTTATTACTTTCGGTCGTTATTCTTATATCGGAAAAACGATTTCATTCCGGATCGCGCCGGAGGTCATTCAAGCATTAACGATCAGGCGCACGCGAATCAGCGTTATTTTATAAAACACATTCGATAAATTTCAGGAATGTCTCGACAGAGGGCTAATCCGTTTCTGGAAGAAATGTTCCGTAGCATTCGCCACGAAACTGACTTGGAGTTGCTATAGCGCGGCACCTCATGCCGGGCGGCGTCCGTGTGACGCGCGAAAACGCGCCCCAGCACCCCGTCCACGTCTGCTCGAAGGCGAGCAGCAACGCTCCACGGTGCAATCTCAACATCTGGTAATTCCGGCACACATTGGATATCGACTAAATCGCCTCTTTATCAATCCGAATAACGCAATGGATTATTCGATGAAAATGTTACGCACCATTCGTTATGAAAAATTCACACGCGTCATACGGATTTCCCCCTACATTTACCCGGCGGTCCATAAGCATTCCAACCGCAGTAGCAGGGGTTCCCGTTTATCTTCGTTCAAGGAAATTTCTCATGAAATCCAGCAAGCGCAAGATCTGTCAAGTCCTCGCTCTCCTCGTTTCCGGTCTGGGCGCCACGGCCGCGATGGCCTCGCCGAACGTGCAAGGCGGCGGTTCGTCGCTCGTCGCCCCGACCATCGGCGCGATCGGCAACAGCGCGACCGAAATCGGCCTGTTCGGTACGGCCGAAGGTTCGTTCACGTATTTCTCGGTGGGTTCGGGCGCAGGCCAGAACGCATTCCTGAACAACCAGCCGACGTTCTTCGGTGCCGGTGTCACGGGCACGGTCCACTTCGCGAACAGCGATGCCGCACTGTCGACCGCCCAGCTCACGTCGTACAAGGCCGGCCTCGGCGCGACCAACGGCCCGCTGATCCAGATCCCGTACGTCGTCACGCCGATCACGGTGCCGGTCGTCAACGGCCCGGCCGTGACGAGCACGACGACGCCGCAAACAACGCCGGGGCAGGCGCATAGCATCGCGCTGAACGACGACGATCTGTGCGGAATCTTCTCGGGCAAGCTGACGAACTGGAACCAGGTCACGAATCCGGAAACGACCGCGGTCTATACGACGAACGCGCCGATCAAAGTCATCTATCGTTCGGACGGCAGCGGTACGACCGAACTGCTGACCCGTCACCTGGCAGCTGTCTGTACGACTGCCAATACGGCTACGGGCGTGACGTTCGTCGACTCGCTGACGTTCACGGCATCGTTCCCGGGCGGCGTCGTACCGTCGAACTTCACTGCGGCTTCGGGCAGCGGCGGCGTGCGCAACGCGCTGTCGGCTTCCACCGGTGCTGCGGTCGCTTACCTGAGCCCGGACTACACGAACACGTTCCTCGCGCCGTCGAGCACGGTCGTGACGCCGGCCGGCGCGCTGCAACTTCCGGTGGCGAGCCTCGTGAACAAGACGAACGGCACGTACTACGCGCCGACGTATGCCAATGCATCGACGGCGCTGGGTTCCGTTACCCCGCCGACTGGCGCGCGCGCGTCGAACCCGGCGAACTGGGTGCCGGCCGCTGGCAATCCGGCATCGGGCTATCCGGTTTCGGGCACGAGCCAGATCATCCTGAGCCAGTGCTACAAGGACGCAACGGTCAAGACGGCTGTGCATGACTTCCTGAACAGCCACTACACGAATGCCAGCTTCGCATCGATCGTTCACGGCAACGGCTTCGACACGGTTCCGTCGAACTACCGGACGGAAATTTCGAACGACTTCCTCAGCAACGTGAACGGCGGCAACCTCGACATCGGCAACGCGAGCGTCTGTACGGGCACGGTCACCGGTCGTTAAGCGGTTCGGACTGTATGGTCCGCAGCTGACTCGACTGCGCCTCCGGGAAACCAGGGGCGCAGTTTTTGTATTTCCGCTCGATCCATGTTGCGCAGCGCGTCGGCCTCGATGGCCGTTCTCATCGTGATGGGTGGAAATTCGTCGAACGTCGCACCGATGATCGGAACAATCGGCAACACGAGCATCGGCGCCGGAATCACGACCGGACGATAGCGACGAAATTCGCTCTCAGTCAGTCCACATTGCATCGTGTCCGCGATGCGGGCCTTTTCTCCTTGCGCATCGTCGGGTGCAAGCTGCCATTCGTTCCGGCAGCCTGCACGACTTTTGCTCAGATCTTGCCCAACCGTGCGCGCTCGTCGGGCGTGAGCGCTGCCCGTTGCGATGGCCCCGTCTGCCCGAAACCGAGGATCGACACCGAACTCGACGGGTCATAGCCAACCTGCTGCTTGTGCTTCTTCCCGCCGTCGCCGCCCGCGTCGCCGAACCCCTCGACCTGCACCGAGATCGTCCAGCGCCGCGCCGACGCACCGGACGCGTTGTTCTTCGCGATATCCTGTGCGACCTGGGTCGCGGCCGATGCGGCCGCACTCGCAGCCGTCAACGCGCCCGTATTCACGGCCTGCACGAGCGGGATGCCGCTTGCCTTGCCGGTCACCTGGATGTTGTCCGCGTTCACGACACGCAGCGCCGCGACGTTCAGGTTGCCTGCGCGAATGCCTGCGTCGCCGGCATCGACCGTGCCGCGCGGTGCGATCAGGTTGATCGTGCCGATCGGTACGCCCGGCACGCTTTGCAACGTCGCGATGCCCGCGCCCGTGACCTGCCCGCGCGCGTCGACCGTACAGTAATGGTTTGCATCGCACACGTATTGCGGCGCAGGTGTATCGGCCGACGACTTCGCCCCCTTGCCCGCGTTGATGTCGCCGTTCGAGCTCCAGATCGTCATATCGCCGCCTTGCTCGGTGAAGATCCGGCTCTGCGCGAGCAACACGCTGCGATCCGTAAAGATGTCGATGTCACCCTTCTCGAGCGTGAGGATCCCCATCGTCCCGGGCCCGGCAATGACCTTGCCCGTTGCATCGACGATCTGCGGTGGTGCGGATGTACTACCGATCAGCGCCTGTCCGCCCGGGCCGAGGATCGATACGTTACCGCCCTGCTGCGTCTGGATGGTCGTGCTGCGAATGTCCAGGTCACCCGTATCGATCAACCTGTTCGCACCGTTGCTGCCTCCGCCGAGATTGTTGGCCGTGTAACCCAGCGAAGCCGGGAACATCGTATTGAGCGCCTCGTATCCGCGTGCATACTTCTGATAGTACGGACTGGCGGGATTGTTGTAATCCTCGCCAACGCTGGTCAGCACCTTGAACAATACCTGTTCGGCAAAGATCTGCTGAACATACGGCGGCAGCGCCTTGAATTTCGACCACGCTTCGTCCGAGGTCAACGGCTTGATCGCCGGCTGATCGTTGACCAGCCCCGTATCGACCGAGAGACCCGCCTCGTATTGCTCCATGAACGTGACGAGCGCGGGCGCCGCACTGGAAACGCCGGGTACGGATTTCGCCGGATCGACGTACGTCGAGATGAACGAAGCAGTGTCGATACCCGGCCCGACCCCGAACAACACATTGACGTTTGCGCTTTCATGCGGCAAATACGGATTGTTCGCGTTGCCGATCGCATCGATTCCCGTTTGCAGCCCGGCGACGTAACTCCCGCTGCCCAGGGTTGCAAAGGCATCGGCTTGACTCGTCAACGGTCCGATGTTCCGGCCCGCCTCGATATCAAAGGTGCCCGGGCCGCCAAGTGCAAGTACGGGCGTAACACTCCCCCCCAATCCCGCCGTATCGTAAATGTCTCGCCCGGCCACGATTCGGGTCACGTCCGACTTGCGCAGGTTCTGTCCCACGAACGACAGGTTGACGATGTCTCTGCCCGCCTGAATCAGCGCAGGCTTGTCTATCACGACCGGTACAAGATAATCGTACCGGCCCGCGATCACGCCGGTCGTCTGGAGAACACCGTCGACGATATCGCCGTTGAGACTGTAGATTCTTGCCGGCACGGCGTCGTCGCGATGCAAGCCATCGGGATCATGTGCCGCCGCCGAAGCAACCGTCGGATTCGTGACGAATACGTTCGGCCTCGCCGGTGATGGCATCGCGGACGGGGCGACGTCGAGCATACCGAATGACGGCGACCCGGTAGGGGGCCCCATTCCGTTAATGGTCGACAGATTGACGGACTGGTCGGCAATCAGATTCAGATTGCCCGATGCCGACGGGTAAAGCTCGCCGCTCGCTGCCACCGTGATGCCGCCGGTGAACGCGGTCAAGTCCACCGACGCCGGCAGGATGGACGACAGGTCGAGCTTGCCCGGTGTCATCGGGTTGAAATTGCCGCCGCCGATCAGCGCGACGTTGGAAAGCGTGCCGATCGATACATCGCCCGTCGTCGACGCGATATTGACGGCGGATGTCGACGAATAGCCCTTCATGTCGGCTTGTTGCTTGTACGCAGACAACAGTACATTGCCCTGCACATACGACGGATCGAGCACGCGCCCGATGCTGACGCCTTGTCGCGCGTTTACGTCGAGTACGCCATCCTGCGTAGCCAGCAACGTATCCATCGTCACGGCCCGCGCACCGTCAAAGTTCGGAGGCACCACAATATCCGCCCCGATCTTCCCGCCCGCGGTGATCGTGCCCGATCCTTTCGCAACGAAATAGCCGCCGCTCAGAATGTCCCCGCCGGCCCGCACGGTCAGATTGCCACCGCCGATCGTATTGACCGTCGGGCTATCGGTATTTGCGCCAGTCAGATACCACGTCGTCGGCAACGACACCGACAGGTCGGAAATGTTGCCCCCAGCCGACACGGAGACATTTCCGCCCGAACTCAACACACCTTGGTCGAACGCGCCGAAGTTGATCGACGTCTGGACGGTCTGAGTCACGGGATTCGTTGCGCCGACCATCCCGGTCGGATTACCGATCTGCATCCACTGCCACCAGAATTGACTGATGTTGGCGCCACTCCGTCCGGTCACCGTTCCGTTCGTATCGATCACGTACTCGGCGCCCGTGATGTCGCCCTGCGCGTGGATCGTGATATCGCCCGCCGAATCGGGGCTCACGGTCGGCGTAATCAGAATGTCCTGATAGCCGGTTCCGGCATGCAGGATTGCCAACGTGGGGCTGCCCGCAGGCGCCGAAGCCGCGGGCGCACCGCCCGTATAGATCACGCCCGGCACGAGCACATCCGCATCGTTCGCTTGCGCGGCACCTGCGTCGAACAACGCGACACCGTTGGCCGCCGCCACGTCGATCGCCCCCGTTCCGGTACGGATCGACGTCGGCGCAAGCACGGCGAACCCGGTGTTGGCGACGTACGTCGTATGGCCGTCGAACACGACACTCCTGCCGTTCGTTCCGCCCCCGGCTGTCAACGGTCGAAGCGCAAGCGGATTCGTGCTGTCCAGGTCGGCGCCCGCGACCACCCGGAACGAACTGCTCGCTCCGCCGGCCAACGATGCGGACTGCAGCGGAATCGGATCGCCCGCGACAGGTGTCGGCGACGGAGAATTGTCGGTCACGGCCGGCAGGCTGATCGTCGGCGTAGCAATCACCGCAACAGGTTGCACGGCAGGTGCTGCAACGGTCGCGATCGAAGGCCATGCGCCCTTCTGCACCCGGAATCGAACTGCATCGCTCAGGTATTTCTGATACTGATTCAGATAGATCAGGTAGGAACCGGGATCCGTCGCTTGTTGCGCGGCAGAAGGCGCGACCGGTGCATTCGGTTGGCCGGGCACCGGGCTCGTACCGTTGAGCGTCAGCTTGTAGACGATTCCGATGTTGTTGAAACTCGGATCCCAGTTTAGCGCTGACGAAAGACTGGTCGCGGTCTGGTCCAGAAAATTCGCATACGCCATATAGAGCGCATAGTATTCTGCAATCTCGTCCGGTGTACCGCCAACCGGCTGCCCAGGGGCGAACGCTACATTTTTCTTCGCGTAGTACCAAATCCCATAGCCATAGGCTGCGTTGTAACCGGACGCCAGATTGAAAATGGCGTCCGCTACGCTCGACGTAGACAGCGGCGGCACCGGAATCGTCCCCCCACCGCCCAACGGATTCGCAATCTGGAAGAACCCATCCGACAGGCTCGCCTTCACCTTCACGTTGTTTTCGGCGCGTAATGTAACCACCGGCGCCTGCCCGTCAAACCGGAACGCGAGATTCGTCGGCGACGTACCCGCGCCGAGGTTCCAGTTCGTCAGCACCTGGATATCGCCGCCATTGATCGTCGAACTCGGGTTGTCGAGTTCGATCCCCGGCACGATGCGCGTGTTCGCAATGCCCCTCCCCGCGAACGGATCGACCAACGTATCGAGCCCATGCTGCACGAAGCCCATCAGCGTACCCGGCGCCGTTGTCGACGCATCGCCGTTCTGGTATCCGTAGAAGGTCTGGTGATCCGCATTCGCGCCACCGCTCGCAGGCGCGAAGTACATGTTGTTCAGCCCGCCGAACCCGATCGCGGAATTGCCGCCCTGAAGCTGCGCCTGCGTGACGCTCGCCGATGCACCCGTCGCCTGGTTCGTCAACGTGCCGCCACCCGAGCCGTCCGGCGTAAACGAGAAAGTCGCCGGCGTGCCGGACGTCCCCTGCGCGGTAAACGTGCCGGCCAGCAAATGCCCGCTGCGGTCATACCATCCCGCCGGGTCGATGATGCCGTCGAAGTGCTTCGCGCCCGTCGTCGCGTCCGTCGTGCTCCACACCGCATACGCTTCCAGCGACGTCGCGCGCGAACCGGCGATCCCCTTGCCGTTGTTGAACGTATCCGGCAGATTGAAATTCACACCGTTGTCGATCAACAGCGGTGCGCGGAAGTTCACGGTGCCGCCCGACAATCCTCCCGCCGTCCCGCCCGACACATCGATCAGCGCATTCGCGCCGAGCGTGATGGCACCCGAATTCCCGCGCAGGATGTTCTCGTAACCATAGGTCGCGTTGTACGCGTTCGAATTGCCGTTCGCATCGACGATCGTCGGATCGAACAGCGCGGTCGTACCGATGTTGACCTTGCCGCCGCGCTGGTTCGGGTCCGAACCACGTGCGAGCAGCGAACCTTCGATGTCCACGCCGTTGCGGCCGTACAGGTCGATCTCGCCGCCGGCCTTGCCGGACGCGTCGATCGTCCCGAGCACGTTCACGTTGCCGTTCGCCGTATCCGCCGCGCTGCCCGAACCGCCATCGGCCGTGAGCAGCACCGAATGCGCGGTCAGCCTGTTGCCTTGCGACAGCGTCAGGTTGCCCGTCTTCGTGTGAATCGCGATCGCCTCGTTCACGCCGCTCGACGCGAGCGTCTTCGACAGCGCATCGAGATCGGCCGCGCCGCCCGTATTCAACGAAAACGAGCCGCCCGCATAACCGCTCGCCGCGCCGCCCTTGATCGTGCCGTTCAGGTTCACGCCCTGCTGCTGCGCCGACAGCGCAAGGCTGCCCGCGGCACCGCCGCCGCTCGCCCCGGAAAAATCCAGCGTCGAGCCGGCCTGTACGTCGACGGTGCCCGCATCGGCCGTCAGCGTGATCGACCCGGCCGGCGCGTAACGCGTCACGTCGAAGAACTGCTTCGACACGCCCGCCGAACTGACCGTCGATCCGCCGCCGATCGTCAGGTTGCCGCTCGTTGCTTCGAGCGTCACGTTGCCCGCCGGCGCGCTGATCGTCGCGCCATTGTCGGCAACGGTGCCGCCGATGAAGGTCCACGCACCGCCGACCGCATCGTGCTTCAACGGCGTGCCCGATGCACCGTTCAGCGTCAGCGCACCTGTCGTCTTCACGGTGGCGGCCGAGCTCGTATCGGCCAGATAGACCGGCGCGTTGAGCGTCACCGGCAGCGCGCCGAAGTCGAACGTGCCGGTACCCTGCCCGACGATGCCGCCCGTCGCATTCATTACGGCCGAGCCGAAGCCGCTCGCCGCCTTCGAGCCGGTGCCGAAATCGATCTCCTTCGCGTTGACCGTCAGTGTGCCGCCGCCGGCCGTCGTCGCGCCCGGCGTGGCACCCATCTCGTTCGTGAACGCGATCTGCTGCGCGTTCAGCGTCACGTGACCGCCATCGCTCGTGAAGGTGCCCGCGCTCAAGTCGACGTTGTTGCCGAACGTCGCGTTCACGTCGCCGACGAAACCGATCGCACCGTAGCTGCGCAGCGTCACCTGCTGTGCATTCGAAAATTGCGCGAGGCCGGTCGGGTCGATCACGAAACCCGGCAGGCTCGCGGCCGCGCCGCCGCTCGCGTTCGTGAACGTGATCGCTGAGCCGTCCGCCGTGATCGCCTTGGCCGACAGCACGGCGGACGGATCGACCTTCAGGTTGCCGGACGAATCCAGCATCAGCGCCTGGCCGCCCGCGAGCGTCGCACCCGCGCCGACCGTCAGCAAGCCCGTGCCCGTGCCGCCGGTACGCGTCAGCGGTGCCATCGCGCCGTTCGACACGCGCAGCAGCGCACCGTCGCCGGCGATCGCGATCGGCTGGTCCTTGGCTGCCGGATAGTCACCCTGCGCGGCAATCGACGCGCCCGCATCGACGCGCAAACCGTTCGCCGCATTCGGATCGGTGCCGCTGCCGTCGGTCTTCGTGACGAGCAGGATCTCGGGGCCCTTGAGCGTCGTGTTCCCGGCGTTCGACAGGACGACGCTGTTCGCGATCGGCGTGATCGTGACGCCGCTGGTCGTCGTCGCACGCGTGCCGCCGATCAGCAGGCTGCCCGCGTTCAGCGAATCGAGCGCGTCGCTGCCGATCTGCAGATAGCCGGGCAGCGCCGCGCTGCCGTTGCCGGTGATCTGGATGTCCTGCGATGCGATATCGACCTCGGCCGGCGCACCCCCCGCACCGGCGGCCGCGTTCAGCGTCGCGCCGAGCGTCAGCGCCTTCGTCGCGGCCAGCACCAGCTGGCCGCCGTCCACCGGCAGCGGTGGCGTCACATTGCCCTTGCTCGCGGCGAGTTTCGTGAAATACGCGTTCGCGCCCGTCAGCGTGTATTGCGAGTACTGCTGCCACACACTGTTCGACTGTACGTTGAACAGCGTCGGCGTCGCGCTTCGGCTGCCCGTCAGCGTGTCCGCGAAATAGCCGGCCGTCACCACCGTGCCGTCCTGCAGCACCTGGCTCGCGCCCGGCACGACGTTGCCGGACGTATTCGACATGGTGACGCGATATGCACCCGGCAACGTCGCGTACTTGCCCGGCAGCAGCGTGTAGTAGCCGGCCGGCAGCCCCGGCACGCCCGACAGGTACACGGCCTTGCCGACCGCATCGCTCATGCCGGCCTGACCGACGCCGAGCGTCGCCGTCGCGGTCGTCGCCGTACCGTTCGCATTGGTCGACGGCTGCACCGTCTGTGCGAACGTCGGGTCATAGGCGGCGACGGGCGATTGCTTGCCCGGCACGATCGCATAGACGTTGCCGGCTCCCGCGTTGACAGGCACGGCTGTCGCGCCCTTGCCGCTCGCATAGCTCACGTTGTATTGCGACAGCACGTCGCGCGTGCCGCCCGTGCCCGGCACCCATTCGGCGGCCTGCAGGTCGCCGCCGCCGGACAGGTCGATCGTCGCGCCCTTGTCGAGTGCAACGTTGCCGGCGTTCACGCCGACATATTTCGCAGGCGATGCGGTCAGGTCGGCCGTCGTCGTGCCGGCGACCGGATTGAACTGCCACTCGACCCCGTCGATCGTCGTGCCGTACGGGATGACCAAACCTTCGTTCGACACCGACGTCACGCTGCCGCTTGCCAGCCTGACCGAATCCGTCGCGACGAGCGGCAGGCCCGCGAACTGCGCCTGCGTTGTCGTATTCGACGGATCGCCGATACCGAACACGAGCGTGCCGGACGGTGCGCGCACCGTGCCGCCCTGCACGATGTTCGCCGCGTCCACGAGCAGCGTGCCGCCTGCGGACAGCGGCGTGCCCGACGCGCCGTTCGCCGCGAACGTGACCGTCGTCGGCGCCGGTTTGCCCGTGGCCGGATCGGTCGGGCCGACCGCGTCGACGATGAAGGTGCTGCCGGTCGCCGGATACAGGTCCGCTGCCTTGAACGTCAGGTCGCCCGGCGTATAGAGGATGCCCGGCGTCAAGGTTTGGCCGGCATTCGTCGAACTCAGCCGGATGTCGCCGCCGCTCGTGAAGTTCGCATGGCTGAAATTGTTGAGCTGAAGCTGGTTCTTCAGGTCGATGAACGACGCATTCACGTTCAGCGTCGCATCAGACAGCGTCGCGACCGGTTTGAACGCGGGTGCCTGCGTCTGGATGAACGGCCCAGACAACGTGACGTAGGGCGCATCGATTTCCACCGTCGTGCCGAGTGGCGTTTGCGGCGCCTGTGCCAGCACGGCGTCGACCGCCGACGCAATCGTCCCGTCCGGCTTGCGTACCGGCGTCGACAGCAGCGTCGACAACTGCCCCATGCCGATGGCCGCAATGCGTCCCGCATTCAGGGTCACCGATTCGGGCAAAGACAGCGTAACGTCACCCGCAAACAAAATCTGTGTCGGTGATACGCCGAAGAGATTCGGCGGCGTGGCACCGCCGAGCACCAGGTTTGCTATGCCGGACCCGGTCAACCGGTCGGCCGCGAACTGGATCACCCCGGTCGGCTGGCCGATCGGCAAACCGGTTGTCGGATCGATCGCCGACGTAAAATCCTGTCCCGGCGCCAATCCCGCAGGCACGAGCGTTCCGTCTTGCCGCACAACCAATGCCGTGCCGCTCGCGCCATCGTTTTGATGCGGCAGGATCGTCAACGTACCGCCGCGTGCCTGCGCCGCCCCGGCATGCCCCGCCAGCGTCGCATCGGCGAACGAGCCGTTCGCCGCCAACAGCGTGATCGAGCCGGCATCGCTCCAGACCGGCTGCGAAGCGTAAGTACCATTGGCCTGCAACCGGTCGAAATTCGCCGACGTGCCGGACACATCGATCTTCGAGCCCGCCTGCGCTACCACGTAGCCCGTATCGCTCGACATCGTCACCGAGCCGCCGGGCAATACCTTGCCCGAGTTCGGCACGACCGTCGTCGCGCCGATCTTGACCGGCGCCGCAAGCGGATTGGCCAATGCCGTGCCCGATACGTCGAGCGACGCATCCGCGCCGAGCCACACCGACTGGCCCGCGCTCCGGAAACCGGTGTTGAACTGCCCGGCCTGCGCATACGTGCCGCCGCCGTCCGCGCTCAGCGTGATCGATCCACCGGGCGCGACGATCGAGCCGAGCACCGTGACCTGTGTCGGCGAACCGAGGCCGATGCTCGCGCCGGCATCCGCATGGATCGACGCTCCTTCCGACACAGTGACCGCGCCGGTCCCGCCCGGGTACGTTGGCACCGCGCCGGCTGAAGTCAGCCACGACGTGTAATTGCCGCCCGTCAACACGAAGTTCGTCGCCTGCCGGTGATACGCATCGAGCTGGCCGATCGACGTCAGGCTGCCCGCCGACAGGTTCGCGCCCGTACCGGCCTGTTGAAGCGCGACCGCATCCGGGATGCGGTTCAGTTGTGTCACGCCGACCATGGTGCCCGGCGCGACGGTCGCGTCGTAATACGCGTTCAGCACGTACTTGCCGAACCCTTGCCGCGCGAAGAAGGTCTCCGGGAGATACACGTCGAACGGCGACGCGGCCGCCGCATCGCCACCGATCCGGAATCCGAGCGCCTGAAGCGTCAGCGTGCCGCCGCCCGAAAAACCTTCGCTCAGGATCGTGCCGCCCAGCGCAAGCGTGCCGGCCGTCGGCTGCGTGGCGGGCAGCTCCGCACCGCCGCCGCCATCGGTCGTATGACCAAACTGTTTCGATTGCGGTGCCGCATAAGTCTGCAACGACACGTTGCCGCCACGCCCGGCCGGAACGCCGTTCTGCATCAGCATCTGGCCATTCGCCAGCATCTCGCCGCCGCTCGACACGTCCAGCACGCTGCCGGGCGGTAACAGGACCGAGCCGGTCGCGTCCGCATAGCCGGCGCCGGGCACAATCTGCGAATTCTGGATTGCCGACAGCGAGATCGTGCCGCCGTTGATGAACTGGCTGTTGCCCGGCGTCGAACCGGGCGCGGCCTGCACGTCGTTGTTCACCCATTGACCGGCAGCACTGATTGCCCCCTCCGGCCCTACGATGACGTTACCGCCGCTTGCAATCGAAATCGATCCCGACGGCACGATCAGCTTGCCTGCCACATTGACGTCGGCGCCGGGACGCGCGCTGCTGAGCGAAATGGAGCCTCCCGGCTGCAATTCCAATTGCGTGCCTTGCGGCACCACGATTCCCTTGCCGCCGACCTTGTCCTCGGTCACGTTCAGGTTCGCGAAACCACCGTTGTTCAATGTCGCGACCGGTACGACGGTGGTCAACAACACGTTGCGCGGGTCCGTGGCGGGCAGCGCCTGCAAAGTCTTGACGTCGAGCGGCGTATCGATGGAGAAACCCCGCGCGATCTCGTCGAGCGACGGTGCGTTGTCCTGCAGCACAACGAGGCCGGTGGCGCCGGTTCCCGCGTCGTGGTTGTTCGACGTCAGATGCACCAGCGCAGTGCCGTCGAGCTTCGGATCGGCCCCGAGGTTGAACGTCCCGCCGCTCGGCAGGCTGTTGCCCTGCATCTGCTTCGCGCCGCCGAACGCCTGCGCGCTGATGTCGCCGTCGAGCACCGCCGTCTGAGACGCATACACGTCGAGCGTGCCCGCATTGCCGCCGACGATGTAGTCGCCCTGGTATGCACCCGCCGTCTGCAGCGGGTTGTACCAGGACTTCGTCACGCCCCAGCGTGGATGCGATTCGATGAATTGGCCGGCAATGCCGACATAGGTGTCGTATGGGCTCGCCTGCCCGATCGGCACAATGGCGCCGTTCGCATCGACCAGGCGCGTCGTGTTGACCATCCCGCCGTCGTAATGCACGTAGCCGCCGTTCAGGTTCATCGACGAACCCGCCGCGGTCATCACCTCGTTGCCCGACAGCGTGATCGAACCGCCGTTGGTCAGCAACTGGTCGACCATGCGCGGAATCAGGTTCACATAGCCCGACAGGTTCAGGATCGGGCTGCCGACCCACTGCACGCCGTCGCTGCGCGTGCCCGTCAGCGTGCCGTCGAACACGAGGTTCTTGTACCCGAGCAGGAACCCGTTGCGCAGCAGCGGCGAATCCGCGAGTTCGTTCTGGCCGATCCTGTCGACCGTCACGAGTGTCTGCGAGATCGGCACTTCGACGTTCGCGAGGCCCGACACGTCGATCGTCGCGCCGTTGTCGACATAGATGCGGCCCGGCACGGCAGTCTGGCCAGCCGGCGTCTGCGCACCCGACGTGGACGGTGTCAACGCCGCGACGGTGACCTTCGACCCGGGCGCCTCGATCAGCGAGCCGCCCTGGAACCAGATCGAGCCGGCCGTCATGCCGATGCTGCCCGGCGTGAACGTCGCGCCTGGCGTCGACGGCGTCGTCTGACCGTTGCCGTCCGGCATCACCGTCGTCACCGAATCGGGGCCGAAGCTCAGCAGGCCGGCGCGATGCGTATCGCTGCCGGTGCTCTGCTGGCTCGTCGTCACAAGCCCTTGTCCAAGATACGCGGCGCCGGCCGGATTGTTCGACTGGTATTCGTCGACCGTGGAAATCGTGATCGCGCCGGGCGCGTTGACGCTCGTCGTCACGCCGACCACCCCGTTCTGCGCAACGCGGCTGCCAAGCAGGTTCACGTTACCGCGCGCAGCTTCGACGATGCCGGTATTGGTCAGCGTGCCGGCCGGCGTAAGGTCGATTGTCCCGCCGTTCGGCCCAAGCAGCAGAATCTGCCCGCTCAGCTCCGGCAGCAGCACCTGAGGATTCACCGTGGCGCCGCTATTGGGCCGCAGGCTCACGCCGACGCCGGCCGCCAGCACGACCTGCCCGTCCGTCGCCTTGATGTGCCCCGCGTTCGTCACGTTCGGCGCCGCGATCATGACGAAACCGCCGTCGCTCGCGTTGCCATTCGCGTGCGTGGTGATCGACGCCCCCTGTTCAATGGTGACATCGCCCCACGGTTGATACTGGCTTGCAGACGTGAGGTTGACTTGATTGCCGAGCCCGAGCACCTCGTTCGGCACCGTGCTATTGCCATTCACCGCCGTCGAGCTACCCGACTCCGGATACGCGAGCCCGCCCGTCGTCCCGGCCGGCAGGCTCAGGAACTGCTTGTTGCTCGCGACGATCCCGGCGGCATCCTGCGCAAGCGTGTTGTCCGTCACAACCGGCACCCGGTTCAGCAAGGTCTGGTTGTAGTTGTTCATGTTCAGCACGTCGAGCGACGACGCCACCAGCGAATGCACATTCACCTGCGACCCGGCGCCAAACAACACGCCATTCCGGTTGATCACATACACCGCCCCCTGCGCGGTAATGTTCCCGAGAACCTGGCTAGGCCTGCCGCTCGGATCGTTGACCCGGTTCAACACCGCCCAGTTGTTCGCGCCGTTCGTCTGCGTCCCGCGCGACTGGTCGAAGTTCAGCGTCGTCTGCCGCCCGACGTTCATCGTCTCCCACGTCAGCACCGCGTTCTGCCCGGTCTGCTTGACGTCGACGTTCACGTGCCCGGTCGCGTCGGTATTTTGCGTCGGCGCGTTCGCGTTGAACCACAGCACCGGGTTGTTGGTATCGCCCGTCGCCCCCGCCGCGACCTGCAGCCCGCCGGGCGCGAGCCCGTTCGGCACGGTCGACGGCAGCTTCGCCGCCGCCGCGGCCGCGTTCTGCTGCGCGGCGATCTGCGCGGCAATCGCGTGCGCGGCATAACCGAGGTTGCGGATCGACGGCTGGCTCGCCTGCAGCGCCTGCTGCGGCGACACACCGAGATTCGGCATGCCCGGCGTAGCGCCGACACCGCCCGCGCCGCCGCCCGCCGCGCGCGCAGTGGCCTGCCCGAGGTTCATGATGCCCGCCCCGTGCGCATGCGCGGACACGCCTGCCGCGAGCATCAGCACGACTGCCCGGTACAGCGGGCTAAGTTCCGACTTCAGGACCGACCGCGAGGCCGTGGCGCGAGGTTGCCGATCCGTACGTGCGCGTGCTGCCATTCTTTCCACCCCGATGCTAGGAAATTGCGCGCGGCGCCGGTCCGGCACCGCACATGTCGTTGCGCCCGAAACAGGCCGCTGGAATCCGGAGACCATACGAAGCGCGAATGGCAGCGACATGGCGACTGTTACGGACCATTCCGGCCGCCGCGAAAAGGTCCGTAGCTTTTGTCATGGAAGGCCGGTCACGCCGCCCCGGAACGCCCGCGGCGTGCTGCGCCAAGCGCTTCGGCCACCCGCTCGACCACCGCCGGCCAGTCGCCGGGCCGCGTCTGCCGGAACAGCGTCGCGGCCGGATACCACGGGCAGTCGTCGCGCTCGAGCAGCCAGCGCCAGTCCGGCACGCGCGGCAGCAGCACCCACACGGGCCGCCCGAGCGCGCCGGCCAGATGCGCGACCGACGTATCGACGCTGATCACGAGATCCAGCGCGTCGACCAGCGCGGCCGTTTCCGCAAAATCCGTGAGCGCGTCCGCGAACGACAGCACGCCGCTCGCGGCGAACGCATCGGCATCGCGCGCGCGTATCTGCGGCTGCAGGCTCACGAACGTCGCATCGCGCGCGGCGACGAGCGGCACGAGCGCGGCGAACGGTATCGAGCGGTTCTCGTCGTTTGCGTGACGCTGATTGCCGGACCACGCGAGCCCGACCCGCAGCCGGCCCGGCGGCGCAAGCGCGTCGAGGCGCTGCGCCCACGCATCGCGCCGAAGCGCATCGGCGCGCAGGTACGGCACGTCGGCCGGCACCGTGTCGAGCGTCGTGCGGAACGCGTACGGCAGGCTCATCAGCGGACACTGCAGGTCGAACGCCGGCGTCGGCTGCCCGTCGGTAACGATCCGGCTCACGCCGCGCAGCGTGCCGAGCAACTCGCCGAGCGCGGCCGGCGCTTCGACGATCACGGTCGCGCCGAGGTCGTGCGCGAGGCTCGCGTAACGGCAGAACTGCAGCGTGTCGCCGTAACCCTGTTCCGCGTGCAGCAGCAGCGTGCGGCCCGCGAGCGGTTCGTCGCCGGTCCACAGCAGCCGATCGGCATGACGCCGGTGCAGCACCACGTCGGCCGCGTCCCAGCGCGTCTCGTGCTGCCGCCAGCCCGCGTCGAAATCGCCCATCAGCAGCCGGCAGAACGCCTCCGACCGGCGCGCGGCGCCGTGGTGCGGATCGCGCCGGCACGCGTCGGCGTAATCCGCCAGCGCCGCATCGTAGTCGTCCAGGTGCTGGCGCGCGAGCGCACGGGTAAACAATGCCTGCGCGGCGTCCGCCGGCGCGGCCGCTGCCGCCGCGTGGCTCGCGAGCGCTTCGTCGTAGCGGCCGAACTGCTGCAGCGCGAGCGCGCGGTTGTAATGCAGCTCGACATGCGGGCCCGTCAGCGCGAGCGCCGCGTCGTAATCGGCGAGCGCGTCGTCGAACCGGCCGAGCGCACGCAGCGCGGCCGCGCGGTTGCGTCGCGCGTCGATATCGTCGGGTTTGCGCACCAGCGCTTCCCCGTACGCCTGTACGGCTTCCGCATGACGTTCGAGCCCGAGCAGCGCATTGCCGCGTCCGACCCATGCCGCGACGTTGCCGCGATTCAGCGCGAGCAACCGGTCGCAGCGTTTCAGCAATTCGTCGCGGGCGTGCAGCAGATCCAGCGCGACGCAACTCGCGTACAGCAGTTGTTCGTCGTTCGGCAGCCGCGCAAGCCCCTCGTCGAGGCACGCGAGCGCATCGGCCGGCCGGCCGAGTTCGGTCATCGCCACGCCGCACGCATAAACGAGATCGGGCGTCTTGCCGCGCACGACCATCGCAAGCTGATAGCTGTGCAACGCCTGCTCGCGATGACCGAGCGCGCGCAACGCATGCCCTCGTTCGGCATGCGCGGCCGGATCGTTCGCGTCGATCCGCAGCGCGCGCTCGATGCTGATCAGCGCGTCGGCGGGCCGCTCGAGCCGCCTGAGCGTCTCGCCTCGCTTGCACCACGCGGCCGCGTGGGCCGGCTCGCGCACGAGTGCGCGATCGTATGCCGCGAGTGCCGCGTCGTATTGTCCGAGCGCGAGCAGCGCATCGCCGCGCGCCGCATTCGACGGCGCATGGTCCGGGTCGGTCGCGAGCGCGCGATCGGCAACCGCGAGCGCGTCGCGATGGCGACCGACGCCGGTCAGCGCCGCCGCGTGATTCGCGAGATTCCACGGCTGGTTCAACCCGAGCCGCATCGACCGCGCAATCAGCGGCTCCGCGCGCACGGGATCGCCGAGCTTCAGGTAAACGAGCCCGAGCAGGTGCAATGCCTCGACGTTGCCGGGTGCCATCGTCAGCACGCCTTCGTAGAGCCGCCCGGCCCCCGCGAAGTCGCGTTGTTCGAGCCGCGCGCGCGCATTGCGTAACGCGTCGGCAAGTACCGCATGCAGCGGCACGGCCGCGGCGCCCGGCATGGCGTCCGCCATTGGCGCAGCCTCGCGGCGCGCGCTCATCGCGCGCCTGCGCCGACGAGCGTCGGCAACCCGGCCGCGATCCGCTCGACGACGGGCGCCCACTGCCCGCCCTCGGGCTGGCGGAACAATCGCGCGGACGGATACCACGGGCTGTCGTCGCGGTCGAGCAGCCAGCGGAAATCGGGCGTATGCGGAATCATCAGCGCAAGCGGCCTGCCGAGCGCGCCGGCCAGATGCGCGACGGACGTATCGACGCTGACGATGCCGTCCATCAGCGCGGTCAGCGCCGCCGTGTCGGCGAAGTCCCCCAGTTCGTCGCCGACGAAGCGCACCGCGCTCGCGTCGAGCGCCGGCCGATCCTCGTCGCGCACCACCTTCTGCAGGCTGATCCACTCGTAGCGGTCGTCGAACAGCGGCAGCAGATCCGCGAGCGTCATCGAGCGGTTGCGATCGTTCAGGTGCAGCGGGTTGCCGGACCACACGAGGCCGATGCGCGGCCGCGTCGACGCGCCGAGCCGTTCGCGCCAGCGCGCGACGCGCGCGGGATCGGCGCCGAGATACGGCACGCCCGCCGGAATCGACGCCAGATCCGTGCGAAATTCGAGCGGCAGGCTCAGCAGCGGGCAATGCAGGTCGAACGGCGGCAGCGGCTCGCCGCGCGCGACGAGCGTGTCGACGCCGTCCAGCGTCGCGAACAGCGTCTTCAGTTCGACCGGCGCCTCGAGCACGACGCGTGCGCCGAGCGCCTTCACGAGCGGCACGTAGCGGCAGAACTGCAACGTGTCGCCGAGCCCCTGTTCCGGGTACAGCAGGATCGTCTTCCCGGCGAGCGGCATCCCGTGGGTCCAGCGCGGCTGCGCGAACGCGCGCCGGCTCGCGTCGAGCTGGGTGTCGCGCCAGCGCCATTCGTACTCGGCCCAGCCCGCTTCGAAATCGCCGATCGACAGGCACAGGAACGCGCGCATGCAGTGCGCGAGCACGTAGTCGGGATCGAGGTCGATCGCGTCCGCATACGCCTGCCGCGCGGCGTCGTGACGTCGCAGCGCACGCAGCGCGTTGCCCTTGTGAAAGTGCGCGAGCTTGTCGCGCGGCGTCGCGTCGATCACGCACGCGAAATCGTCGAGCGCGGCCTCGTAGCGGTGCGTTTCGAGCTGCACGCGGCCGCGCGTGAACCATGCGGGTACAAAGCTCGCATCGAGCGCGAGCGCGCGGTCGCACATGTCGCGTGCATCGTCGTGACGTTCGACACGCATCAGCGCGCTCGCGTAGTTGCACAGCACGCCGGTACTGCCCGGTTCCACATCGAGCGCGCGCGCATAGCTGTCGACCGCGTCGCGATAGCGCTCCAGGTGGCTGGCCGCGTTGCCGCGGTTCGCGAGCGCCCGCGCATGGCACGGATCGATCGCGAGCACGCGGTCACAGCGCCCGAGCGCCTCGTCGTGCCGGCCGAGCTGCTCGAGCGCGATCGAACTGTTGAAGATCGCATCGACGAAGGTCGGGCTCGTCGCGCTCGCCGCATTGAAATCCGCGAGCGCGCGTTCGGGGTCGTGCAGGTCCAGATACGCGACGCCGCGCAGGAACAACACTTCGGCGCTGCCCGGCATCTGCGCGAGCGCGTGGCCATAGCTGTCGACCGCATCGCGGAAACGGCCGAGTGCGCGCAGCGCGAGTCCACGCCCGCGCATCGCGTCGAACGAACGCCCCGCAAGCGTGATCGACCGGTCGCAGTCGGCGAGCGCTTCGTCGTGGCGGCCGAGTGCGCGCAGCATGTCGCTGCGCCTCACATAGCCGTCGGCGAAGCCGGGCGTCAGTTCGAGCAGGCGATCGTAGACCGTGCGTGCGTCGTCGTGCCGCGCGAGTTGCGCGAGCAGCCCCGCGCGCTGGAACAGGACGCGCTGATGGACGGGATTGATCGCGAGCGCCTCGTCGAGCCGCGCGAGCGCATCATGCGCTCGCCCGAGCCCGGCCAGCACCGCCGCGTAATTCGCAAGCGCGAGCGGCACCGGCTGGCGCTCGACCGAGCGCCGCATCAGCGGCTCTGCATCGTCGAGCCGCCCCTGCTGGAAGCGCACCGCGCCGAGCAGGTGCAGCGCCTCCGGATGCTCGGGGTCGAGCGTCAGCAATTCGGCATACGCGTTCTCCGCATGCTGCAGCGCGCCCTCGTGGTGTGCCCTGCGCGCACGCAGGAGCAGCCGTTCGAGCTGCGCGGTGTCGGGCGGACGTCGATCCGGCGCGACCGGCGCGCTCGCGAATGTCGTCCCTTCCCCGTTCGGTATCATCGTGTGGCTCCCACTGGTCGCTGTTCGTATCGCGTGTCGTGTCTAACGTGTCATCGGCTCGAGCGCGGCACGCACCGCGTCGATCGCGCCCGCCCAGTCCCCCGGCGCCGGCTGCCGGAACAGCCGCGCGGACGGATACCACGGGCTGTCGCCGCGCGTACGCATCCAGCGCCACTCCGGCGGATCGGGCAGCAGCACCCAGACCGGATGGCCCAGCGCGCCCGCCAGATGAGCGACCGCGGAATCGACCGCGATCACGAGATCCAGCGCGCCGATCAGTGCGGCCGTATCCGCGAAGTCGCCGAGTTCGTCGTCGACGCGGCGGACCGGTGCAGCCGCGAGCCGCGCCTCGTCGCGTTCGCGCACGGGCTTTTGCAGGCTGATCCAGTCGACGTCGAGATCGAACAGCGGCGCGAGCCGCGAGAAATCGATCGACCGGTTGTGATCGTTCCGGTGCTCCGGATTGCCGGCCCATGCGAGGCCGATCCGCGGCCGGCGCCGTTCGCCGAGCAGCGCATCCCACTCGCGCGTGCGCTGCGGGTCCGCATGCAGGTAGGCATCGGCGCGCGGAATGGTGGCTTCTTCCGTTTGAAACGCATGCGGCAGGCTCAACAGCGGCGCCTGGCAGTCGAATGCCGGCAGCAGCTCGCCGCGCGCGATCACGTCGGCCGTACCGGCCAACGACGCCATCAGCGCGCGCAGCGTCGGCTGCACCTCGAACACGACCCGTGCGCCGCGCGCGGCCACCAGCGGCACATAGCGGCAGAATTGCAGCGTATCGCCGAAGCCCTGTTCCGCATGAATCAGCACGGTCCGGCCGTCGAGCGGCGTGTCGCCCTGCCACGCCGGCTGCGTAAACGGCCGGCAGTGCCGCGCAAGCTGCGCATCGCGCAGCCGCCATTCGTATTCGGGCCAGCCGCGCGCGAAATCGCCTTCGATCAGATACAGCGACGCGCGCGCGAAATGCGCTTCGGCGTAGTCGGGATGCAACGCGATCGCGCGGTCGTACGCGGCGAGCGCGTCGTCCGTGCGCGCCGTTTCGAAATGCAGGTTGCCGCGATTGAGCCAGTTCGTCGCATGATCGGGACGCAGCGCGAGCGCGCGATCGAGCGACGTCATCGCTTCGTCGTAGCGGTGCAGGTCCTGCAACACGCTGCTGCGGTTGGTCCACGCTTCGGCAAAACGCGCGTCGCGCGCCAGCGCGGCGTCGTAGCTGGCCAGCGCGTCGTCGTAACGCTTCAGATAACGTAATGCGGTACCGCGGTTGCACAACGTCTCCGCCGCGTGCGGATCGAGCGCCAGCGCGCGCGCATAACCGGCCAGCGCATCGTCGTAGCGCTGTAGCTGCAGCAACGCATTACCGCGGGTCGCATGGGCGCGGACATGATCCGGATCGAGCATCAGCACGCGCTCGCAGCGGGCGAGCGATTCGTCGGCGCGGCCGAGCCGTTCGAGCGCCACGGCGCTGTTGTAGAGCACGTCGATCCGCGCGGGATCGGCCGCGATCGCTTCGTTGAAGGCGGCGAGCGCCTCGCCCGGACGATCGAGATCGATCAGCGTGCGGCCGCGCTCGGCCATGATCGCGGCGACGCCGGGCCGGATCGCGTTGGCGCGATCGAAGCACTGCAGCGCGTCGGCCGGCCGCTGAAGTTCGCGCAACACGAGGCCGCGGTTGAACCACGATTCGAACGAACGCGGGTCGACCATCAGCGCGCGATCGTAGGTGTCGAGCGCTGCGTCGAAGCGGCGCAGCGCACGCAACGCGCTACCGCGATTGCAGAGCGCATCGAGCACGAGCGGCGACACGGCGAGCGCGCGGTCGAACGATGCCAGCGCGTCGTGGTAGCGGCGCAATCCGAGCAGCGTATTGCCGTGACGCACGAGCGTCTGCACGTCGTCGGGCGTCGTGCGCAGCGCAGCCGTGAAATGCTCGAGCGCCTCGTCGACGCGGCCGCGCTCGCCGGCGATCGCGCCGAGATCCGACAGCGCGCGCGTGCCGGGTGCGATCGCGATCGACTGGCGCAGCAACGCTTCGGCGTCGTCGGCCGCGCCGCGCTGGAACTGCAGTACGCCGTACAGGTGCAGCGCCTGGGGATGGTCCGGCTCCTTCGCGAGCACGGCGAGATATTCGCGCGCAGCGTCGTCGAACCGTCCGGCGCTGTGCCAGTTTTGTGCGCGGCTCAGGATCGCCGCCGCTTGCTGTTGCCCGCGCGCGTCGTTTCCCGACGCGCCCGCGTGTGCATCATGCCGGTGCTCGACCGTCACGTTCGCCCCCTTCCCGTTTGCCGATGCCGATGCCGCCGCCGAACCGGCCAATGGAACCGGTCTCGGCGGTCATGCTCGTCACGAGACTAACGGACGGGCAATAACAGACGTATGACGAAAGTTACGGACCTTTTTGCCCGGGGGACGGAACACGTTTCGGGCCGGGGCGGCACACGCCGCCGTCACTGTCCGATCGGAATCGTCCGCACGTATTCGACCGCCGGCGAGCCGATCGTGACCGCGAAGCGCACCCCGCGCGGCAGCGGCATCCCGAGCGACGTGATGCTGCTGACGCCGTGCTGCGCGAGGAACTGCGCGTAGGTCTGCTCGACGCTCGCCTGGCTCGTCGTCCAGCCACCCGGCGGAACCCACACGGAAAGCTGCATCGACCGCGCATCGTTGCTGACCACCACCCGCGCGAACGCGTCCATGTGATGCAGCGCGTCGTCGACGTCGGCCAGCGACGCGAGCGGCTGCGACGCACTGCGCACGAGCTCGCGCCCGTTGAGCTGGTAGCGCACGACCTGCATCTGCGTCGGTCCGCCGCCGACACCGAGATGGCGCACCATCACGAGTTCGCCCGGGCGGATCCGCAGCGGCGGCCCGAACACTTCGTCGGCCGTCACGAGGTTCGTCAGGTCGAACTGCAACTGCGAGAAATAGCGGCCGAGCAGACGCGTTTGCGCCAGATTCGACGCGATATCGTCGCGACCGCGGATCGTCGCGTCGAGGCCGCGCCACGACAGCAGCGCGATCACGGCGAGCAGCGCGATCGCGACCAGCATCTCGATCAGCGTGAAGCCGCGCGCGCGCGCCGCCGCGCGCGGTTCAGCGGCGCGCTTCATTCTGGATCACCGTGACGACTTCGGCGAGCACGTTGCGGCTCGATGCGGAAGGATAGACGCTCACCGTCACGCGACGCACGAGCGGGCTCGGCAACGCGGCCACCGACTGGCGGCACACGAACCGGTAGCGGCCCTGCGGACACGCGAACGTGTTCGTGCCGACGGGCGGCCAGGTCGACGCGATGCGGATCTCGCCGAGCGCGTTGTCGGCGCTCCATAACGCGAGCAGGCGCATGCGGGCCGTATCGGTATCCGACGCAAGCGCGCCGATCGCGCGCATCACGGCGCCGAGCGCCACCGCCACGATCGCCAGCGCGATCAGCACCTCGATCAGCGTGAATCCCCGTTCCGGCGCCCGCGCCGTGCGCGATCCGCCGCGCGCACGGCGGTTGTAGTCGGTGTTGTCGTCGCACATGACCTGCGTTCTTGTCGATGGGTCGTCGCCCGGCGTCCGGCGCGCAAACCGCGGCGCAGGCCGCACGCCGACGCGACGGGCGCCATGCAAGGACGTTAAGCGCGGCGTATGGCAGACACGTGTCGAATGGTACGAACCATTTGGCTCGGCAAGCGCGGGCGGACCGGCGGACCGGCGCACCGCATGCGGTGTCGCGCGATGCGCGCATCGCGGCAGACGGAAGGCGGGAAACGATCGGGGAAAACCGCCCGGCAACGAGCGGTGGACGACAGTGAAGGCGATCCTCGGGCGGGATCGACGCGACGGCGTCAGGCCGTCACGGCGGCGTCATACTCGGCGCGGGCAAGCTGGCCGGCGGCGTAAGCCTCGGCTTCGCCGCGAAAGCCTTCCCGGCTGAATGCGACGACTTTCACCCCGACGCCGGTCGCCCGCTTCACCGTCAGCGCCCATTGCCATCCGCCGTCTTGTTCAAAGACGTGCAGCGAGGGTTCGAAGGAAGGGTCGAATACGGTCACGCGTTGGGCTCCTGCCCCGTTGCGCGTTGCATCGGCAACGCACGGGGCATATCAAAAGGTCGCGCCGGTATACCGACGCGTTTCATCCATTCGACAGTCTAGTCAATGATTGTTGCGACGCACCATCAGAGGTTTCACTCATCTATCGGAACCCCGAGGTCGATCGAAGATGCCTGAAACCCAGATGGGACGGGACTCAGCGCCGCTTCAGGCCGCACGGTACAGCGTTCGTGCGGCAACGTGCCGCACGCCAGGCCGATTGCTTGCATCGGTCGTTCGTGGGTCGAAAAAAACGGGGCGCGAATGACCGGGCCACTCGGGCGCCCGGTGACGACCGGTTGCTACCGGCCCGTACCGGCCGGCATCACGCGCCGGAATGTCAGGTTGACGCGCTCGCCCTGTACGCTCGGTGCCTTCGGCACGCGATGCTGCCACTCGGACTGCGTCCGCCCGCGCATCACGAGCAGGCTGCCGTGTCCAAGGCGATACGCATGCGTGACGCCGGTCGCGCGATGGCGGAGATCGAACACGCGCATCGCACCAAGGCTCACCGACGCGATCACCGGCGCATCGCCGAGTTCGGGTTCGTTGTCCGCGTGCCAGCCGAGGCTGTCCTGCCCGTTGCGGTAGCGATTGAGCAGCACGCTGTTGAAGTGTGCGCCGCACGTCGCCTCGACCGCGTGCTTCAGGTCGAGCACGGCCGGCGTCCACGGTGCCGGCACGTTGCGGATTCCCGAATACACGTAAACGGCATCCGGTTCGCCCTGCCACGCGGTGAGCCTCGGTAACGGAATGCGTCCGCGCGGTGTGCGGATCGTGTCCTGCTGCCACGCGACCTCGCCGATCAGCGCGGCCAGCGCGCGATCGGCGTCGGGCTGCGCGAGCCAGTCCGGGTACCAGTCCACGTCGGGCACGGGCGTATCAGCGAAGAGATCGGGCGTCGACATGTCGGGAATCAACGGACGATGAAGGGGCGATGATGGGGCGATGATGGGGCGATGAACGGGACGAGCCATGCATGTCTGCATACTAGCCAACGGCGCCGCGCGCCGCCATGCGCTGTCATTCGCCGCGCGAGGAAAACCGCCGCGCACCGCGATGCGCGTTTGCGCATCACGCTATCATCGCGGCGTGTCGCGGTACGCCCTGCCGAGGGCTGCCGCTTTCTTCCGCCATGCCCGCCGGCGCGACCCGGCCGCTTTCTTTCCGGATCCCATCATGACGACGCTCTCCGATTCCGCCCTCGATCAACTGTTCCTCACCGCGCGCACGCACAACGCGTGGCAGGACAAGCCCGTCGACGACGCGCTGCTGCACCGGTTGATCGACCTGACGAAATTCGGCCCGACGTCGGCGAACTCGAGCCCCGCGCGCTTCGTGTTCGTCAAGTCGCCCGAAGCGAAGGCGCGCCTGAAGCCCGCGTTGTCCGAGGGCAACCTCGCGAAGACGATGGCCGCGCCCGTTACCGTGATCGTCGGCATGGATTTCGCGTTCTACGAGCACCTGCCGCGCCTGTTCCCGCACGCCGACGCGCGGAGCTGGTTCGCTGGCAACGCTGCGCTGATCGAGGCTACCGCGTTCCGCAACGCGTCGCTGCAAGGCGCGTACCTGATCCTCGCCGCACGCGCGCTCGGCCTCGACGCGGGCCCGATGTCGGGCTTCGACGGCGCGAAGGTCGATGCCGCATTCTTCGCGGGCACCACGATCAAGAGCAATTTCCTCGTGAATCTCGGCTACGGCGATCCGGCCGGCCTGTTCCCGCGCAGCCCGCGCTTCGACTTCGACGATATCGCCCGCATCGAGTGACGGCTCGCTAGCCGCCGCGCGTCAGCCGGATCAGCGTGATTTCGGACGGCACGCCGAAGCGGTTCGGCGGCCCCCAGTATCCGGTGCCGCGGCTCGTATAAAGCCACAGATCGCCGAAGCGGCTCAGCCCGCCGATCACCGGCTGCTGCATGCGCACGAACGGCGGCCACGGCAGGAACTGGCCGCCGTGCGTATGCCCCGACAACTGCACGGTAAAACCCGCGCGGTTCGCCGCTTCCGCGCTGCGCGGCTGGTGCGCGAGCAGGATCTTCGCGCCGACGTCGCGCGGCGCGCCGGCCAGCGCCTGCTCGGGATCGCTGCGATGCGCGGGATCGAACCCGCCCGCCGTGAAGTCGGTCACGCCGGCGAGCACCGCGCGCGCGCCGTCGTGCTCGATCAGCACGTGCTCGTTCAGCAGCACCGTCAGCCCGATGCGCCGGAATTCGTCGATCCACGCATGCGCACCCGCGTAATACTCATGGTTGCCCGTCACGAGAAAGCTGCCGTGCCGCGACTGCATGCGGCCGAGCGGCGCGGTGTGTTCGCGCAGGCGCTTGACCGAGCCGTCGACCACGTCGCCCGTCACGACGACGAGATCGGCGTCAAGCGCATTGACCGCGCGCACGATCCGTTCGATATAGGGCCGCTTGATCGTCGGCCCGACGTGGATGTCGGACAGTTGCACGATCGTCAGCCCGTCGAGCGCGGCCGGCAGCCCCGCGACCGGAATCGACACGCGCTTGACCGCCGCCGTGCGGCGCGCGCCGACAAACCCGATCGCGGTGACGAGCACCGCGGCCGCCAGCACGCCGAGCGCCGTGTCGGCCGCGGCGCCGCTCCACGCGCCGTCGTGCCCGAGATGCCGCCACGCGAACACGCCGAGCAGCACGAATTCGCGCAGGAACGTCAGCGCGAGCAGCGACGAAAAGAAGCCCATCACGAGCGAGCCGGCCCAGCCGGCCAGCGTCGCGGCCCAGCCTTCGTCGAAGCGGCGCGAGAACATGCCGACCGGAATCAGCACGACGAAGCTCGCCAGCACGAGCGCCGCGATCGTGCGCGCGACCGTCGACGCGAACGCGTCGGGAATGATCCGCATCCCGACATACAGATGGAACAGCACGCCGATTGCAATGAACCGGACAAAGAAACTTCGCATGGAGCGCTCACCTTCGTTGCGATACGGCATCCGCGACGCGCGTCGCACGAGGCGGTGACGCCCCGTGCCGCGCTTCGCGCCATACGCACGATGGTACACAGATACCGGCCACGACGATCGGGCGCGGCCGTCGGTGGAGTCTCGCGCGGCTTCGCGTGGTAATCGACCGTTTCCACACCGATTCCGACGCGCCAGCATCGCAAATGCAGCCAGCCTTCTTTCGTCTGACGATCGTTTACAGTCCGTTAGCAACCCTACACGAGCTTACGCTGGCAGAATCGCGGCGATACGGCCGCCGCTACCGAAACGCGCTGCCGGACGGGCCGACGTGAACGCCCGGTCTTGCACAGCGAGCCGCGGGGCTTGTCGCGCAGGCGGGACGGACGGCTGGCGGTCCGCATCGTGCTGCTTTATTATCGGCTCCGTATCGCGGAATCGTCGTCGCGGCGACGCACCGCATTGCGCCGCGCCCGGCATCCCCCCCATCGTCGAGCTCGTCACATCATGAGAAAAACAACGCCGCGCGCGCCCCTGCGCGTCGCCGCCGTCCTGGCGCCAGCCCTGCCGCTCGCGGGCTGCGCATCGCGCGGCGCACCGTCGTACGTCCTGTTCGGCGCGTATTTCCCGCTCTGGCTCGTCAGCGCGATCGTCGGCATCGTCGGCGCGATCGTCGCGCACCGCGTGTTCGTCGCGACCGGCTGGGCCGCCACGGTCCCTTACCAGCTTGCCGTCTGCACCGCGATCGGGCTCGTGGTCGCCGTGATCGTCTGGCTCACCGGCACGGGGCCGTTCGCATGAAGGCCGCCGGAACCGCCCGCCCCTCCATGAAAGGCCGGGTGATCGCGCTTGCAATCGTCGCGCTCGGCATCGCCGCGCTCGCGTACGCGTACCACCGCACGACGGCCTACCCGTCCACCGACGACGCGTCGATCGACGCGGATATCGTGCACGTCGCGTCGCCTGTCGGCGGGCGCATCGTGCGGCTCGCGGTGCATGAAAACCAGCGCGTCGCGAAAGGCGACCTGCTGTATGAAATCGATCCCGTGCCGTACCGGCTGTCGGTCGCGCAGGCGCAGGCCGATCTCGAGCTCGCGCGCGCATCGCTCGACACGCGCCGCCGTTCGCTGATCGGCGAGCACTCGAACGCGGCAGTCGCCGCCGAGCAGGTCAAGCGCGCGACGCAGAACGCCGACCTCGCGACGCGCGACGTGAACCGGCTCGCACCGCTCGCCGCGCAAGGCTATGTCAGCGCCCAGCAGTTCGACCAGGCAAAGGTCCGCCAGCGCGACGCGGCCGTGTCGCTCGCGCAGGCGCAGGAACAGCAGCGCGCGTCCGCGCAGACGATCGGCGACGACGCCGACGCGATCGCGACGCTGCATGCGCGCGAGGCCGCGCTGGCCCGCGCGCAGCACGCGCTCGACGATACGGTCGTGCGCGCGCCGCACAACGGGCTCGTGACGGGCCTGACGGTGCTCGCCGGCGAAACCCTCGCGCCGAACCAGTCGATCTTCACGCTGATCGACGCGAGCGAATGGTTCGCCGTCAGCAATTTCCGCGAGACGTCGCTGAATCGCATCGAGGTCGGCGACTGCGCGACCGTCTATTCGATGATCGACCGCAGCCGCCCGATGACGGGCAAGGTCGTCGGCATCGGCGCGGGCATCGCGGACAGCGCTCGCATCAACCTGCCGCGCTCGTTGCCGATCGTGCAGAATTCAGTGAACTGGGTGCACGTCGCGCAGCGCTTCCCGGTGCGCGTGAAGCTCGACGAACCCGACGGCAAGCTCGTGCGCGTCGGCGCGAGCGCGATCGTCGAGGTCCGGCATGGTTCAGCCTGCCGCTGACGTCCGCTCGCCGGGCCCGCGCGAAGTCCTGCGACTGCTCGCGCCGTTTCCGGGGCGCGCGTTGATGGCCGTGCGCGTCGCGCTGATCTGCGCGCTGGTCGTGCTCGTGACGAGCGGGTACGGCACGCCGGAGGCCGCGATCTCCGTGTACGTCGTGTTCTTCCTGAACCGCGCCGACCGCGTGACGAGCGTCGTGCTCGCGATCGCGATGCTGCTGCTCGTCACGGTCGTGATCGCGCTCGTGATGGGCGTCGCGATCTTCAGCATCGACTATTCGATTCTCCGCGTCGCGTGCATGGCCGTGCTGTCGGTCGGCCTGCTCTACCTGACCTCGGCGAGCAAGCTGCGCCCGGTCGGCGCGATCCTCGCGATGATCGTCGGCTTCGGGCTCGACCAGCTCGGCCTGGCGCCGTTCGGCGAAGCCGCGACGCGCGCGCTGCTCTATGCATGGCTGATGGTCGCGATCCCGGTCGGCGTCGCGATCGTCGTCAACCTGCTGATCGCGCCGTCGCCGCGCAAGCTCGCGCAAGCGCAACTCGCGAAGCGGCTGCGGCTCGCTGCGCGGCGGCTGCACGGCGATGACAGCGGCGACGCGCGCGCCGCGTTCGACGCGAGCCTGCGCGAAGGCGACAAGCAATTGCTCACGTGGCTCAAGCTGTCGAAGCTCGAAGGCTCGTCGGCGGCCGCCGACGTCGTCGCGCTGCGGCAGGCCATCGCATCGAGCACCGCGCTGCTCGTCGCGGTCGCGCTCGCCGACCGCGAACCGGACGCACGGTTACCCGGCACGCTTGTCGAGCCGATTGCCACGACGCTCGACGACATGGCCGCCATCCTCGAACACGGCGGCTATCCGGTCGACGTGACGCTCGCGCTGCCGGCAGCCGATACGCTGCCGCCGCTCGCGCGCGTCGTCGCAACGGATCTGCACACGGCGATCACGCACTTCGCGGAACCGGCCGCGACCGCCGCATCGGCCGATACGGCGCGCGAGCACGCCGCCGACGTGCCGGCCGAACCCGCCGCACCGCCTGCGCCGCCCGCCCCGCGCGGCGGCTTCTTCCTGCCCGACGCACGCACCAACCCAGACCACATCCGCTATGCGCTGAAAACGACGGTCGCCGCGATGTTCTGCTACCTGCTGTACTCGCAGCTCGACTGGTCGGGCATCCACACCTGCTTCATCACCTGCTACATGGTGTCGCTCGGCTCGACGGCCGAAACGGTCGAGAAGCTCACGCTGCGCATCGCCGGCTGCATCGTCGGTGCGCTGATCGGTACGGCCGCGCTCGTGTTCGTCGTGCCGTCGCTGTCGTCGATCGGCGAGCTGATGGCGCTCGTGTTTGCCGGCGCGTGGCTCGCCGCGTGGGTCGCGTTCGGGTCGCCGCGCATCGCCTACGCGGGCTTCCAGGTCGCATTCGCGTTCTTCCTGTGCGTGATCCAGGGCGCGGGCCCCGGCTTCGACCTGACGCTCGCGCGCGATCGCACGATCGGCATCCTGCTCGGCAACGTGGTCGTGTATCTCGTGTTCACCCGCATCTGGCCCGTCAGCATCGGCAAGCAGATCGACACGGCGCTCGCGGCGCTGCTCGACCAGTGGCGGCGCCTCGCGCAGATCGCACAGCCTGCCGAGCGGCGCGCACTGGCCGCCGAAGCATTCGCAAGCCACGGCGCGATCTCGCAGGAGCTCGGCCTGATCCATTACGAACCGTCGTGGGTGCGGCCGGCCGCCACGTGGCTCGCCGCGCGGCGGCGCGCACTCGCGGAACTCGGCGCGCTCGAAGGCCCGCTGTTCCTGCTCGCCGAACGCGCACCGGGCGACGCGGCGATCGGCGCGCGGCTCGCACGCGTGGTCGACCTGCGCGACGACGAAGCCGCGCCTCGAACGGATGCCCCCGCGCCGCCGGCCCCGCCGCCGAACGCCGCCCCCGCTGCCCCCACCGATCCCGCACGCGACGCGCTGCTGAACCTGATCGACTCGCGGCTCGCGCACATTGCCGACGCCGCCCGTCAAGCCACACCGAAGGAGCCTGTCCCCCATGCGCCTACCTGAACCGCCGGCCGCCCCGATCGCCGCCGCCGCCCTCGCGACCGCCGTCGCGCTGGCCGGCTGCGCGACGTCGTCGATCGATCTGGCGCCGGAGGCGTCCAACCGCCCGTGGCAGCCGCAGACATCGGCCGCGGGCGACATCGTGTCCGCACCGCCGCGCGCGAACGCGCAAGGCGCGCACGACTACACGCTACCGGCCACGCCCGCGCTCGCGTCGGTACCGTCGCCTGCCGCGCTCGATGCCGCGCATGCGTACACGCTGCCCGAACTGATCGACCTCGCCGAATCGGCGAACCCGCTGACGCGCATCGCATGGAACGACGCGCGCAATGCGGCGCTCGCGGTCGGCATCGCGAAATCCGCCTACCTGCCGAAGCTGTCCGCAACGGCCATGGGCGCGTATCAGGCGAACCACGGCTCGACATCGACGATACTCGGCGACTCGTCGAGCGACACGACCGTGCACGGCACGATCTCGGCGCTGTCGCTGCAATGGCTGCTGTTCGATTTCGGCGGCCGCGCAGCGCGCGTCGAAGCGGCCGAACAAGCGTCGATCGCGTCGAACGTCGCGTTCACGGCCGTGCACCAGCAAGTGATCCACGACGTGACCGTCGGGTACTACCGGTACGAAGCCGCGCGCTCGCGCGCACTCAGCGCGCAGCAGGGCCTCGCGAACGCGGACGCGATCCTCGCGGCGTCCCGCGCGCGGCTCAAGCATGGCGTCGGCACGGTCGTCGAGCTTGCGCAGGCGACGCAGAACCGTGCGCAGGCGAACCTCGCGCTCGTGCAGGCGAGCGGCACGGAAAGCGACAGCTACCTCGCCCTCGTCTCCGCGCTCGGCATCTCGCCGCTGTCGAAGCCGACGATCGCCGCGCTGCCGAAACGGCCGCTGCCGCCCGCGCTCGGTTCGTCGGTCGACGCGATCGTGTCGGACGCGATCGCGCGCCGCCCCGACCTGCAGGGCGCGTTTGCGCTCGAAAAGGCCAATCGCGCGAAGATCAAGGCCGCCGAAGCCGCGTTCATGCCGAAGATCTTCCTGTCCGCTTCGACGTCGTATGCAAGCGGCGGCACGGCCATCACCGCACTGCCCGCGATCGGCGACCAGGCGCCGACCGTCAACCTGAACGGCAGCCGCTACGGCGGCGGCGTGTTCCTCGGCGTGACGATCCCGCTGTACGACGGCGGCCTGCGCTCGGCCGTGCTGATGCAGGCGCGCAACGATGCTCAAAGCGCATCCGCGCGTCTCACGCGGACCAAGGAGGAAGCCGTCCGCCAGGTCGTTGCCGCGCAGAACGCGGTACAGACGAGCCTCGCGTCGCACGACGCCGCGACGGCGCTCGTCGATGCCGCGCAGACGAGCTACGATGCGGCGCTGACCGCGTACCGGAACGGCGTCGGCTCGGTCACCGACGCGACGATCGCGCAAAGCCAGCTGCTCGCGGCGCGGAACGCGGAGGTCGACAGCTACGCCGGTGCGCTGTCGGCGGCTGCCGCACTCGCGCTCGCGACCGGGACGATCGGCTCCGCGCAGTAGCGCAACCGCCGCCGGGCGGTTGACGCATGCGCACGCCGCCCACTAGAATGCCGCCCATTCTTCCTTCAGGAACCATCGTGGACAGTTGCAGCACTCCGTTGCGTGCGCCGCTTGCCGCCTGAACGCCTGTCCGACGCAGTTCTCTCCTGCCCCGGCTCGCGTTCCGCGAGCCCGCACGCCTACCCGTTTCACACTGAATGACGCATACGCGCGGTACAGTACCGCGCGATGACGGCTATCGTCGCGTCGCCTTCGGCATTGCGCCGCGGCGATGCGAGCCGGCATGCGCTCCTTGCACGGCAGGACAACCATGACTTTCGATTTCGCACTCCGTCTTTTCACCGCGTTCGCCTGCGGCGTCGCCATTGGCCTCGAGCGCCAGATGCGCCAGCGCACGGCCGGCCTGCGCACGATCACGCTCGTCGCGAGCGGCGCGTGTCTGTTCGTCACGCTCGGCGTGCTGACCGGCAACGGCGTCGCCGGCGTCACGCAGATCGCCGCGTACGTCGTGTCGGGCGTCGGCTTTCTCGGCGGCGGCGTGATCATGCGCGACAAGGGCTCGATCCAGGGCATCAACACGGCCGCGACGCTGTGGTGCTCGGCCGCCGTCGGCGTGCTGGCCGGCTCCGGCCATTACGTGCCCGCGCTCGCCGGCACGGGCGTCGTGCTGCTCACCAACACGGTGCTGCGCGGCGTCAGCCAGGCGATCAACGCGACGCCCGTGTCGAACGCCGACCTCGTGCGCGAATACCAGATCACCGTGATCTGCCTGGCCGCCGACGAAGTGCACATCCGCACGCTGCTGTCGAACGCGATGTACGCGAAGCCGCTGTCGTTCCAGAGCCTGACGAGCGAAGACGTGCCCGACCAGCCGGACCGGCTGAAAGTGACCGCGACGCTGAAGCTGCATCCGAAGGATCAGCAGAAGCTCGAGCAGATCGCGAGCCGGATGAGCATGGAGAAGAGCATTTCCAGCGTGAGCTGGACCGCGAAGGAAGCGGAACCGCTGATGGAGTGAGCGGCACGGCGACAGCCGTATTCGCCGCCGCCCTCGCCTGCGTCAGGATGCCTCGATGAGCCCGGCCGAGATCGCCTTGACGACCGCCTGGACCTTGTTAGTCGCGCCGAGCTTCTCGAGGATGTTGTTGACGTGGAAGTTAACCGTCCGCTCCGAGATGCTGAGGATCTGGCCGATTTCGCATGCGGTCTTGCCTTCGGCCGTCCAGCACAGCACCTCGCGCTCCCGCGCGGTCAGCGTGACGCCCGCCGCGGGCGACAGCTTCGGCACCATGAAGCGGCTCATCAGCGAGTGCGACAGGTTCGCGAGCCAGTTCGTCTGCAGCGTCAGCATGTTGATCTCGGCAGGCGTCAGCCGGTCGGCGTGGCGCGCGATGCTCAGCAGCCCGAACGCACCGCGGGCCGCCCAGCTCGACTGCGCGACACCCACCGACAACCCGAATTCGCGCGCGTCCTGCCACAGCGGGCTCGGATCGATCCGGTCGACATCCGGCCAGACGATCATGTTGGTGCTGTGTGCGCCGTCGCGCACCGTCGAATCGACCTCGATGTAGTTGCGCGCCTGGTAGTGCGCCATCCAGCCGTCCGGATAGGTATCGAAGATCGCTACCGACGGCTTCGACACCGGCAGCGGCACGCGAATGCCGTAACAGCAATATTCGAATCCCAGCCGCCTGGAATAGGCGGCGATCCGCTGGA
This sequence comes from Burkholderia pyrrocinia, assembly GCF_018417535.1. NCBI lineage: Bacteria > Pseudomonadati > Pseudomonadota > Betaproteobacteria > Burkholderiales > Burkholderiaceae > Burkholderia > Burkholderia pyrrocinia. The sequence goes on along the minus strand of NZ_CP070978.1, from coordinate 4,826 downwards.
AGAGCTGCTGCTCGTCTTCCGCGGCGCTGAATTGTTGATAGGCATCCTGCCAGCGCAGTTCCATTCGTTCTCCGACAACGTCACGCTGTCATACTTGTCAGGTTCCAGCTCCTGTTCGGGGCTGCTACATTCCGCGCATGACTTCACCTTTGCTGCACCCGGTCCCCGGCCCGTCTCCGGACGGCTACGTGCGCCTGTCAGGAGGCGCACTGGCCGCGCTTGCACTCGACCATGTCTCAACCGGCCTCGATGCATCCCTGCTCGCCGAACTGCGCGACAACGCGATCGACGCGCGCCTCGCCGGCTATACCGAATGGCACCGCACGGCCAGTGCCGGCGCCCCTTACGTGACGGTCGGCTGGGACTGGTACCTCGAACGTGCGACGGGCACGTTCGTGATCGCCGGCGGCGACGTCCGCAGCAACGTGATGGCCGTCGACGCCAAGGGTACCGACATCGGCATGTTCCGCACGGCCGCCGCGCTTGCCGCGCGGCTCGCGTGCATCGACTGGCCCGCCGCGGTCGCGTCGGCCCTGCTCGGTCGCTACGACGCCTATCATGCCGGTCCGACGCTCCAGTGACAACTGGCCGCGCATTCCTCTGACCATTTCCGCGATGCTGGCGCTCTTTATAAGCAAAAGCGGCCCGGTTTTCAATCCCGTCGATCAAGAAGAAACCGTTACCACGTCCTGAATGGCGTCTTTGCACCGCCAACCTGTAAGAGTTACCAGTTACCGCCCCCTCGTGCCGCGCGATGTAATGCGCACATACAAAAGCACAAATCCGAGGACACCATGCGGACCTTCGTTCACGAGGAAGGGCGGTTACCACACGAACTTGCAGCGGATCTCGGGCGCTATCGACGCCGCGTGTTCGTCGAACAGCTCGGTTGGGCACTTCCGTCGGCGAACGAAAGCTTCGAGCGCGACCAGTTCGATCGCGACGATACCGTCTACGTGTTCGCGCGAAATGCCGGCGGCGACATGTGCGGATGTGCGCGCCTGCTGCCCACGACGCGCCCGTATCTGCTGAAGTCGCTGTTCGCCGACCTGATCGCCGAAGACATGCCGCTGCCGCAATCGGCGGCCGTCTGGGAGCTGTCGAGGTTCGCGGCGACGGACGACGACGGCGGGCCCGGCAATGCCGAATGGGCCGTGCGCCCGATGCTCGCGGCCGTCGTCGAATGCGCGGCGCAGCTTGGCGCGCGACAGTTGATCGGCGTGACATTCGCGAGCATGGAGCGGCTGTTCCGCCGGATCGGCATACACGCGCACCGCGCAGGCCCGCCGAAGCAGGTGGATGGGCGTCTGGTGGTCGCGTGCTGGATCGACATCGATGCGCAAACGTTTGCCGCGCTAGGAATCGAGCCGGGGCAGGCTGCCCGGCAAGCCATCGCCGCCTGAGCCGGAACGCGCGTTTCCGTCCGGGCGGCATCGTAACGAAGGAGAACCAACGTGGACCAGTCTCAGGTCTTTCGCGCGATGATGCCCGGGTTGACGAGCGCCAACGGCGCCCGCATCGCGGTCGCCTATCCGTCGTTTCCCAAGCCGCTGCCGCTCGTGCGGCTCGACCGCCGCGGGCTCGTGTTTCGTGCCGCCGGCGCCGCACCGCTCGTCTGCGGACTGCCGCGCGCGGCGACGCTGCTGGTCGCGGACGAACCGCTGTGCTCGCTGCGCCTCGTGATCCGCGACATCGCCCCGGCCGGCGACGGCCGCCACGACCTGACGATGCAGCCGTCCGGCGCCGCCGGCGACGAATTGCTGTGGCATGCGCTGCGCGACCACGCACCGTACCGGCGGATTCAGCACCCGCTCGCACCCGTCGATGCGTCCGTCGCCGCGGACAGCGAACCACACGTGGCGGCTGGCGAAGCCGGGCCGCGCGCGGCGCGCCGCGCGGCCTTCCGCCTGCCGTGCCACAGCGACGCGCTGTTCTTCGCGGACTGGCTCGAATATCACTTCGACGAGCTGCGCGCGCTGTCGCAACAGCACGGGCCGCAACTGCAGCTCAACCAGCTCGAGCGGCAGGTTGCCGACGACGAGGTCGGCGTGCGGTTCGTCTACGACATCGACGGACACGCGACGCGGCATGCGCTGACCGACTGCGCGCGCGAGGCCTGTGCGTGGATCGAGACGGAGATGCGCGACAAGTACGCGCTGCCTGTCGCGCAGGAGCGGTTCGGCGCGTTTGCGGCGCACGTGCGGGCTGGCGGCATGTGAGTGCGGTACGGGCCGTGTCGACGCGTGGCGACCCGTACCGCAGCAAGTTGCATCGATACAACGGGGGCTTGCCAACCCCCGGGTTTTCCCTTAAATTTACGTCTGTCTCCTCCATGTCTCCAAACATGGATTCAGCCCGCTCAAGCAGCGGGCTTTTTTATTGCCTGCTCGAATTGCGGGGACACATCGTCTTCCGTCCCGGTTAACCTGCCGGACGCGCACCGGTCGGGCGCAACCAGTAGTGGTGCACCGCAAATACCAGCGCGACCGCCACGACAAGTATCAGCAGCAGGTACAGCCAGCCCTTTCTGGTCGTCGGCAGGTCCGACAGACCACCCAGGTCGCCCGTCAGGCCCATCATCGCAACCACCGCCAGCCCGGCCAGCACCATCGTCCCCTTTGCCACCCACCCAAAGGCAACCTCCAGCACGGCCGCCCAGCGGGACTGGCGATAAGGTCCGGAAATCGGCCGACGAAGGTCGGGCTTATCCATTCCTCACCTCCCGTACGGCATGCGCGCATCCGCACGTCGGCCGGCAGGCTCCGTCGAAGGCAGGGATTCGAAAGTTTTCCGGACGAGCAGCCGCAGCGACGGGGTTCGCGCACTCGATCTGAAGCATCATGTTTTTTCTTTCGCGAGATGAGGTTCGGCGGTTCGTTTGGCCATAACGAATCCATATCGGCTGATACGGCAAGTATGGGCTGAAACACGATCCCCTTGCCTCGCGCAATCCGGTTCGGCCGGCTTATCATTGGCCGGCCCGCCACTCTCCGCCGAGTCCATCTTGCACGCCCATCTGCGCATTGCCCGCCCGGTTGGCAACCTCGCCAGAACCGAGCGCATGTATCGCGACGCCCTCGAATTGTCGGTACTCGCGCGCTTCGAGGATCACGACGGCTTTTCCGGCGTGATCCTCGGACGCGAAGGACTCGACTACCACTTCGAATTCACGCACTGTCCGGACCATCCGATCGCGCCGTCCCCGACGCCTGAAGACCTGATCGTGTTCTACCTGCCCAATCGTCCGGCATGGGAAGCCGCGTGCGAGCGCGCGGCCGCGCACGGCTTCATGCCCGTGACGTCGTTCAATCCGTACTGGGAAATATCAGGCCAGACATTCGAGGATGCCGACGGCTACCGGATCGTGCTGCAGAACGCCGCATGGCGCTGACAGGCATGCGCACGTGAGCCGTTACGCGCCGGCATTGCCGCCGGGGTGCGCGACATACACGACGTGCCACCGCAGAGCATGCCCTTCCGGCAACGCGGGATGATCGAAATCGCGCGCGGATCGGTGCTGCATGCCGAGCCGCTGCATCACGTGTTGCGATCGCAGGTTGGTGTCGGCCGTCCACGCGAAGATCTCGCCAAGCCCTATCCGGTCGAATCCGTCGACCCATGCCGCGGCCGCCGCTTCGGCAACGTAGCCATGCCCCCATGCGTGACGCGCCTGCCGCCACATGATCTCGACGCACGGTGCCATCGGATGCGTTGCGCGCGCTTCGTGCGACAGGCCGCAGAGCCCGATCAGCATTGCATCGGCGCGACGCTCGACCGCCCACGCGCCGAAACCGTATGCATCGAAATGCGCTTCGAAGCGCGCGATGACGTCGCTCGCCTCATCGACGGACATCGGGCCGCGCGCGAGCCACGCGGTCACGTCCGGATGCGCATGCATCGCCGAAAGCGCGCCCGCGTCAGCCGGTCGCCAGCGACGCAGCGCCAGGCGTTCGGTTTCGATCCTCGATGGCGTGGTCATGAGTGATACGGATCGTACGGGCGGCGGCGCGACGCAGGTAACGTCGCGAACCCGGATGCAGAACGGATGAAGGGAAAATCGCGATCGCCGCGTCGGCCGACGATGATCGGAAGAACAAACAGCGAGAAACGGGCGCCAGTGCTCCCGCTGTGATTACTCGTTTTCCTCGAAGTAATGCCCGAACTTCGTCTGCTTCGTGCGGATATAACGCTCGTTTTCCTCGCGCACGGGTACCGCGAGCGCCACACGTTCACAGACGGGAATCCCGTGCTTCGCGAGCGTATCGAACTTCTTCGGGTTGTTGCTCATCAGGCGCACCGACGTGACGCCGAGAATCCGGAGAATCGCGGCGGCCGAGTCGTATTCGCGGGCGTCGTCGGGCAGGCCGAGGTCGAGATTCGCCTCGACGGTGTCGCGCCCCTGCTCCTGCAGCGCGTATGCGCGGATCTTGTTGCTCAGGCCGATCCCGCGCCCCTCATGGCCGCGCAGATACAGCAGCACGCCGCGGTCTTCGGCGGCGATGTAGCGCAATGCAAGATCGAGTTGCTCGCCGCAATCGCAGCGGTACGAGCCGAACACGTCGCCGGTCAGGCATTCGGAATGCAGCCGCGTCAGCACGGACTGCTCGCCGGTCACGTCGCCCATCACGAGCGCGAGATGTTCGGCATCGCTGCCCGATACGCGGAATGCGTATGACGTGAACGTACCGTAGCGCGTGGGCAGCGACGCGGTGGCGACGAGCGTCACGCACTCGTCGGCCTGGCCGTTGCCCGGCGTGGGCGATTGGGGACGCGAAGACATCATGAATTCAATCGAAACGTTCAGGAATATAGGAGTTGTGTGGATA